>NZ_CP117466.1:1872500-2198327 GCF_028621715.1 Paracoccus marcusii | reverse complement strand
GGCTGACTTCCTGAGAAGTGCCCGTTGGCTATCGTGAGACAGTAGCGCATTCGGCTTGAACGACTTATCACTGAGCGAACCATATTTGCCCAAACGCGAAGAACTAGCTCTGTCGACACTTAACTAGTGAGGAACGAGTGACGATGTTTCGGGGGTTAGGTTTTGCAGCCGTCAAAGCCGCCCGAGATTTGCACAAACTGCAATGAAAATGGCCATCCGTGTGACGTCGACGGGTTGAGGGATGCGCTGGTTCTGGCTTGTCCGACCGGACAGGGATAGGCCCATCGAGATATCTGGACCAGGAGATGCGCCATGACGCCGACCACCCTTAGCTGCAGCGCTGCCATCGTGGCGGCGCTGTCTGCTGTTCCCACACTTGCCGCTGCAGAGACATTCGCCCCGAAAGTCCTGGTCATGGCCATGTTCGAGGCGGAAGCAGCCCCGTGGTTGAAGAACCTGGACCTGCCCAACACGATCACCGTTCCCGGCCTGCCCAAGGATCATGACGCGCTGTCCTGCAACGCGGATCTGTGCGTCATGACCACAACGATGGGCTATGCCAACGCAGCCAGTTCAGCCATGGCGGTCGGGTTCTCGGATCAGCTCGATTTGTCGCAGACCTATGTGTTGATCACGGGCATAGCCGGCGTGGACCCGGAGAATGGCACGCTTGGTTCAGCGGCGTGGGCAGATCACGTTGTGGATGCGGGGTTGGTCCATCGCATCGACAGCCGCGATGCACCTTCCGACTGGACCAGCCAGATCGTCGAGCTGGGCGCCAAGGTGCCTGGCGAGAAGCCGGGCTGGACAGCGGGGAGCGAGGTTTTCACGCTGAATCCGGCTCTGGTTTCTGCTGCAATGGATGCAACCCGCGACGTCGAACTGGCTGACAGTGATGACGCGGCTGCCTATCGTGCGAATTACACTCAGAATGCCGCAAAAGGGGCGCCGCAGGTGATGGTTTGCGCCTCTGTCTCGGCCGACACCTACTGGCATGGCGATACCATTGCGCAAGAGGTCGCCGACCACACCGCCCTGCTGACAGACGGGGCTGCCGATTACTGCATGAGCCAGATGGAGGACAACGCCACCCTGACCGCACTCAAGCGTGCAGCTGAAGCGGGCCGGCTGGACATGGACCGCGTGGCGATCCTGCGGACAGCCTCGAACTTTGACCGCGCGTATGACGGGCAGGACACTGCCGCATCGTTGTCGGCAACCTCAGGGGGCTTCGGACCCGCCACCGAGAACGCGTTTCGGGTCGGAAACGCGTTCGCAGCGCTTGTCATTAAAGACTGGGACCGCTTCGAAGAAGGCGTGACCGTGGATTGAGAAGGGATGGCGACGGTTAAATGGAAATGAACCCGTCGCCACTCGCTGTACCTTGCAGCAATAGTATCTACCTATGATGCGCCGTGCGGCAGCGCCCCGTTCGGTCAGGCACTTCGGTCCTATCCGGCAGTAGGAAGTTTAGAATTACACGTATGGTCCCTTGGGGTATCCTTATAGGGGCGGGCACGAGGGCTACGCACCGCGCCCGCCAAACTCAGCGGTCAGCATCCATCTTGTGCAGCTTTTCGACACGACGCCGGAAATCCTCGTCAGTAGAGAATTTGGCCGTCAGGTATGAATCGATCAGGTCAAGCGCCAGCCAAGGTCCGACAATCTGCGCGCCGATGCACATGACGTTGACGTCGTCATGTTCGACACACTGATGGGCTGAGTGGATATCATGACAGACCGCCGCACGAATGCCCTTTACCTTATTGGCTGCAATGGACGCCCCAACACCGGTACCGCAGACCAGAAGGCCCCTTTCGGCACGCCCATCTGCGACCGCGCCCGTTACGAGCTGTGCAATATCCGGAAAGTCCACCGGTTGGTCATCGTGAGAGCCAACGTCTTCTACCTCATGCCCTAGCTTGCGGATATGGGCCACAACCGTGGCCTTAAGTGGGAAGCCCGCGTGATCTGATCCAATGACAATACGCATATTTATACCTTTCAGGGTGTTATCGAAGGAGACTGGGCAACCAAAGCACCAGGTCGGCATGGAAGGTGATGATGGCCAATGTTATCAGCAGAGGCGCGTAGAACGGCAGCAGCGCGCGCAACAGCTCGCGCAGCGTGATCTTTGCAATGTCGCAGACTAGAAACAGCGACAGGCCCATTGGCGGGGTCAGCAGGCCCAGCATCAGATTGAAGATCACGATGATCCCAAGGTGAACTGGATCGACGCCCGCCAGCACCATGGGCGGAGCGATCACCGGCACGACCAGCAGTGTCGCGGTGGTACTGTCCAGAAACATACCTGCAATGAAGAAGATCAGGTTTGCGATGATCAGCAGTGCCATCGGGCTGTCGGCGAACTGCAGGATCCAACGGGCAAAGTCCTGTGGTATCTGCTCGACTGCCAAAATCCAGCCGAAAAGCGATGCGACAGCGACAATGATGAGGATCGCGCTGGTGCTGCGGACCGTCATCAACATGGCATTCCACAGATGTGACCACGTCAGCTCTCGGTAGAACATGCTGCTTATCAGCAGGACATAGGCAACGGTAACGGCCGCCGCTTCGGTTGGTGTAAAAAAGCCAAAAAGCATGCCGGAAATCATCAGCACGGGCGCGAATAGCGCCGGCAGTGCGGGCAGAAGGTCTGCACCAATCTCGCGAATTGTGGGTGCGCGGTCAGCCCTTGGCATCTTGTGGAGGATGGCAAGAATAGCAGCAGTGATCATGAGCAATACGATGCAGATCAGCGCTGGCACGATCCCGGCCAACAGCAGTTGCACGATCGAAACGCTGGTGACTGATCCATACACGATGAGCGGTATGCTTGGGGGAAAGATAGGCCCTACAACAGCTGATGCCGCCGTCACGGCCCCAGCGAAGGGTGCAGAAAAGCCGCGCTTTCGCATTGCCGCAATCTCAATGCGGCCAAGGCCGCCGACATCGGCCAGTGCCGCACCGGACATGCCCGAAAAGATTAGGCTGGAGAAGATATTCACCTGCGCCAGCCCGCCTGGCAGCCGCCCAACCAGCGTATCGGCAAAGCGGAAGATACGGTCGGTGATGCCCGCTGAGTTCATCAGGTTGCCAACGAAAATGAAGATTGGCACAGCGACCAACGGAAAGCTGTCCAGCGCATAGGTCACACGCTGTGTAAGCAGACCTAGCGGCAGTCCTTCAATCAGCACATAGCCGATGGCGGGAATGAGGATGGCATAGACAACCGGAAAGCCCAGGATGAACAGCGCCAGAAAGATGATGATCAGTGCGATACCCATTACAGCGCCACCGACCCATGGCCAGAATTGGGCTTTCGCAGCTGAACCATGTGGACAAGGCATGCCCCTGCGAACCCGAAGGTGGTTGCACCCATGAAGATCCAGAACGGGATCTTCAATGTCGGCGTGGCGCCGCGCATGTTGCCGCTGATGTTCTGGAACGCGACGAACGCCAAAAACCCGCAGGTTGCCAGCCCCGCGGCAACGATCACAAAGCGTAGGATGCTGCGAAGTCTGCCGGGCAGGTTGTCCAGCAGTTCGGACATCACAATATTCTCGTGGCTGGCGGTCACCAAAGGATAGGCCGCAAACACCGTGCAGATCAGCAGAAAGCGCGTCAGTTCCTCGGCGCCTACAATGGCCGAGCCGATGACCTCCCGAGCGATGATTTGGATGAAGGGCACGGCGATCAGTGCGGCGAGCAGCAGCACGCAGACGATTTCCAGCAGCTTGCGCATCATGGTTCCCCCTTTGTGTCGGTCGGCCCGGAGGCCGACCGGATCCTGATCACTTGATCGCCATGATCTGTTCGATATAGGGCTGATAGCTGGGGAAATCCCCATTGATCTGGGCCAGCACCCGCTCGCGGAAGGCGTCAATGTCCAGACCGTCTTCCTCAGTCACCACCGTCATGCCCTTCTCGGTCAGTTCGGCCACCAGCTCCGCTTCCGACTCTTGCGCCCAGACCAGCGACTCTTCGGCCTTCGCGTCCAGCACCTGGGTGATCTGCGTGCGGTTCTCCTCGGACAGGCCCTGCCAGACATCCTCATTGATGAATACGGCAAGCACGGACTGCATGTGCCCGGTCATGGCGACATGGCTTTGAACCTCATAGAGGCTGTTCGAGGTGATCATCGTCAGCGGGTTCTCCTGCCCGACGACAAGCCCGGTCATCAGCGCAGTTGGCAGTTCGGCCACCTCTACGGGAGTCGGCGTTGCGCCAAAGCCCGTGACCATCGACACCCACAGGTCCAGCGGCACGGCGCGGAACGGCTTGCCCGCCAAGTCATCAGGCGACTTCACCTCGAAGTTCGACGAGATATGGCGCGCGCCGCGATAGATGCGCCCGATGATCCGCACGCCGCCCTGCTCGACCAGCTGCTCGTTGATCTCCTGCAGGGCGGGGGATGTCGCCGGGTTGGTCGCAGCCAGCGCATGGGCGCCATTGCGATAGATGAAGGGCGCGTTGAAGACCGACACGTCCGGCACCATCTGGGCTAGCGAAGCAAAGTCGTGGTGTCCCATTTGGATCGAGCCCATTTGGACACCGCCGACCATCTCGGACACGCCGCCCAGCTGGCTGGCCGGGAAGACCTGCACGGTCACAGCACCGTCCGTCGCGGCGGCAATCTCCTCGGCGGCCTCGGCGGCATAGCGGGTCTGGATATCGCCCTCGGCGCCGACATGGGCATAGCGCAGGTCCTGCGCGAATGCCGGAATGGCGGTCAGTGTGATGGCTGCGACGGCCAGCAGCCGTCCGGTCTTGATGAACATGATTGTCCCCTCCCTGGGATGGTTCAGTTGATCTGTTTCGCGGGGGCGCCGCGGTAGGTCTCGATCAGGCTGCGGCGGCGCAGCTCGTCCCCGATGGCAAAATGTTCGCGCAGGCGGCGGTCGGCCTGATCCGGGTCTTTGGCCACGATCGACAGGAACACCTCGCGATGCGCATCGACCAGAACCCGGACGATCTCTGGGTTCCGATAGGTGGTGACACGGCGCTGCACATGGCTGCGCTGCAAAAGCTCTGCCATCGCGCCGTAAAGCGTGGTCAGCGCGCGGCTGTGGCTGGCGGCGACGATGGACTGGTGGAACATGAAATCGGCGCGCCCTCCCGCCTCTGGGTCCGTCAATGTGTCGATCAACGTCCCTAACCACTGCCCAATCCGTGCCAGATCCGCTTCATTAGCGCGCTCGCAGGCCAGCCGGATTGCCTGGCACTCGATGGCCATCCGCGCCTGCATCACGTCCTCCAGGACGTCCTGTTCCTGGGACAGGCAGAAGGTGAAGAAATCCGACAGCACGCGAATGTCGGCCTTGGCAATGTATGTTCCGCTGCCTTGCCGCACGTTGAGAAACCCAAGCATAGCAAGAGACTTCATCACCTCGCGCAGTAATGGACGACCGACATCCAGATGCTGTGCCAGCTCGCGCTCCGGCATGACCCGATCGCCAACCTTCAGCTCTCCGCGCAGAATACGTTCCTTGAAGTAGGAAACGACCCGGTCTGACCCGTTCTTTTCCACGTCACTGTTTAGAACTCCGCTCACCGGCACTCCTCCCGAGTGCAACAATGCTCCGACCAATCGCCGCAAGAATCAACGAACAGTGCGCGTCACGGAAAAAATCCTGCATCGCACACAGTGAAGATCCAAGAAGAGCAATGCAAAGTCTTATTTTTTTCAAAAACTTACTCACGAAAACGGTATTATAATAACGACTGGTATTGGTAAGACCAATCGTCCTGTGTGTCGTAGGTCCAAGTCGTGAGGAGCCGGTACTCATGCCGTCGTTCATCATATCCTTTCGAGAGGTTGACACATTGTCGCAATAAGAACAAAACAGGAACTAAGATTCTGCAACTTTGACGTGAAATGCATTCTCCCCATTATGACCGATACCGTCCCCCGCCCCAACGTTGCCGCCTTGAGAGCCCGCATTGCCCATCTCGAGGGAGCGGAAACGTATGCGCGTAAGGTATTGCCTTTTGGTGTCAATGCGCTGGACCGACGCCTTCCCCAAGGAGGTCTGGCAATGGGGTGCCTGCACGAAGTCGCGGGTGGCGGCAGAGGAGCGCTAGATGGAGCAGCGGCGGCCTGTTTCGCGGCAGGGATCGCAGCCCGACTATCAGGACCCGTATTGTGGTGTATGACGCAGGCCGATCTGTTTGCACCGGCGCTGGAACAGGTAGGCCTGTCCTCCGATCGGGTGATTTATGTCGAGGCGGGAGACGAGAACGCTGTGCTCGCCTCCATGGAGGAAGGGCTGCGGCACGGCGGGATCGGAGCTGTCGTCGCGGATGTGGCAAAGCTGTCGATGACCGCCTCGCGCCGATTGCATCTGGCGGCTAAGGCGTCGGGAACCATTGGCATTGCCTTGAGGCGTTGGCGGCGACAGGCGGACGCCAGCGATTTCGGCCAGCCAACAGCAGCGATGACCCGCTGGCGGGTGTCGGTGCTGCCCTCGTCACCCTTGCCCGTTCCGGGCATCGGCCGGCCACGCTGGCTGATAGAGCTGATCCGCGCGCGGGCCGGCGAGTCTTTTGATCTTGAGTTGGAGGGCTGTGATGACACGGGTCATCTCGGTCTGCCTTCCCCTGTGGCCAATCGACCGGCGACGCAGGCAGGCAGACAATACGGCCTCAGCTGAGGCGCCGCTCATTCTTGCAGGACGTGTTGGCAACCGCCGCGTGATCACGGCGGCCTGCAAGCTGGCCATTGGTCAAGGACTCCGCATCGGAATGCCGGTCAGCAAGGCACAGGCAATCATTCCGGACCTGCGCGTTGAAGCGGCGGATCCTATGGGTGATCATCAGTCCCTTGAACGACTGGGCCTGTGGCTTCTTCAACGCATCGCGCCCGTCGTCGCAGTTGATCCTCCGGATGGCGTGGTCATCGATGTCACGGGCGCGGATCATCTGCATGGCGGCGAGGAGGCTCTGCTTGAGACGCTTCTTGGTCGCCTGACCCTCTCGGGGCTTACTGCGCATGTTGCCATCGCCGACACTTGGGGTGCGGCCCATGCGCTCGCCCGTCATCACCGTGAGACTGCGGCGTGTATCGCCCTGCCCGGCTCGGTGGCCTCAGTGCTGGGCCCCCTCCCACTGGCAGCTTTGCGTTTGCCACCGGCCACCGTGGCGGGCCTGCTGGATCTGGGCTTCGCGACGATCAAAGACCTTATTGATACGCCCCGCGCCCCGCTAACGTCGCGCTTTGGTCCAGAACTATGCCGCAGGCTCGATCAGGCGCTGGGCGTTGTTAAAGAGCCGATTGATCCTTTGCGCCCTGAAGGTCTGATCGAAGTACGCCGCAACTTTTTCGAACCCATTGGGGCTCCGGAGACCATTGCGCGATACATCGCCAAGCTGGTGACGGACCTCTGTACGGCACTGGAGGCTCGTGGCGAGGGGGCCCGCCGGCTTGATCTGTTATGCTGGCGCGTCGACGATCGGATTGAAACGGTCAGGGTTGGACTGGCCGTGGCCCAACGGGACCACAAACGCCTGACCAGGCTCCTCTGCGACAAGATCTGCACCATCGACCCGGGCTTTGGGATCGAGATCATGACGCTGACGGCCACTTTGGCTGAGCCACTTGCGCCCCGACAGGCCAGCACCCTTTTGGAGCGCACCCCGCCCGACATTTCTGATCTGGTCGACATGCTGTCCAACCGTGTAGGACATCGCGCGGTCTATCGCATGGCGCCGGTGTCGAGTGACGTACCTGAACGATCGGTGACGCGGATTGGTGCATTGTCGCCCGATCAGGGCATCGGCTGGCCTGGACACTGGCCACGGCCATCACGTCTGTTGCCCCGGCCCGAGCCCATCGACACGATGGCGCTGTTGCCCGACCATCCCCCGAACTGGATTTCATGGCGCGGTATTCGCCACCGGGTCCGCCGCGCTGACGGGCCCGAGCGGATTTTCGGTGAGTGGTGGAAGCGCGATGCCGAGGCACGTTCGGTGCGCGACTACTTCCGCATTGAGGACGAAGCTGGTCAGCGCTTCTGGATCTACCGCGCTGGTGATGGCGAGGACGCGACCACCGGCTCCCATTGCTGGTTCATCCACGGGGTCTTCGGATGAGCTATGTGGAACTACAGGTCACGACACAATTCTCGTTTCTGCGCGGGGCGTCCTCGGCCAAGGAGTTATTTGCTACCGCAGCGCTTCTGGGCATCCGTGCGATGGCGGTCACGGACAGGAACAGCCTCGCCGGGATCGTGCGGGCGCATGAAGCCGCCAAAGAGACTGGCGTGCGTCTCATCGTTGGTTGTCGCCTGGATATGCGCTGCGGGATGTCGGTGCTGGTCTATCCCACCGACAGGGCAGGCTACTCGCGCCTCTGTCGCCTTCTGTCCATCGGCAAAGCAAGGGCAGGAAAGGGCAACTGCCATCTGGACTGGCCCGATCTTCATTGCCATGCCGAGGGCCTGCTCGCCATACTGATCCCAGATACGGCGGATGACCTCTGTGCCCTGCACCTGCGCCGTCTGCGTGACAGCTTTGGCGACCGCGCGTATCTGGCACTTACGATCCGCCGCCGCCCCAACGATCAGATGCGGCTTCACGAACTGTCGACCCTGGCGGCGGGGCTGGGCGTGGCCACGGTCATTACCAACGACGTTCTGTTCCATGTCCCTGATCGCCGCATCCTGCAGGACGTGGTCACCGCCATCCGACACACCACCACTGTCGACGCCCTGGGCTTTCGTCGGGAGCGCCATGCTGACCGATATCTGAAGGCTCCGGCTGAGATGGTGCGCCTGTTCCCTCGCTACCCGGAGGCGATTGCTCGGACGCAGCAGATCGCCAAACGTTGCAGTTTTTCATTGGACGAATTGCGCTATCAGTATCCCGAGGAACGCGAAGACCCGACATTGACCCCTCAACAGACGCTGGAGGACCTGACATGGGAAGGTGCTGCAGAGCGTTACCCCGAGGGTATACCGGTAGAGGTGACTGCTAGCCTCCAGCATGAACTGCATCTGATCGCCCGGTTGAAATATGCCCCCTATTTCCTGACCGTGAATAGCATCGTCCGCTTCGCCCGTTCCCGCAGCATTCTCTGTCAGGGCCGGGGGTCGGCAGCCAATTCCGCTGTCTGCTATGTGCTGGGCATCACCTCTATCGATCCGGGGCGTAATGATCTGCTGTTCGAAAGGTTCATCAGCGAGGAGCGTCGCGAACCACCCGATATCGACGTGGACTTCGAGCACGAGCGTCGCGAGGAGGTCATCCAGTGGGTCTACAAGACCTATGGCCGCAGTCATGCCGCGCTGACCGCCGTGGTGATCCGCTACCGCACCAAGGGTGCGCTGCGTGACGTTGGCAAGGCCCTGGGTCTGCCCGAAGATCTGATCCGGGCCATCTCCGGTCAGCTTTGGTCATGGGGCGAGGACGGCATCACCGATGCCCAGATTCAAGAGCTGGGCCTGAACCCTGACGATCGCCGGTTGCGGCTGACTCTTGATCTGGCATCGCAGCTTCGCGGCGCGCCGCGGCATCTGTCCCAGCACCCAGGCGGATTTGTCCTGACACATGATCGTCTGGATGATCTTGTCCCTATCGAACCCGCCGCCATGGTTGATCGTCAAATCATAGAATGGGACAAGGACGACATCGACACCTTGAAGTTCATGAAGGTCGACGTCCTGGCGCTGGGCATGCTGACATGCATGCGCCGGGGGCTTGACCTGATCGCTGCACACAAGGGCGAACATTACAATCTAGCGACCGTCCCGGCCGAGGATCCGCGCACCTATGCGATGATCCGCAAGGCCGACACATTGGGGACATTCCAGATTGAAAGTCGCGCGCAGATGTCAATGCTCCCGCGCCTCAAGCCTCGCACCTATTACGACCTGGTGGTGCAGGTAGCCATTGTACGACCCGGACCGATCCAGGGCGACATGGTTCACCCCTACTTGCGCAGGAGGGCTGGGCTGGAGCCGGTTCACTATCCTACTCCCGAATTGGAAAAGGTTCTGGGCAAGACCCTGGGCGTGCCGCTTTTTCAGGAGCAGGCCATGCGTGTGGCCATCGAATGCGCTGGGTTCACCCCAGGTGAGGCCGACATGCTGCGCAAATCGATGGCCACTTTTAAGTTTACAGGTGGGGTATCGAAGTTTCGCGACAAGCTGATCGACGGCATGGCCGCGCGCGGCTATGACCGCGAATTCGCCGAGAGGACCTTTCGGCAACTGGAGGGCTTCGGCAGCTACGGCTTTCCTGAAAGCCACGCGGCAAGCTTTGCTCTGATCGCCTATGCTTCAGCCTGGCTAAAGTGCTGGCATCCCGACGCCTTCTGTGCCGCGCTTTTAAACAGTCAACCTATGGGCTTCTATGCCCCTGCCCAAATTGTCCGCGACGCATGCGATCACGGAGTCGACGTTCGCCCGGTCTGCATCAACGGATCAGAATGGGATTGTACTCTGGAACCAATCGGTGACCACGGTGACGGGCGCTTTGCCGTTCGCCTTGGATTGCGTCTGGTCAAAGGGTTGGCCGAGGGCCACGCAAAGGCCATTCTCTCGAGCCGCGCCGGCCGGCCCTTCGCCGATGTGCCCGATCTCTGCCGCCGCGCGGAGGTGCCCATGGCGGCTTTGACCCGCATAGCCGAGGCGGACGGCTTGCTGCCGGCGTTTGGCTTGGCACGCCGGGAAGCGATCTGGGCCATCAAAGGACTGCGCAACGACGACTTGCCTCTTTTCGCTGCGATCAAGCAGGACGCTCCTGGTACAGTCAGACACGATCCCGAACCAATACACCGCATCGGAAAGAATCGTGTCGAAACTGAAGCCGTCCCAGGAACACCTCATTTAGAGCCAGCCGTTACGTTGCGCCCAATGTCGGCCGGTCGGGAGGTGGTGGAGGACTATAGCCATGTCGGCTTGTCTCTGCGCCACCACCCTGTGTCGTTCCTGCGTACCAGCTTGAAGACCCGGCGGATCCGTACTTGCGCCGAGGCCATGGCCGCCCCCAACCGTCGCTGGACCGAGATTGCTGGGCTGGTCCTCGTTCGTCAGCGTCCCGGGTCAGCCAAAGGTACCATGTTCATCACACTGGAGGATGAAACCGGCATTGCAAACCTCGTCGTCTGGCCCAAGGTCTTTGACGCTCACCGGCGCATTATCCTGTCTGCCGGGATGCTCTCCGCCGCCGGTCGTGTTCAGCGCGATGGCGAGGTGGTTCATCTTGTGGTCCATCGCCTGACCGACCTCTCTGCGGACTTAGCTAGCATCGGTCAGCGCGGGATGGCATTTCCCCTGCCCCATGGTCGCGGCGATGAATTCCATCATGGCGCCCCGGCATCGGATCCACGCACATCCGCAGTGGACGCTCCGCGTGAAGCTCTACCAAACAAGCTTAAACCCCGTGATATCTACATTCCTGACCTTCACATAGACGCAATTCGGGTGAAGACGCGAGATTTCCGGTAAATAAAGCAAATTGCCGAAGCCAAGTGATGTGCAAGCAAGGACTTTCCTTGGCGATCAGGTGTAGATGTTTCCATTACGTTCCAGCATGGCTAGGCTCACCTGAGCTATCAGGACAAACGGGCAGGACGACATGGCGACTCCGTATCTCGACAAGCTGAACGATCAGCAGCGTGCCGCGGCAGTATTCGGAACCGAGGGCCCGGCCCTACCCCCGCCTTTGCTGGTCATCGCCGGAGCCGGATCAGGCAAGACCGACATGCTGGCGCACCGGGTGGCGCACCTGCTGGTCACGGGTGCCGATCCGCGCCGCATCCTGCTGATGACATTCTCGCGCCGCGCCGCGTCCGAGCTGACCCGGCGCGTCGAACGCATTACCGCCGCCGCCATGGGCACCCCTGTCGCGGCCGAGGCTCTTTGTTGGACGGGAACCTTCCATGCCATCGGCGCACGGATCCTGCGCGAGCATGCATTGGCCATCGGCCTTCACCCCAACTTCTCGATCCATGACCGCGAGGATAGCGCCGATCTGATGAACCTCGTCCGGAACGGGCTAGGCCTTTCTACGTCCGAGACGCGCTTTCCGACCAAGGGGACCTGCCTTGCGATCTATTCGCGCGCCGTGAACTCCGGCGCGCCTCTTTCGGACGTCCTGCGCGACCATTTTCCGTGGTGCGCGATGTGGGCCGACCACCTGAGAACGCTCTTTGGCACCTACGTCACCGCCAAGCAGACCCAGAACGTTCTGGACTATGATGACCTGTTGTTGGCTTGGGCACAGGTCATGGCTGATCCGGACTTCGCGGCTCATATCGGTGGCGCGTGGGACCATGTGCTGATCGACGAATACCAGGACACCAATCGCTTGCAGGCACGTATTCTGACCGCGCTGAAACCAGACGGGCATGGCCTGACAGTAGTCGGCGACGACGCACAATCGATCTATGCCTTCCGCGCTGCTGATGTCCGCAACATCCTGGACTTCCCGCACGCCTTTTCGCCGCCGGCGGACGTCATCACGCTTGAGCGCAACTATCGCTCCACCCAGCCGATCCTGACTGCCGCCAATGCCGTGATCGCCGGGGCTGCGGAACGCTTCACCAAGGATCTCTGGTCCGACCGGGCTAGCGCGGACAAGCCGCGGTTGGTCACCGTCGCGACCGAGGCATTGCAGGCCCGCTACATGGTGAACCGAATCCTTGAGGATCGCGAGGGCGGCATGCGCCTGAAGGATCAGGCCGTGCTGTTCCGCACATCCAGCCACGCCGCCCAGATCGAGGCCGAGCTGACCCGTCGTAACGTGCCCTACGTCAAGTTCGGGGGCCTCAAGTTCCTGGACAGTGCCCACGTCAAAGACCTGCTCTCGGTCCTGCGGCTGGCGCGCAACCCGCGCGACCGGGTGGCGGGGTTCCGAGTGCTGCAGCTGATCCCGGGCGTGGGTCCGACCGCCGCCGGGCGTATTCTGGATGCACTGGACCTGGCTATTGAGCCCGGCGCCGCGTGGGGCGATGTCGCACCGCCGCCGCGGGCGGGTGCGTCATGGCAAGGGTTCGTGGATACGATGACGACCGCGGTGCCCTGGCCCGCCGCCATCGGCCTTGCCCGCGCCTGGTATGATCCGCATCTGGACCGCATTCACGAGGATGCCGAGGCACGGCGCGCAGACCTGTTGCAGCTGGAGCAGATCGCTACGGGCTATCCGTCGGCTGAGGCCTTCCTGACCGAGCTGACCCTAGACCCGCCCGACGCCACCAGCGATCAGGCCGGCGTGCCCCTCAAGGACGAGGATTACCTGATCCTGTCGACCATCCACTCTGCCAAGGGCCAGGAATGGCGGTCAGTGCATATCCTGAATGCCGTCGACGGCTGCATCCCGTCGGACCTGGGCACCGGCAGCACACATGAGCTGGAGGAGGAGCGCCGCCTGCTCTACGTCGCGATGACGCGGGCCAAGGATCACCTGACCCTCGGCCTACCGCAGCGTTTCTACGTCACCCAGCAGAGCCGCAATGGCGATCGTCACGTCTATGCCATCCGCACTCGGTTCATCCCCGGCGGCATTCTTGACCGGTTCGAGGCCGTGAGCTGGTCCCCTCCTGTCATTGCAGGTGAGACCCGCCCTACGCCCGCACCCATCGATGTCGCCGCCAGCATGCGGGCGATGTGGGGATAGGTCGGTTCAAACCTGAGGCGAGGACACACGGGATTCAGCTGTGTGCATGGGCCGATCGGGCCGACAAGAAGAGGACCCTATGGGGGCTTTCGGGTCCTTCAGGCGCAGGTTCATATGCGGGAGGCTTAGCCGCGTAACAACCTCAGTTCTAAAGAAAATAGCGGGGTTCGCACCCGAAGTTCGCGGTTCGCGCGTGTCACACGTTTCAAGACCAGGTGTTGGACTGTGACTGGAACTGTCCCCACCGTGACGAGCAGGGCATCTCTTCTTTTCGGCACGCAGGCAGATCCCAGGAAGCGGTGATGGAGCTAGTGTGGTCAATAGGGATCGCGAGCGAGATGCATCGTTGGTACCCTTGCAAAGCGTGGGCGTCCGCTCCCTTTCACCCAACGCGGTGATGCATGACTGTTCGACGTAGGCTGAGGACCTAAGGAACCTTTTGGGTCCTATCGTCGGCTTTTACGCCAGTCCCACGGCATGACGAACTCACTGCTCCAGATCCCCCGCCGCGCCGCCCGCGCTACCGCCTCCTCCTGATCATAGATCGCGCCGCCGTATTGCCGGTATGCCACGGCCCAGCCGTTCTCCACCATCCACGCGTTTATGTTCTCTTCCTCGGCCCAGCAGGTCGCGACGCGTCTCTCATAGCGGTCGATATCCTGTTCCTCGCATTTGACTTGCCGACCGGCAATCAAGGACACGAGTGAGTTTTTGGCAATCATCCCGCAGACCCAGGTTCGACCATCGCGCTGACAGGTCTGTGCTGCTTCCGGTGCGTCGATGCCGTAGAGCCGCACACGGGAGCCTGTCACGTCTATCGTATCGCCATCGATGACCTCCGCGTTTCCTACCTGTCGTTTGACCACACGTTTGTCGCTGACGAACTCCTGCAAGAACGCATCCACCACCTGACGCAGCTGGGGATAGTCGTCGCCGATCAAGAGCAGCGCAGCTACAAGGGCAATAACGACCAGCCAAACCTTCGGCTTGGCGTGGCGTTTTGTTCTGCGACGCGTCGTCATGCCGGCGGTGTGGTTTAAAGTAACGGCGTCGGCAATACCTAAGCCGCGCTTCGGAGAGCGTTCAATGAGGCTTTTGCTTAGTAGGTGTCGGTATACTGGTTTCACCTAGCTCACCTGATGCAAGCCATTTCTTCAGATAAACCTACAGTGGAGCTGTCGAGGAGGTATTGACGGTATGCAGCACAACGCGGGTGCCGGGCAGCCGACGGTTCAACGCGTTAAGTCTTTTTATAGAAAAGAAGCGGCTCCCGGATCTGACCCGGGAGCCAACGCATGTCATCGACCATGCGTCTTTGTCGTACTGCTCGTGCCCTCGATCTCTGCCGCCGAAGTGCGCTCAACTACTGAGGTAGTTCTTATTATTGATTTCTGCTTAGGGTTAATCGAATTCCCTGTCTAACGTTATTTTCGATATGCATTCAGTTCAGCTAAATTATGGGCATCCACCTCTTAAACTAACTTCCGGGCGCGGCGGCCGAACCTGCTAGGATACCCCCATCGATCGTCAGTTCAGCCCCGGTCACGTAGGTTGCCTCGTCCGATGCCAGCATGATCGCCAGCGCAGCCACCTCCTCGGGCCTGCCAAAGCGGCGCAGGGGCGTGTCGGCGACCATTGCCGCCTCCCGCTTGCTGCGGTCGGGGCCGCTGCCCAGCATTGGTTCCCATATCGGCGTCATCACCGCCGCGGGATGGATCGAGTTGCACCGGATGTTCAGGCCCTGCCCCGCGCAGTACAGCGCCACGCTTTTCGTGTGATTGCGAACGGCGGCCTTGGAGGACGCGTAGGCTGCCGCCATCGGGATGCCGACAAGCCCCGAGCGCGAGGAAATGTTGATGATCGATCCCACGCCTTTCGGCCTCATGGCGCGGATGGCATAGCGGCAGCCCAGGAAGGTGCCGTCCAGGTTGACGGCATGAACGGCGCGTCAATCGGCAAGCCGTGCATTCTCCGGATCATGCGCCGGTGGGACGGATCCCTCGAACCCGGTGACCCCGGCGTTGTTGACGACGATATCCATCGTCGGGAACTGCTCGGCAATCGTACTCCAGTCCGCTTCGGAGGTGACGTCGAGCCGGCTGAATGTCCCACCAATCGCGTCTGCCACGGCATGGCCGCCGATCATATCGATGGCATTGCAGCGCAAGAAGCACTCGAACCGCTGAAGGCTCGAGCTGCACAGCTCAACTTAGTGACGTCCGCCCAAATCACAACTTTGGTGCGCAGATTCATCGGCGACCTTCGACCCTAAGAACAGACGGTACGGGACCAGTTGTCAAAGTTTTGTACTTGCGATACGAAACGTATCAAGTGCACTTGCAACAAATCGTAGCATGTGAGAATTCATGGCCCATGAACGGAGCAATCAGCAATGACAGCCAGCGAACGGAACGGCGGGCACGCGCCCAAACCGCTCCTCTTCAGCGACGCGGAAGCTGCGGCGGCATCCGAGATGCCTTTACCAAGTCTGCGGGTTTTGCAGGCGGCAGGTGCCATTCAGGCGCGCAAAGTTCCGAAGGAAAATGGTGGATTCAAAAGAAAGTGGTCCGAAGAGGATGTGTTAATCGCTTCTATTGGCTCGGCGATAGGGGAACATTTTTCTTGGAATATCCGTATCGTGAGCGAAGCAATGGCTAAAACACATTCCGCTACCTGGAAAGCGCTCGCTACCTCCATCGCGGGGACCATCTCACCTGACGCAGGTTCGCTCATCCGGAAATCGGAATATGACTGGTATCTAGATCTGGTCGACCGAAGGTTCCTCTTCTTGCGGGTGCCGGTTGATTTTACTGCGATACTTCCGGACGTAGAACTCAATCAAACCATATTGACCCTTGGTTGGTTAAGATCAAAAGACGCGTTTCAAAGGCTGCCATGGTCACTTGGGCATCCGCGAGGACGTGCGCGGCTATCTATGATCTTGTCCCCAGATCAAGTCCTGAATGCCGAACGGTACTACAAGCTCGCAATGGCAGCCCATGCCAACGCGCTAAGTACTGCCAGCATAAACATCACCATGCAGGTTAGCGCCACATGGCGCCGCCTTCACGGACATGAAGCACGGTTTGTCGGCCAAGCGCTGCCAAGAAAGGACTGCCTATGACGAAGAATTTCGAATCCCCCAACGGGACCGCAAAAGCACAGCCTGAAATATCGCTTGGCGAGGATTTGCTGCGTGGCGCCGATGAGATCGCAAAGTTCATGTTCGGTGATGTCTGCCACCGCCGAAAAATCTACTACCTCACCGGCGAAGCGACAAAAGGGCTGCCGCATTTCAAGATTGGTTCACTCATCTGCGCGCGGAAAAGCACAATACTGAATTGGATTAGTGAGCAAGAAAGCCGCAGTTGATTTGACCTCTTTGAAAGGTGCGCCGGAGTTGTACGTGGGCTGTGACGACGTCAGCCATCCATAAGCTTAGAAAAGGTTCAGTTCCATGTCTGATCCGTGGTTGAAGTTTTTTCCTACTGACTGGCGGGCTGACCCCGCGCTTAGAATGTGCAGCTTGGCAGCGCGCGGTCTTTGGATTGAAATGATCGGCCTGATGCACGAGGCAGTCCCATATGGTCACCTCCTAATGGCCGGAAACTCCCCGACAGATGCTCAACTTGCCTTGCTGACAGGCGCGCCATCTGATCAGATCCCCGACCTCGTCGGCGAGCTGGAAGCAGCAGGCGTGTTCTCCCGCACGAGCAAGGGTGTCATCTACTCGCGGAGAATGACCAGGACCGCGAAGAAGGTCGCGATTGCGCGAAAAAATGGAAAAAATGGAGGTAATCCAACCTTCGGAAAAAAAACGGAAATACCGCCGTTGGATAACCAAAACGCCAAGGGTGGGGTTAAGGCCCAGAAGCCAGAAGCTAGAAGCCAGATAGATGATGGTGGTGATGCGTGCGACGCCGATACTCTTCGTGGAGGCATTCTGAAGGCAGTGGGCGCCGATCCAGTGTCAGGTCTGGCTAGTCCGAACGGTAATCTGCTCGGAACCAGGGTCGATATGGAACAGGTCAGGATGTGGCGTACCGATCTTGGCTTGGATCCGGAGACTATCGTCGCTGTCGTCAAGGATACGATGTCCCGTAAGCGGGACGGTCCTCCAAGCCGTTTTACTTACTTTGACAAGGCAATGCAGCGTGAAGCCGGACGCCGGAATGAACCCCGTTTGGTACCGATCAAAGGAGGTCCCCATGTCTCACCCCAACCTTCCCGCCAAGATATGCGAGCAGTTGCCAAGTCCGACGCCCTGCGCGACGCGCTCGATGTCGCCGCAAGATATCGAAGAACATCGGAAGCGGATTGGGTTTGAAGTTTCGGTACTGCTGAAAACAGATTACTTTGCACCTGACCTTTCACCCGAGGAGTTAGCTGCCAGCATTGCGAATTGGTGTGATGCTCTAGAGCAGTGGAATATCGACCAGATCCGCGCGGCATTTAACGAACATCGTGATACGCGCCCCGACAAGCGCCCGAACCCGGGGCATATCCGAGAAATTTTGAAAAGGAAGCGTGGGCAAGAGTTTGCACGTCGGCGGCGTCAGAACGCGGAGGTAAATAGAACTGTGGAAAAACCGCGTGCAATGACGCCGGAACGGCATGCTGTTCTTTCACAGGAGCTCGCGGCGGAATTTCCAAGCTACGCGCACATGATCAAACGGATGCCGAAGGCTGCGGAATGATCAGCCAACGTGAGCTACTCAAACCTGGCCCTCTTGGGTCCTTCCAGCGTGGTTTCGTATGCGGTGGGCTTAGGCGCGCAAGATCTCCAGTTGCAGGCACAAAGTCGGGGTGCGCACCCCAATACGCTCAGGTGCGCACCTAGGACGACGGGGTACGCACGTCAGTGAACATGACGCGCTCTTAGGAAACGCAATAGCTGTGCTGCACGCCAACGTGATCCGTCACCGGCTGCCATGGCAAAATACTACCGCCAAAAAAATGGGTCCAAAGTCAAACATCGCTTCGCCCACCAGCGAGGCAACCCTTTGGAGATCGAAGATGACCCGAGGCTCTAATCCTCTCCCTGCTGGCCGGATGACCGCACCTGAGCGGCGGCGCGAACTTTGCGCTCTCCTCGGCCTTGGCCTCGTGCGGCTCTGCATGCGCAACAGCGACTTTACGGAGACAGTTCGCAACGGCGTCGATCCAGCGACTACACATCCGTTCCGGACAGAGCGGTAGTGGTGGCAACAAAAGCAGAGAAGAAACAAATGGCAAAGCTTGATCCCATCCCCGCGCGTCTGGCCGCCCTCAAGGACACTACTACGGTCGATCTGAAGAGGCAGTGGCGCGAGCTGTTCGACAGCGCCCCGCCGCCCTACAATCGCCGTTACCTGGAAAGCCGACTGGCCTACCGCATTCAGGAACTCGCCTATGGCGGCCTGAAGTCGGAGTCGGTCAGCCGTTTGGAGCGCCTGGGCGATGAGTTGGACGGCGGTGACCGCAAGAAGAGCCGCACCCGTACCGATCTCATGCCTATTGCTGGCACGCGGCTGATCCGCGAGTGGCAGGGCACCGAGCAGGTCGTGACCGTCACCTTGAATGGTTTCGAATGGCAGGGTCGCCCCTACAAGTCGATCTCTGCCCTTGCCCGCGCCATCACCGGCACGCAATGGAATGGCTGGGTCTTCTTCGGTCTCAAGAACCACAGGAGCCGGGAATGACAAAACCCGTTGTCAGGAAGCTCCGCTGCGGCGTCTACACCCGCAAGTCTTCCGAGGAAGGGCTGGAGCAGGAGTTCAACTCGCTGCACGCCCAGCGCGAGGCATGCGAGGCCTATATCGCCTCGCAGCGCTCCGAGGGCTGGGTGCTGGTCCGCGACCAGTATGATGATGGCGGCATCTCCGGCGGCACGCTTGAGCGCCCTGCTCTGAAGCGCCTTCTTGAAGACATCGAGGCAGGGTTGGTGGACGTGGTAGTGGTCTACAAGATCGATCGGCTCTCGCGCTCGCTGATGGACTTCTCGAAGCTTGTGGAGGTGTTCGACAGGAACGGCGTGACCTTCGTCAGCGTCACCCAGTCCTTCAACACCACCACGTCCATGGGTCGCCTCACGCTGAACATTCTGCTGTCCTTCGCCCAGTTCGAGCGTGAGGTGACCGCAGAGCGGATCCGTGACAAGTTCCGTGCAAGCCGCATGAAGGGCATGTGGATGGGGGGCAACATCCCGCTGGGCTACGAGGTCAGGGACCGCAAGCTGGTCGTTCGCAAGGAGGATGCTGAGCATGTGCGGTGGATCTTCACCCGCTTCATAGAGCTTGGCTCGGCCACCGAGCTGGCACGCGATGTCGACAGCCGCAATATCAGGACGTCGCGCGGCAACCGGATCGACAAGAAGGCGATCTACCGGATCCTCAACAACCGGGTCTATCTCGGTGATGCCGTGCACAAGGGGGAGCCCTATCCCGGCGAGCACGCAGCGATCATCGACCAAGGCCTCTGGGACAAGGTCCATGCCATCCTCACGGAAAGTCCGCGCATCCGTGCGGCCCGCACCCGGGCGCAGACACCGGCGCTGCTGAAAGGGCTGATCTTCGGCCCTGACGGTGCCGCCTTCTCCCCCAGCCACACCCGCAAGGGCGGCAGGCTCTACCGCTACTACGTCAGTCAGACAGTGCTGAAGCACGGTGCAGGCGCCTGCCCTGTCGGCCGCGTCCCTGCCGGGGAGATCGAGGCGGCCGTCATCGACCAGCTACGTGCCGTGTTCCGCCAGCCGGAGATCATTGCCGGCACATGGAAGGCTGCCGAGGAGCAGACGCCGGCGCAGGCCCACAGCATCAGCGAGCGTGACGTCCGGGAGGCGCTGCATCAGCTTGATCCGCTTTGGGACGAACTCTTCCCGGCTGAGCAGGCCCGTATTGCGGCATTGCTGATCGAGCGGATCGATATCGGCCTCGCAGGGCTGAACGTCCGACTGCGCATTGATGGGCTGGGCGGCCTCGCAGATGAAATGCGCGCGGGGAAATCGGAGCAGGCAGCATGAACCAGATCGCCTCGATCCAAGATGTTGTCGCCCTGCATGTTCCGTTCCGCGTGGTGAAACGCGGCGGGCGCAAGGAGGTCCGGCCGCCGGAGGGAGCACCTCAGACGCGCCGGAGCGATAGCACGCTGGTCAAGGCGCTGGGCCGCGCCTTCCGCTGGAAGCGCCTGCTTGAGAGCGGTGACTTCGCCACGATAGGCGAGTTGGCCGAGCATGAGCGCATCGCCCATTCGTACATGACCCGAGTGCTGCGGCTCACGCTGCTTGCCCCTGATCTCGTCGAGGCGATCCTCGATGGCACTCAAGGTCCAGGGATGACCCTTCCCCGGCTGTTGGAGCCGTTTCCATCAGACTGGGCCGCCCAGCGAATACATTGGGCGGCAGCGCAGCAGTAGCTGCGGCCTCACAGGTTCCCATCCCCATTCCACCTGACCAGGGATGATCTCCCGCGCAGGTGTCCCCCGATCTTCGAGGATGATCGGCAACGCCTTCAGGGCGAGCGCTGCCTGGCATCTTCTTGGATACCCCGAAACGTCAACAAAGGAGTATGACGATGAGTTTAATTCTAGAATTCCCATGGATGAATTTTGAGGCTCTGCAACGGCTTTCGCAGAAGGAGGGTATAGCTCTTGTTGGCAGTCTTTCACTGCTGGCAGCCTACGCAAACTCCGACGGTGAGATCTCCATTGGAAAAGCTACGAGGATACTGACGGCAACCCCAGAAATGGACCGAGCCAGGGCTGCAAGCATCCTCGCTCAGTTTGTGGTAGCCGGATGGGCTACACAAAAGGAGGAGACGCTGACTTTCATTGGATACGGTAGCAGCGTCATGCCCGACTACGCCAAACACAAGGCCAACTGATCCACACCTCGGTTTGATCACCCGTCACCAAAAGGCCGCGCAGTAATGCGCGGCTTTACGAACTTCGCAGATTGCCAATTTAGCAGATCGGCGACCACCGGAACGGCTGCAGGCTTACGCCCCGCGGGTCTTGCCCCTTATCGCTTCAAATGCGCATGTCGCTATACCCAAGTTCACACTACAGATTAACCTAATTTTAACCAGAGGACGGGCAAGCTTGCGGAATGACGCTCGCAGAAATCACCTCCTCCAAACCGCACCGCTTGCGACGAGGAGCAGTACTCTATTTGCAGTGGCCAGACTTCTGGGTCTCGATCGACAATGGCCAGCTCGGGCAGTGGGTTGGCTATTGGTCCCGAGCAGAAGTAGAGGCCGTCGTCGCGCGAGCGGACGTCAATGAAGCGCCGGAGCCACGTATCTGATAGGAATGCCCATCGAACCTCGCGGCTGAGTATGCCTCTGTGCGAAAGCCTTTAGGAACGATATGCACTATCTTGACAGTGGAGTGTCCAACAAGGGGCAAGGTTGTGGCGGCACCTGAGCAAGAAGGAAGAGATGCCGCCATCCGCATGGCAGCGTTCGCCCATATCCGTAAGCTCTCGATGCTTCACGACGAGCTGACCAGCGAACATCTCAAGGCCGGCTTTCTCTTTGAAGGTGAGCGCGTGCCGCTGGTGAACCCGCAGCGTGGGATCTTCAAACCGAGCAGGATGCGGTTCCTTCTCTCGATCCGAACTGTATTTCCGAGATCCGGCGCTCGCGTCTGGTATGATGATCAGCGCCAGGTTCATCAGCAGATCTTCACGGGGCAGGAAGCGGTCGATTATGCGTTCATGGGTGATGACCCCGACGCGGCTGACAACCGCTGGCTTCGGGAGGCATGGGAGAACCAGATCCCGGTGATCTACTTTCTGGGCATCGCGCCCGGTCGCTACCAGGCCATTTTGCCGACCTTCATCGGCGACTGGGACGCAACAGCTCTGAAGGCCAAGGTCGTCTTTAGTGCGGCTCCCGCAAGCGAGGTGAATGCCCCTCCGCCAAGTGATGATGCCGAACGCCGCTATGGCCTGCGCCAGGTCAAGCAGCGTCTCCACCAGGCACAGTTCCGTGCCGCCGTCATTGCGGCTTATGATGGCCGATGCGCGCTATCGCGGCTGCCTGAGGCTCGGCTGCTCGACGCCGCCCATATTGTCGCCGACGCCGATGAACGCCTGGGGCAACCGGTGGTGCCGAACGGACTACCTCTGTCGAAGATTCACCACGCCGCCTTTGATGCGCACCTGATCGGGATCGACCCGGATTACCGGCTGCATGTCTCCGGTCAGCTGATGTCGCAGAATGACGGCCCTGTTCTTGAAGCCCTGAAGGCACTGAACGGCCAGGTTCTCCACCTGCCCCGGCGGGATCGGGACCAGCCGGATCGTGACCGGCTGGCCCAGCGCTTCGAGATCTACCGCTCGGTGGCGTGAGCACAGCTGACACGTCCGGGACCTGGATACGAAGGTGCGGCAGGCCGTGACTTGGCCGCACAGTACGAGGCCCTCGACCCGGCCCAGATACACGAAGCCGTCGTTCCCCACCTTCCCGCCGCCCCCGCCGCCATTCTCGATGTCGGCGCGGGATCGGGACGTGATGCCGCTTGGCTGGCGGCGCTGGGCCACACGGTCTTGGCGGTGGAGCCTTCAGCCACCATGCGGGAAGAAGCCCAGCGCCGGCACCCGGACGCGCGGATCACCTGGCTGACCGACAGTCTTCCGAGCCTCGAGGCGGTGTATCGTCTCGGCGCAGCCTTCGACGTTATCCTGCTCTCCGCGGTCTGGATGCACGTGGCACCCGCCGAGCGGGCGCGCGCCTTCCGCAAGCTGGTGACGCTGCTGAAGCCGGGCGGGATCCTCGCGCTCTCCTTGCGCCTCGGGCCGCCAGTCTCCGGCCGGGACATGCATCCTGTGGATATTGCCGAAGTCGAGGCCCTGACACGGAGACAGGGTCTGGTGATGGTCACGGCCGAGGCCGCACCGGATCGGCTTGGCCGATCCAAGGTTACATGGGTGCAGGTTGTTCTGCGCCTGCCGGATGATGGGACCGAAGCGCTGCCCCTGCTCCGGCATGTCATCCTGAATGATGCGAAGGCTGCGACCTACAAGCTGGGTCTCCTGCGCGCCGTGGCTCGCGCTGCGGATGGCGCACAGGGACTGGCCCGCTTTGCTGGAGACACCACCGTCACGATACCGCTTGGGCTGATCGCCCTGAACTGGCTCCGCCTCTACAAGCCCCTGATCGAAGCTGGCTTGCCTCAGACACCGAGCAACTGGGGCACAAAAGGTCTTGGCTTCATCAAAGACGGCTGGCACGGGATTAAGGACATGGCCGCAACCGATCTGCGCGTCGGGACTCAAGTCACCGGCGTGCGCGCAGCAGCTCTTCACGCGGCGCTGGGCGATGCTGCGGCGACAATTGCGCGGATGCCGGCCACCTATATGACCTATCCGGGATCGGAGACTCCCATCCTCCCCGCCACAAGAGCGCGCGTAGGCGGCCTCGGTGCCGAGACGCTTGTGGTTGACTCCAACTACCTCTGGTCCTTCGGGGAACTGCAGGTGCCGCTGCATCTTTGGCGGGCGCTTGCGCGCCACGATGCCTGGATCGAGCCAGCACTTGTCTATGAGTGGACCCGGCTGATGGAGGGCTATGCACGAAAGCAGCACCGCAATCTGGATCCGGGGCAGATCGCGCGGGCTATGCGCTGGCACGAGCCAGACCGCGATGTCGCCTTTGCGCGCAGAGCAGCTGCGGAGGTGATGGCGAGCGGCAAGCTGCTCTGCGTGTGGAGCGGACGGCGGCTGTCCGAGTCCTTTCTCGACATCGATCATTGCCTGCCATGGGCGGCATGGCCCTGTGATGATCTCTGGAACCTGCTGCCGGCTCACCCGCAGATCAACCGCCACAGCAAGCGGGATCGCCTTCCTTCTGCAGAGGCTCTGGAGGCGAGCCAAGAGCGGATCTTCGACTGGTGGCAGCGCGCCTGATTGCAGCGCGAAAACACGGCAACGCGCTTTCATACCGAAGCAAGGGCATCTTTGCCAATGCTGCCCGAGACAGCCGGTGGGCTCTCAGCGGTGTTCTCAAGCCTTCAGGCGAGACGCTTCACGCTTCGCGCCGATCAGCAGGTCATGGAGTGGTCACCTTGACCCTCCGTGACACGGTACAGCGGCAAGGGAAACTTTTAAGCTACACTTGAGGTCACGGCTTTGACAGGGAGGGGATCGCGCCTGCGATGTTGCTGTCGTCGATCGCTTGGAAGTGGCGGACCGAACCGTCCTGCCGCGCCTTGCCGAAGGGGGCGTATTCCGGTTCGTTGGCGAAGGCATGGGCCGAGGCACAGTCGGGGAACTGGATCAGCGCAATCCGTGTCTCGTCAGTCGCACTGCCTTCCAGCGTCTCAAAATTGCCGCTCCGGGAAAGGTAGCGGCCGCCATGTTTTGCCGCGATGTCGTAAACTTTCGCGGCATAGTCTTGCACTCATGCGTCGTCGGTGACCTTCACCTCGGCAATCAGAAACGCAGTCATCGTCAATCCTCCCGGATGGAAACTGCCGCGAGTATAGTTGCGGTGGCGATTCTGCGGTAATCAGACTTAGGTCAGCTTGCGTTGCCAATGCTGCGCTATTGTGACGGGCGTCGGAGGTGGTGACATGCTGAAGGCTCTGAACCGGGTAATCCTGTAGCTGATGGCGATGCATGATGCGGTACGGGCACGGCATGCAAACCCGTGGGGGGCGTGTTCCCCCGTCTCAATCCTACCGTTGCTCGCTGCCGCTGTCTGGAGCCGGGTCTGGATCGGCCGATGGGCTGTTGTTCTCGCAGGTGCCGTTCTCCTCTGGACATGGCTGAACCCCCGCCTGTTCCATGGCAATGCGTTCCGTTAGAAATGGGGGATTACCAACGTTGCCCTACCGGCACACTTGTGACTCGTGGCGCAAGCGGCAGAGCGGGCTCTACATCAACTAGCAGCCGTTTTGCGCAGCAGGGTGACTGGCGACACTCCCCTCGATCCGTAGGCAACATCGCGCATCGGTGTCAAGTTGCAATCGTGCTTCAAGATGAACATTGGTAGCGGCGCACATCCACAAGGACTTGCAAATCCGATGTTCATCCCGCCATCGTAGTGCCTCACGTCTCTGTGAGGTTGTGGCTAAGGAGAATGAATTGCAAGTACTGCGTCGCGTAAGACCCACCCCAGAACAGATTTCTATAGTTAGAAGAATACAAACGGGGGCATCGCTAATCAGGGGCGCTGCTGGAAGTGGAAAAACAACCACTGCCTTATTAGCGCTTAGGGCGTCAACGGGTGCAACAGTGAATCAACTTCGAAACCAAGAGGCGCTGCCTGCAAATATTCTAGTTTTGACTTATTACAATTCATTATGTGGGTATGTTAGAGCGGTAGTGCAGGAGGAGATGGAGGATTACGCCGACGATATTCGCATATTTACGTCTACTTTTGATAAGTGGGCTCATGATACGCTTGAGCTCAGGGGGGGCAGGTCATACGATCTATGTAAGTCGAAACTACAAAGCCTGGCTCAAAAATTTCAAGGAGATGTGCAGTTCATCATTGACGAAGTTAATTATTTGCGCGGCCGATTCAAGCCTGATCGTCTTCAGGATTACATAACAGCTGAGCGAACTGGACGAGGTACCACTCCTGCGATGCCCCGCGCATTGCGGCAGCGTTTGCTGGATGAGGTGGTGCAACCATATTTAGATTGGAAAGAAGCAAACAGCCATAGAGATTTTCACGACAACGCAATAGAAATGATGCATGTTTGCGCGGATTTCAAGTACGATGTGATCGTCGTTGATGAAGCTCAAGACCTGTCATTAAATCAGCTAAGGGCCGTGACTAATCACGCTGCCGATGATGCAACCATCATCTTCGTCACGGATACTGCTCAAAGAATATACCCGAGAGGTGGAACATGGTTGGAAGCTGGCATTGTGATATCGCCGGGCCGTAGCTTGCGGCTGAACGTTAACTACCGGAATACTCGCCAAATAGCTAGCCTCGCAGCATGTATAGCTCAAGGACTTGGCGTAGATGATGATGGCAGTCTGCCAAACCCTGCACTGTGCAGCCGAGATGGTGACCTTCCAACCGTGATCTATGGCCGTTTCCCAGATCAGGTTGAATATGCAATGAGGCTATTGCAAAATGTTGACTTAGAAAATGAGACAGTTGGCTTCTTGCATTTAAAAGGTGGAGGATACTTTCGCGATATCCGGAGTGCTCTGACAGCTGAAGGGCTAGAATTTTGCGAGCTTCAGGGGGCGTCAGTATGGCCGGAAGATGACTCTAATATTGGCCTATGCACCTTCCATAGCGCTAAAGGTCTCGAGTTCGATCATGTCTTCATGCTGGGTCTTGACCAGGAATTTGCCCGTTATGGTGATGGCGACGACGATGACCGTTATAACTCCCACCGGAGATTGGTAGCTATGGGAGTGGGACGTGCAAGAGAGTCTGTTGTGATTGGAGCGATGCGAGAGCGAGCATTGGCTCTCGTTAACAATATCGATACTAATCTCGTCAATGTGGTTGATCTATGACAGTCGAAAATGTTATTAGGGAACGGGGAATTTCAGAGGTAGTGCACTTTACAACCAATCATGGGTGCTTAGGAACGCTTTACGGAAGTAACCTATTATCTCGAGCTAAGCTTCATAATGACGAAATGGTAAAGTATCTTTTTTCGCCCAACGCGGAGCTGAGGAGGGATGTCGATTATCTCGATCATATCAGCTTATCTATCGAACATATAAATACTAAGTTTTACAATACTTGCTCGCAGTCGTGGCACCGGGCACAGCCAATTTTTTGGTGTATTTTGGCGTTTGATCCAGAAGTTCTTACGCATGAAGGCGTTGTCTTCTCCACCACCAACAACATGTATACGGGGGTGATCCGAGAGGAGGGGGCTACGGGGTTGAACAGTCTGTATGCAGATACTGTGGTCCAGTGGGCTACTAGTCGCGTGCGGCGGCCGACCGACGAGCGCCTGAGCTACCCTACTTGCTTCCAAGCAGAAGCGCTCTATCCGCAAGCTCTTTCCACAGAGCACCTTCGTCGCATCTATGTTAGGACGCAACAAGATCAGAATGAGGTCTGCGGCTTCCTAAAGGCGACGTTCCATCCCGAAGTGGATGTGCTAGTATCCGCTGAGAAATTTGGGGCAAGACCGAAATGACGAGGCATCCCTCAGAAACCATTAGATTATCTGCCGAATGGGCAGCTTACGGCGACGCACTTGGCTTCATGACTGAGCTTGCTGATGCTGAGCGAGTTCGTTACCGCAGTGGAGCCGAATATGTGTCGGCTACCTCGTCATGGCGGCGCAAAGTTGGAGGTTACAGCGGCACGACCTTCGAGCTCCCAGCCGGAACTTACTCTGATGATACTCAGCTTCGCCTAGCGACAGCTCGAGCAATCCGTGCAGACGGAAGCTTTGATGTGGCCGCATTTGCCAAGGTAGAGTTGACGGCTTGGTCAAACTACGCGCTAGGAGCCGGCATCTCCTCCAAAGAAGCGGCGGCAAATTTAGCACGAACCTCCGCAACGTGGTATTCCAATTTCTTTGGCGGAAAGCGGTCTGCCTACGTGAAGTCGGGTGGTAACGGTGCCGCAATGCGCGTGCAGCCGCACGTATGGGCTGCTCGTGACCTCAGCAAATATGACGAGATCCTTTTAGACGTTTTTAGGAACTCGATCTGTACTCACGGACATCCGCGTGGGTTTGTGGGAGCATGTTTTCATGCGCTGTCATTAGCATTTGCAATGCGAACTGGCAGTCCCGCCAGTCTGCTGGAGCTTGCTAAGCAGGCTGAGGTGTTGCGAGGCCTTCCTTTATTAATTGAACGAGACAGAGATATTAGAATTCTGTGGCTTGATGCATGGCAAAAGGCGAGCAACCGCAGCTTCACGGACGGGGTCAATGACGCCGTTGACGAAATTGTTCAATATTTAGATAAGCTTTCTGCGTTAGATGGTAATTCTTTAGATGTTGCCTATCCCGATGCTTTAGATCTCTTAGCTGCAAAAGCCGATCAATCTCGAGGTTCAGGGACAGTGACAGCTGTTCTAGCAGCATTTGCGAGCTCGGTCGCTGATGTGTCGGATCCTAAACGTGCATTACTAGTTCTCGCAAATGCACTCGGCTCGGACACCGACTCGATTGCTTCGATGGCTGGTGCTATAGTTGGAGCGTCAACCACTGTTGAGTGTTCAGACACAATTCAAGATATCAGCTATATACGTGAAAGTGCGCTGCGTCTTGCAAAGGTCAGCGCGGGGGAAAAAGCTCAGTCGTTCCGCTATCCTGATCTTCGCTCCTGGAAGCCTGAACGTACAGCGATCGACGTTGTTGGTTTAATTGATGATGCGCTATACTTGAATGGACTTGGTCGCCTTGAAAAGTTGGCTAGTAAAGAGTCTAAGGAAACAGGAAATGAAACTTTAGGATGGTTCCGTACTGAGTTCGGGCAGACAATTCTTGCTCGTTCTCGCTCAGAGAAGAAGGTTCTGTCTCCTAATTTCTCCTCCGCAAACGCAAATAGCTCGAATGGGCAAGACGCAAGGGGGGCTCGTCCGCCTGGCCGCCTTGCTGATCTTTTCACTAAAAGCGAGCCGCAGGTCCTTTCGCGTAAAAATCAGTCTGAGGTAGACGACGGAGGGGTAAGTCTCAATGAGCTTTTAAAGCGCATTATAGCTGATAACTTCGATCCTGAGACGGTGGGGCGTGCTCTGTTGCAGCAGGTCAAAGAGGGGAATGGCGATTTTGTTGAGCGCGGGGTAGCGCTGACCGCAACTGTTCTTACCGCCTATGAGGCTAGGCTAAAGCGGACTTCTCGATAGTTTCTTTTTTCGATGGGAGTTTTGCTATCAAGGGGTCCAGCAACTGGGATCGTTTTGTCACATTTCAAAGTGTCTAAAGATGGCGGGAAAGCGATAAAAGCCCGAGGAGATTGCGCTGAAGCTTCGGCAGGTTGAAATGCTGCAGGGCAAGGAGCATAAAGCGCCGTTGCGGCGGTTTACTGGATCGGGGCGATCTCAGTAGACCTGTTACCGCTGGCGCAAGCCGTATCGTGGCAGGCGCCCGCCTATCCGGACGCTGCGCCTTCCACACCCTTGGCCGGCACCGCCCGACGCGAACCGCGAGGTTCGCCGCGGCGAGCCGGACGAGGAGCGGCTAACGGACGACATCATGACCATTGGATGATCACCGGACCGCTGAACGCTAAGCGGCGTCTGAACCCCACATTGCTTGGCTGAGGCGCTGCTGCGAAGTCCTATCCATCGGCTGGTGGGGAGTGCGTTTCGCAATGTGTGCTAAGAATTTGTTTCTCACTTCACTGGGTGTCGAGATCTACGCCCCTGAGGTGGTCCCTAAAAACTGGACACTGACGTAAGCTCTGTTTTTGCTGTCTGCTGATCTTCATCACGAGGGAGATCGACGATGTCGAAACGAAAGCAGCACGCCCCTGCGTTCAAGGCGAAGGTGGCACTTGAGGCGCTGAAAGTTGAGGCGACCGTGTCGGAGCTGGCGAGCCGGTTCGGCGTGCATCCGACGATGATCAATCAATGGAAACGCGCGCTGCTCGATGGCGCGTCCGGTGTCTTTGAACACGGTGGCCGCAAGGCGCCGGTGATCGATGAGGATCAGGTCAGGGACCTGCATGCCAAGATCGGAGAACTAGCGGTGGCTAACTCGTTTTTGGAAAGAAAGCTGAAGCCTTGGAACGGGACGTGAGGCGCGGCACGGTTGAACGCGACCATCCGGACCTGTCGATCGGCCAGCAGTGCGCGCTGCTACAGATCCCCCGGTCGTCGCTTTACCATGCGCTGCAGGGTGAAACGGAGCAGAACCTCGCGCTGATGCAGCTGATCGACGTACAGTTCCTCGACACGCCTTTCTTTGGCGTCCGTCAGATGACCTGGCACCTGCGCAACAAGGGCCACAAGGTGAACGAAAAGCGCATACGTCGGCTCATGCGCCTGATGGGGCTGATGCCGATCTTTCAGAAGCCCAACACCAGCAGGCCAGCAAGGGGGCACAAGATCTATCCCTACCCTCTACGCGGGTTGAGGGTGGAACGGCCAAACCAGGTCTGGTGCGTGGACATCACCTATCTGCCAATGCGTCGCGGCTTTCTCTATCTGGTGGCGATAATGGACTGGCACACCCGCATGGTCCTGGCGTGGCGGATCTCAAACATCGAGCCATGGTCCGCCACTGGTCCGAGGACCATGGCGAGGGGACGCCGACTTCTGCGTCGTGGCGCTGAACGAGGCCATCTATCACTTCGGACCGCCCGACATCATGAACAGCGATCAGGGATCTTAGTTCACATCGTTTGCCTGGACAGACCGCCTGCGCCGGTCCGGGATCCGCATCTCGATGGACGGCAAGGGTCGCTACCTGGACAACATCTTCATCGAACGACTGTGGCGGACGCTGAAATACGAGTGCGTCTACCTGCATGCCTGGGAGACCGGGTCACAGGCCCGCGCGGGTGTCCGCACATGGATGGAGTTCTACAACCACCGTCGGCCGCACAAGGCCCTTGGCGGCCGACCGCCGGCAGTGGTCTACTCACAGCAAATCGAAGTCACGCAACCTGATCAGCAGGAGCAGATCAGAGCTTAAAAAGCGCCAGATCCTGTCCAAAGAACGGGGAGCACCTTATAATTTGTTGTTATGTATCAATTATACATAGCGGGAGCGGTGGGAATCGAATCTACGACCAGTTAATTGACAGCTATTGGCTCCCAGTTTGTCCGCCAGTGTCCGCTCTTGCCCGCATGACATGGTTTGCTTGCATTCGCAAAGAATGGCGATCCACCGCCCTTCGCGTCGCCGCTGGCTTTGTGCCGATCCCGTACTTACAAAGCAGCTTGTATTCTCCAAGGATGCGCCGGCACAGGCCACTGTCACCCCTATCGAAGGGGCCGATCCGCCATTTCTTAGAGGCGTACTGAGCGGATGTGGTTTGACCCGAGATCCTTTAGCCTTAGAAGGCCCTGATATCCAACGCTACATAAGAGTTGAAAAAGACCGAATGTTTTCAGCTCATTTCAAGCTGACCACCGTTTTGGCGCAGTCATCAGCTTTAGAGAAACGCGGTCGCTAGAGAGCAAAATAAAGCCTACCTGCACCGGGGCCAGTGAACAGCTAGAGTTCTATAACCCCTGACTATAACGAGAAAATCCGGCTGCGGCCGAACTTGGAGATAAGTTCGTTCAGGCCATTTGGCGGAGCGAGAGGGATTCGAACCCTCGAGACGGTCTCCCGCCTACACACTTTCCAGGCGTGCGCCTTCGACCACTCGGCCACCGCTCCGTGAGGCGGGTCTAGCCCGACGCACGGCGCGGTGCAAGGGGATCACAGCTTGGAAACGCGCTTTTGCAGTTCGGCAAGCTGGCGGCGGATCTCGGCCATGTCGCGCTCGTCCTCGGGGGTTGCGGGGCTGGCGGGGGGCGCGGGCGTGCCGTCCTCCCGTTCGGGGCCCGAGGCACCACCGCGCCAGCCGCCCATCATAGCCTTGAGAAACATCTGCTGCTGGCGCTGCAGCGCGTCGAATCCCGGCATCGTGGCCATGGGATTGGGCATCGCCGCCATGTTCTCCATCAGCTTGGACTGTCCCTCGCGCAGCATCTCGAAGCTCGCGGCAAGGAACTGCGGGACGACCGATTGCGCGTTGGTCGTATAGCTGCGCACCAGGTCGGTCAGCACGTCCAGCGGCAGGACGCTCTCGCCCCGGCTTTCATGTTCGGCGATGATCTGCAGCAGGTACTGGCGGGTTAGATCATCGCCCGACTTCAGGTCGATGATCTTGACCTCGCGGCCATCGCGGATGAAGCCCGCGATATCCTCCAGCGTAACATAGTCGCTGGTCTGCGTGTTATAGAGGCGGCGGCTGGCATAACGCTTGATCAGCAGCGGCGCAGTCGATGCGGCCATCCTGGGTTCCTTGAATTCATCCTGGCCGCCATGATGAATTCTGCACCCGCAAAACGCAAAGGAAAAAGCCCCGGCGCGCAAATGCGAACAGGGGCGACCGAAGTCGCCCCTGCCCCGTCGGTTGCAGTGATCAGGCGATCACTTGTCGACGGTCGCCGTGGCGGCCTTCTTGACGGCGGTCTGGGTGTCGCGGGCGGCCTTTTCGGCCACCTTCTGCGCATCCGACGCCATGTCCTTGCCGGCGGTCAGCATCAGGTCGACGGTGTCCATCTGGACCTTCTTGGCGACTTCGGCATAGGCAGCCATGTGCTCGGCGGCCATTTCGGCTGCGGCCGAGGCGAAATCGCTCATGGCCTTGGCGTATTCGGACGGGTCCTGCTTGACGGCAGCCAGCTCACCCATGCGCGAGATCGAGTCTTTGGCCCAGCGGGCCGAGATCTCGGTCGAACGCTCGGCGGCGCTCAGCGCGACGCGGGCCAGCTTCTCGCCCATCATCGACTGCGACTTCATCGCGTCCTGCATCGAGCTGGTGTCGATGGGAAAGTTCGCCATCATGTCCTGCATCGTCTTGGTCATATCGGGGGTCTTTGCCATGTCGTTCACTCCTGTGATGCAGCGACCGAGAGACAGAGGGAACGGGTCGCTGCGATCCATTCCATGCCATCAATATGAATGCTGCACCGCAGCATTTCAAGTATTTTTTCTGCGGCGCGGCGAAAATCCGGCCGGCCGGCGCAAGCCCTTGGAAAGTCCCGTGCGCCAGCCCCGCTTCAGCCTGCGCGCTCGTGGACATAGCGGCCGGGGGCGGGATCAAGACCCGCTCCGGGGTCGCGGGCGGGCACCATCGGACCGGCTCGCTCGGCCAGCCATGCGCCCCAGGTCGGCCACCAGCTGGACTGCTGGAACGCCGCCGCGTCCTTCCAGTCCTGATGCGTGCCGCCAAAGCCGTGATCGCTGAGGTAGTGCCCGTATTTCTGCCGCGTGGGCGGGTTCACGATGCCCGCCACATGCCCCGATTGCGACAGGATGAAGGTCTTGTCCTTCGATCCCATCTGCGCCACCCCGCGCCAGCAATCCTTCCAGGGTGCGATGTGGTCACCCTCGCAGGCGACCGAACACAGGGGCACCGTGACGTCGGACAGGTGCAGACGGTGGCCCAGCAGCTCGAACCCCTCCTCGGCAAAGGCGTTCTTCTGGCACAGGCCACGCAGGTACTGCATCGCCATGCGCCCGGGCAGGTTCGTGCTGTCGCCGTTCCAGAACAGCAGATCGAAGGCCGGCGGCGTCTCTCCCATCATGTAGCTGCGGATGGCAGGGCCCCAGACCAGGTCGTTGGCGCGCAGGAAGCTCATGGTGCGCGACATCAGCTGTGCCCGCAGCAGGCCGTGGCGCTGGACCTCGGCCTCGATGCCGCCGACGAAATCGTCCTGCAGGAAGCTGGTGAATTCGCCCTGGTCGGAAAAGTCCGTCAGCGTGGTCAGCAGCGTGGCCGAGTTCACGCGGCGATCGCCCTTCTGCTTCAGCAGCGCCAGCGTCAGCGAAAGCGTGGTGCCCGCGATGCAATAGCCGACCGCGTTCAGCCGCGCCTGTCCCGTCAGGGCCTGCACCTGGTCCATCGCGTCCAGATAGGCCTGGACGTACTCCTCCATGCCGGTGTCGGACAGGCTGGCATCGGGGTTCTTCCAACTGACGACGAACAGCGTCTGGCCCTGATCCACCAGCCAGCGGATCAGACTGTTCTGGGGCTTCAGGTCCAGAATGTAGAACTTGTTGATCCAAGGCGGAAAGATCACCAGGGGCAGCGCATGCGTCTTGGGCGTCGTGGGCGCGTACTGGATCAGCTCGAACAGCGGCGCGCGATAGACGACGGTGCCGGGCGCGGTTCCGATGTTCTCTCCGACCGTGAAGGCGCGGCGATCGGCCAGGGACACGATCATCTCTCCGCCATGCTGCTCGACGTCGCGGACCAGGTTCTCCAGCCCCTTGACCAGGCTTTCGCCCTCGGTCTCGACGGCCTTCTCCAGCGCGTCGGGATTGGTCGCAAGAAAGTTGGTGGGCGCCATCATGTCGATGATCTGCGCGGTCATCCAGTGGACACGCTTGCGGGTCACATCGTCGGGCAGATCCAGCGTCGCCGTCGCATCCTTCAGCGCGCGCGCATTGGTCAGGTATTGCTTCTTGATCAGGTTGAAATAGGGATGGGTCTGCCACAGCGGATTGGCAAAGCGGCGATCGGCGGGGGTGTCATCCTCGGGGGCGGTCAGCTGCCCGGTGGCAAGCGCCTTCTGCGCGCGGGCATAATTCGACAGGGTCTGACCCCAGAAGGTGACCTGCGTCTCGATCATCTTGGCGGGATGTTCCGCCAGCGTCTTCAGGAACGCGTTCGCGGCGGTCAGGTACAGCTCGGCGCCCGGCCCCTCGACGCCGGGATTGGGCAAGTTGCGATCGGCCAGCGCGGCCATCAGGCGGTGACCCAGGGTCTCGATCCGCTCGATGTTCTCGGCCAGCTTGTGGGCGGCGGGGGCGAGCTTGGGCGCCGCGACCTTAGCTTCGCCCTCGGGCGACGTGCCTTGGACCTGGGGCGTCTCGACCTTGGGTTCGGCGGCGTCCACCTTGGCCTGGGGCGTCTTCACCTCGACCTCCGGGGTCTTGGCCTGGGGCTTGGGCTTCGCGCGCACCTTTGCGGTTGTTGCCGGTTTCGCACGTGATTTGGCAACATTTTTACCCGTATTGTCCGGCTGTCTTGCCATGATCCGTAATCCCCCCTACTTATACGGTCATGATATGCGCAGGGCAGGCAAGGCGTAAACCCGGCTTCTGACCCCGTTCCCGCCGCCCCGTCGCGCGCAGATCATGTGCCGCGGCGCAGCAATTGTGGGGTTACATGTCGGTCAAAGGTCTTCGCGGCATCGTGTCCTATGACGCGATGGAGACGATTCGGAACACGAACGAATGGATGGGCGCGACCGCCCGCGCGATCGGGGCCTATCCCGCCTTCGCCTTGGTCCCGCATCCCGCGTTTCGGATGCTGGGGGCCTGGGGCCGTGTCACCGAACGCAGCTTTGCACGCATGGTGATCAAGCCCGACTGGGAGATCCCCCCCATCGCCGGAGAGGACGGGCAGGACCATGTCGTCTATGTCGAGCCGGTCCTGCGCCGGGCCTTCGGCGACCTGATCCATTTCCGCGTCGCCCGTCGCGACCCGCTGCCCCGCAAGGTCCTGCTGGTCGCGCCGATGTCGGGTCACTACGCGACCCTGATGCGCTCGACCGTGCTGTCGCTTCTGAACGATTGCGAACTGTACGTGACCGACTGGCACAATGCCCGCGACATTCCGGTCAGCGAGGGCAAGTTCGACGTCGAGGATTATACCCGCTACCTGGTCGACTTCATTCGCCACCTGGGCCCCGACGTGAATGTCATCGCGGTGTGTCAGCCGGCGCCCCTGGCCCTGGTCGCGACCGCTATCTTGGCGGAGGAGGAGCCGGCCGCGCAGCCGCGCACCCTGACCCTGATTGGCGGCCCCGTCGACCCCGACGCCGCCGCGACCGAGGTCACCGATTTCGGCAACCGCATCACCATGGGTGAGCTGGAGCATCTGGCGATCCAGTCCGTGGGCTTCAAGTATCGCGGTGCCGGGCGCATGGTCTATCCCGGGCTGGCGCAGCTGTCGTCGTTCATCACCATGAACATGCAGACCCATACCCGCGCCTTTATCGAACAGATCTATGCCGAGGCGCGCGGCACCGCCAGCGAAGGCGACAAGCACAACAAGTTCTATGACGAATACCTGGCGGTCATGGACATGACGGCCGAATTCTACCTGTCGACCGTCGAACGCATCTTCAAGAACCTCGAGATCGCGCAGAACCGCTTCACCGTCGACGGCCGTCCCGTCGATATCGGCAAGATCACCGACGTCGCCGTGATGACGGTCGAGGGGGCGAATGACGACATCTCGGCGCCGGGCCAATGCGTCGCGGCGCTGGACCTGTGCACCGGCGTGCCCGACGCCAGGAAGGTTCAGCACCTGGAACCGGGCGCTGGCCATTACGGCATCTTTGCAGGCAAGTCGTGGCGCCTGAACATCCGCCCGCTGGTTCTTGACTTCATTGACGAAAACGCAGCGCTGCCGGACAGCGTCAAGCCGCGTCGCAAGCGTCGGGCAGGCGGCGCGGCCGCCGATTGCGGCGTCAACGATCCGGTCCATTCGGACAACGTCGCGGTCTGACGTCGGTCCCGCGGGACGGGGGAACCCGGTCCCGCGGATCGTTGTTTATCCCGCGATCGCCGCCTGATGCGGCACGAAAGGATCGCAGGATGACCGACCACAATCACCAGTTCTGGAGCCGTCTGGACGACATCAACAGCGGCATGCTGGGTGTGACCCAAGATTCGCGGCTTGTTCCGATGTCGCATTATACCGACCGCAAGGTCGGCGTGCTGTGGTTCATCACCGCCAAGGACACCGACTTGGCCCGCAGCGTGGCATCGGGTCCGCAGGATGCGATGCATGTGGTCAGCGATGGCGGCCAGGGCCTTTACGCCCGCATCCACGGCACCCTGTCCCTGTCCGACAACCGCGCCAAGCTGGACGAGCTTTGGAACGCAGTCGCCTCCAGCTGGTTCGAGGATGGCAAGCAGGACCCCGACGTCCAGCTGCTGCGTCTCGACCTGACCGAGGCGGAGGTTTGGGCCACGGGCGGCAGCATGGCCTTCCTGTACCAGATCGCCAAATCCAAGATCACCGGCGACAAGCCCGACATGGGCGACCACTATTCCCTGACGTTCTGAACGACCTCCTCGATCGTCGCGACGATCAGGTCCAGACAGTCGGGCGAGGAGAATCGGTGATCGGCCCCCTTGACCAGGGTCAGCCGCAGATCCTCGCCCGACGCGTGATCCAGCAGGTCCATCGCCCAGGACACCGGCACATCCGCATCCGCTGTCCCCTGCAGCATCCGCGCCGGAAAAGGCAGCAAAAGCGGCTGGTTCAGGACGAGTTGGTCGCGGCCATTTTCGATCAACCGCCGCGTCAGGACCAGCGGCTCTCCGTACTCGCTTGGCAAGGCAACGCGGCCGTCGCGCATCAGCGACTTGCGTTGGTCGGGTGAAAATCCGGCCCAGAACCCGCGTTCGGTGAAATCCGGCGCCGCGGCAATCGTGACCAGCCCGGCAACGCGGTCCGGGATCGTCCGTGCCATCAGCAGGCTGATCCACCCGCCCATCGACGACCCGACCAGAACCTGCGGGCCCTGTGTCAGCGCCTCGATCGCTGCACGGGCATCGGCGGCCCAATCCCCGATGCAGCCCTCCTCGAACGCGCCGTCGCTGGCGCCGTGCCCGGAATAGTCGAACCGCAAAAAGGCACGCCCCTGCGCCGCCGCCCAGTCCCGCAGATGGACTGCCTTCGACCCCTGCATGTCGGACCGGAACCCGCCCAGGAACACGATGCCGGGGCCCTGCCCCTCCAGGCGGTCGTAGGCGATGCGCCGTCCCGTATCCGTCGTCAGATAATCCGTCATTTGCTCACCTCGTCCAATCCCCATGCGACCCAGGCCCCCAGGGCCGACGCCGCGGCGAAGGCGGCCACCGCCCATTGCGCGCCCAGCACTGCCAGCCCCGCAGAGGCGGCGCCGGCCACCAGCAGGACGACACCGACCACCAGGTTCGACACCGCGGTATAGGCGGCGCGCTGATCATCGGGCGCCATGTCGACCAGATAGGTCGTCCGCCCCTGCCGCACGCCGTGATAGGCGATCATCAGGCCGAACAGAACCACCGCGATCGCGCCCGTCACCTGTGCCAGCCCCATGGCCGCCAGAACCAGGGCCGCACCCAGGGCGATTGCCCCCGCGACGCCCGACCAGATCAGCACCCGGCGGGCCGACCGGTCCGACATCCGCCCCCAGACCCAGGACGACAGCAGGGATGCCAGCGCCGATGCCAGCACCAGAAGGCCCAGCTGACGGTCTCCCTGCCCCGCCGCGGCCAGCACCAGCAGATAGGGCGGCGCCAAGGCCGATCCCACCAGCAGCGACCGCGCGACGATGAACCGGGCCAACTGTCCATCCTCGCGCACCAGACGCAGCTGGCCGATGGATTGTGACAGGCTCAGCACCTCCTCACGCGGCTGCGCCTCCTCGTCCAAGGTCGCAAAGATCGCGCCGCCCAGGATCCAGGCAACGCCCGCCAGCGCCACCGCGCCGATGACCAGCACCGCCCGATCCAGCGGCTGCCACAGCAGCAGGCCGGCAAAGACGATGACCCCCGCGGCGCCCACGCTGCTGGCGAAACCCGTGGCCGCGCCGCGCCGCGACTTGCCCACCGTCTTGCCCAAGACATCCTTGTAGCTGGCCGAACAGACCGACCGCGCCAGGGCCAGCACCGCCAGGGCTGCGATGATGGCCCCGCCCGCGGCCGGCCCCTCCATCGTCAGGGCGATGCCCGCGATGGCCAGCGCCGCCAGACCTTGCACGACGCTGCCCACGGCCCAGGCCCATTTGCGTCGCGGCAGTGCGCCGATGGCCCCTGCGGTGAACAGTTGCGGCAGCAGCGACCCGGCCTCTCGGACGGGCACCAGCAGGCCGATCACGCCCGCCCCCGCACCCAGATGGGTCAGCAGCCAGGACAGAACCAGTTTCGCGTCGACCAGCCCGTCGGCCAGTTTCGACGCGGCCAAGGAAAGGATGTGGCGCAGGAAGTTGCGCGGCTCGACCCGGCTCTGGGCGTCGGACAGGCCGCCGTCGCTGTCGGGGTCCTCGACCAGACGCTCGAACAGTTGCTCCTCGAAATCGCTGTGGTGGCTCATGCTGGCTTCCCGTGTGTTGCCGTAATCTTGACTAATCGCGCGGGCACGTCCATGCCTGCCCGACCATAACCCGCAACCGGGCGTTCCGTGGGCGCCAAACCGACGAGGAGGACAACATGTCCCAGATCACCCTCACCTTTCCCGATGGCAATGCGCGCGACTATCCCGCCGGCGTGACCGCCGCCGAGGTCGCCGAGAGCATCGCGCCCAGCCTTGCCAAGCGCGCCATTTCCGCCAGCCTGGACGGCAGCCACATCGACCTGGCCTGGCCGATCACCGCCAGCGGCCAGATTGCCATCCATTCGATGAAGGACGAGGCGCAGGCGCTGGAGCTGATCCGCCACGATTTCGCCCATGTGATGGCCCGTGCGGTCCAGGCGATCTGGCCCGACGTCAAGGTTACCATCGGCCCGGTCCGCGACCACGGCTGGTTCTATGATTTCGACCGGGCCGAACCCTTCACTCCCGACGACCTGGGCGCGATCGAGGCCAAGATGAAGGAGATCATCAACGCCCGCGAACCCGTCCGCACCGAGATCTGGGACCGCGACCGCGCGATCGCCCATTACAAGGCGGCGAACGAGCCCTTCAAGCTGGAGCTGATCGACCGCATCCCCGAGGGCCAGGACCTGCGCATGTACTGGCACGGCGACTGGCAGGACCTGTGCCGCGGTCCGCACCTGCAGAATACCGGCCAGCTGCCCGCCGATGCCTTCAAACTGACCCATATCGCCGGGGCCTATTGGTTGGGCGACGCGACGCGACCCATGCTGCAGCGCATCTATGGCGTGGCGTTCCGCAACCGCGACGACCTCAAGGCGCACATGACGATGCTGGAGGAGGCCGCCAAGCGCGACCACCGCAAGCTGGGCCGCGAGATGGACCTGTACCACATGCAGGAGGAGGCGCCGGGCCAGGTGTTCTGGCACCCGAACGGCTGGAACATCTATACCACGCTGCAGGACTACATGCGCCGCAAGCAGCGCGCCGACGGATATGTCGAGGTCAACACGCCCCAGGTCGTCAGCCGGAAATTGTGGGAAGAATCAGGGCACTGGGAGAACTATCAGGAAAACATGTTCATCGTCGAGGTCGATGAGGAACATGCCAAGACCAAGACGATCAACGCCCTGAAGCCGATGAACTGCCCGTGCCACGTGCAGATCTTCAACCACGGCCTGAAATCCTATCGCGACCTGCCGCTGCGCATGGCCGAGTTCGGGTCCTGCAACCGCTATGAGCCCTCGGGCGCGCTGCACGGCATTATGCGCGTACGCGGCTTTACCCAGGACGACGCCCACATCTTCTGCACCGAGGACCAGATCGAGGCCGAGACCAAGAAGTTCATCGACTTCCTGGCCGGGATCTACTCCGACCTGGGCTTCGAGGGCTGGCGCATCAAGCTGTCGACGCGCCCCGAAAAACGCATCGGGACCGAGGAAAGCTGGGACCGCGCCGAGGCCGCCCTGGGCAACGCCTGCAAGGCCGCGGGCCATGACTACACGGTTTTCCCGGGTGAGGGCGCCTTCTACGGGCCGAAGCTGGAATTCGTGCTGACCGACGCCATCGGTCGCGACTGGCAATGCGGCACGCTGCAGGTGGACCCCAACCTGCCGGAACGTCTGGATGCGGAATATGTCGGTGCCGACGGACACAAGCACCGGCCCATCATGCTGCACCGCGCGGTGCTGGGCAGCTTCGAGCGCTTCATCGGCATCCTGATCGAGAACAGCGCCGGCAAGCTGCCCTTCTGGCTGGCGCCGCGTCAGGTGGTCGTGGCCTCGATCGTGTCGGATGCGGACGCCTATGTGCACGAGGTCGTGGCCGCCCTACGCGCCCGCGGCATCCGGGCCGAGGCCGACATCCGCAACGAAAAGATCAACTACAAGGTCCGCGAACATTCGGTCGGCCGCGTTCCCGCGATCCTGGCCATCGGCATGAAGGAGGTCGAGGACCGCACCGTCTCGCTGCGCCGCTTGGACGCGCAGGGCAGTCGCACCGTGACCCTTGACCAGGTCGTGGCCGATCTGGCGGCCGAGGCCACGCCCCCGGACCTGCGCTGAACCCCGCCTGCGTCGAACGCGGCACCACGGGGCCGCGTTTGACTCTTGCGTTTTGCAACGATTCGGGCATCCTCTCAGTCGCGTGAGCGAAGACTTTCTACCGCCTCCCTCTTGGGCAGCCGGAAGACCGAAAGCGGGCTGCACGGCCTGGCGCAATCCTGCGTCGGGATGACTTGAAGGAGAATACGGTTATGGCGACCGGAACGGTAAAATGGTTCAACTCGACCAAGGGCTTCGGCTTCATCGCGCCCGATGACGGCGGCAAGGACGTGTTCGTGCACATCTCGGCCGTGGAACGTGCCGGGCTGACGGGCCTTCAGGACAACCAGAAGATCGCATTCGAGCTGCAGTCCGGCCGTGACGGCCGCGCCTCGGCCAGCGATCTGAAACTGCTCTGATCCGCCATCGCGCGTGATCCGGACGGCCCGTTCGCGCGGGCCGTTTTTTATTGGGCGACAGGCAGGACGCAGGAATGAACCTGGCCGAACATGTGCTGCGGGCGGGGCAGGCTGTCCCGGACCACCAGGCCCTGGTCGTCATGGGCGCGGACGACGCGCAGGTCTGGACCCATGGCGATCTGCGCCGCGCGGTGCTGGGCACGGCCACGGGACTGACGCGCACGGGCCTGCGGCCGGGCGACCGGCTGCTGATGCGGCTGGCGAACCGCCCGGCCTTTCCCATCGCCTACTTGGGGGCGATCGCTGCGGGGATGATCCCGGTGCCGACCTCGGCCCAGCTGACCGGGGCCGAGATCACGCACATCGCTGCCCGCATCGCACCCGCGATGATCGTGGCCGGCGCGGGCGTGCCCCTGCCCGACCATCCCGCCCCCGTCCTGACCGAGGGCGACCTTGACGGCATTGCCACGCTTCCCCCGGCCGATTTCGCCCAAGGGTCCGCGGATCGCCTGGCCTATATCGTCTTCACCTCGGGCAGTTCGGGCCAGCCCCGAGCCGTCATGCACGCGCATCGCGCGATCCTGGCGCGGCAGGCGATGATGGCGGGCTGGTACGGGCTGCGCGCCGACGATCGCCTGCTGCATGCCGGGGCGTTCAACTGGACATTCACCCTTGGCACCGGGCTGCTGGACCCGTGGACCCTGGGGGCTACGGCATTGATTCCCGCCGACGGCACCCCGATCGAACGCATCCCCCCGCTGGCTGCGCGTCACGGCGCGACGATCCTGGCCGGGGCGCCCGGTGTCTTTCGCCGGATGCTGCGCGCGGACTGGCCCCCGATTGTGACCCTGCGCCACGCCCTGGCCGCCGGAGAGCGGTTGGACCCCGGCCTGCGCACCGCCTGGACCGCCCGCACCGGCACCGACCTGCACGAGGCGATGGGCGCCTCCGAAATCTCGACCTTCCTTTCGGGCAGCCCGTCCCGGCCCGCCCCCCACGGCACGGCGGGCTTTCCGCAGCCCGGCCGTCATGTCGCGATCCTGGCCGACGATGGCCCCCTGCCGCCGGGACAGCCGGGCGCGCTGGCGGTCCGGCGCGACGATCCGGGCCTGTTCCTGGGCTATCTGGACGATCCCGATGCGACGCTCGCCTGCTTTCGCGGCGACTGGTTCGTGACCGGCGACATGGCGCAGGCCGATGATCGCGGCGCGATCACGCTGCTGGGGCGGGCCGACGACATCATGAATGCCGGCGGCTTTCGCGTCGCCCCGCCCGAGATCGAGGATCATCTGGCCACCCATCCCCATGCGGGCGACGTGGCGGTAGCGGAACTGCCCACCGCGCCGGGGGTCAGCATCGTCGCGGCCTTCTGGACCGGTGCCGCGACGCCTGACCAGATGCAGGCTCTGGCCGAGGCCGGCCTTGCCCGCTACAAGCAGCCCCGCGCGTGGATCCCGCTGGACGCGCTGCCGCGCACGCCCACCGGCAAGATCAACCGCCGCGCCCTGCGCGAGGCGCATCGCAAGGACCGACCATGACCCGCCTGGACATCTTCGCCGATCCCGTCTGCCCCTGGTGCCTGATCGGCAAGGTCGAACTGGACCGCGCCCTGGAAAGCCGCCCCGATCATCCCTTCGCGATCACCTGGCACCCGTTCCGCCTGAACCCCGCCATGCCGCCCGAAGGGATGGACCGCGTGGCCTATCTGCGGGCCAAGCTGGGCGATCAGGTCGATGCCGCCGCGCGCGCGCTGGCGGAACGCGCCGCGGCCCTCGGCCTGACCCTGAACCCCTCGCCACGCGAACCCGACACGACCGATGCGCATCGCCTGATGCACTGGGCCGGGCTGGAAGGTGCACAAGGCCGGGTGATGGCCGGGCTGCTGCGGGCGCATTGGCAGGATGCCCAGGACATCGGCGATGCGTCCGTCCTGTCGGCGATCGCCGGGGCGGCCGGGATGGACCCTGCCCTAACCGCGCGCCTGCTGGCCAGCGACGCCGACCGCGACGAGGTCGCCCGTCGCGAATCGCACGCCCGACAGCGCGGGATCTCGTCGGTCCCGACCTTCATCGTCGCGGATGCCCATGCGGTCAGCGGCGCCCAGCCCGCGGACCTGTGGCAGAGCGTCATCGACGAGATCATGGCAGCATCCCGTTAGGGTCAACTTGCAGACTCTGCAAGATGGGCCTATCTGAGGGTCTGACCCAACCGGTGACCCCATGACAGACGTTTCCCACCCCGGGCTTGCGCAGCAGCAACGCCTGCCCCTGCCCGAATTCATCGCGATGCTGGCATTCCTTTTCGCCACCATCGCGTTTTCCATCGACGCGATGCTGCCTGCATTGCCTGACATCGCGGCGGACCTGACGCCCGACAACGTGAACCGCGCCCAGCTGATCCTGACCACCTTCGTGGCCGGGATGGGGCTCGGCACGCTGTTCGCGGGCCCGCTGTCCGACGCGCTTGGCCGCAAGCGCACGATCACCATCGGCTTCGGCATCTACATCGCCGCGACCATCGCCGCGATCTATGCAGATTCGCTGGAACTGCTGCTGGTTGCCCGCTTCGTGCAGGGCCTCGGCGCCGCCGGTCCGCGCATCGTGGGACTGGCCCTGGTCCGCGACCTCTATGAAGGGCGCGAGATGGCCCGGATCAGCAGCTTCGTCATGATGATCTTCATCATGATCCCGGCCGTGGCGCCGACGCTTGGTGCGGGGATCATCGCGATCTCGGACTGGCACGGGGTGTTCCTGGCCTTCATCGCCTTCGCTTTGATCGGCGCGTTGTGGCTGAACATCCGCCAGGCAGAGACGCTGCCCCCCGCCGCGCGCCGTCCCCTGCGCATCGGCACCCTCTATGCCGCCGCGCGCGAGGTCCTGTCCGACCGCCAGGTGATGCTGGCGACGCTGATCCTGACGCTCGGCTTTGGGCAGATGTTCGGCCTGCTGTCCTCGGCCCAGCAGCTTTTCGGCGAAACCTACGGCAAGGGAGAGAACTTCCACCTTTGGTTTGCCGCCATGGCGCTGCTGTCTGGGTCGGGAACGGTGCTGAACGCGACCTTCGTGATGCGCTTTGGCATGCGGCGGATCGCGAAATGGGCCTATGTGATGCAGACCATCGTGTCGGGACTGGCGCTGACGCTGATCCTGTCCGGCGTGCTGCCGCAGGGATTGGAATTCCCGGTCTTCTTCTTCTGGGCGGTCAGCGTGTTCTTCATGGCCGGGGTGACCTTCGGCAACCTGAACGCGCTGGCGCTGCAGCGCATGGGCCATATCGCGGGCATGGCCGCATCTATCGTCGCGGCGATCTCGACGCTGGCGGCGGTGCTGATCGCGGCCCCGGTTGGACTGCTCTACAACGGCACAGCGACCCCGGCGATCACGGCGACGCTGATCTGCTCGGGCCTGGCCTGGGTGCTGATGCGGCGTCTGAACGACTGAAGACGGGCGGGGCCATTCGGTCCCGCCCGTTCGTCATGGAACCGGCCACGGGGGGTCCGGGGGGCTGGCCCCCCGGCCGCCGCGGGACGCAAGGCTCAGGCGGCAACCCCTTCGGGTGCACGCGCGCCGGTCATGTAGGCCACGGCATCCGACATCGAATGTTGCTTGGGGTCGATCACGCACAGCCGCTTGCCCAGGCGATGGATGTGGACGCGGTCCGCCACCTCGAACACGTGCGGCATGTTGTGGCTGATCAGCACGATCGGGATGCCCCGCGACCGCACGTCCTGGATCAGGTCCAGCACCCGGCGGCTTTCCTTGACGCCCAGGGCGGCGGTCGGCTCGTCCAGGATGATCACCCGGCTGCCGAAGGCCGCCGCCCGCGCCACGGCGACGCCCTGGCGCTGACCGCCGGACAGGGTCTCGACGGGCTGGGCGATGTTCTGGATCGTCATCAGGCCCAGTTCGGACAGCTTGGCGCGGGCGAAATCGTCCATCGCCTGCTTGTCCAGCATCCCGAACCACTGGCCCATGATGCCCTTCTTGCGGATCTCGCGCCCCATGAACATGTTATCCGAGATCGACAGCGCGGGCGACAGGGCCAGCGTCTGATAGACTGTCTCGATCCCCATCTTGCGGGCATCCAGCGGGCTGTCAAAGCTGACCACCTGGCCGTTCAGCCGGATCTCGCCCTCGTCGGGCTTGACCGCGCCCGAGATGGCCTTGATCAGGCTGGACTTGCCGGCGCCGTTGTCGCCGATCACGGCCAGGATCTCGCCGGGATACAGGTCGAAGTCGGCATGATCCATGGCAGTCACGCGGCCATAGCGCTTGACCAGGTTGCGGGCGGTAAGCAGCGGCTCGGTCATGACGACACCTTTCTGATCCATTGGTCGATGGCGACGGCGAAGATGATCAGCCAGCCGGTCGCAAACAGCTGCCACAGCACGTCCACACCCGCCAGCCGCAGGCCCGAGTTGAACACGCCCACGATCAGCGCCCCGATCAGCGGCCCCACGATCGACCCGCGACCCCCGAACAGCGAGATGCCCCCGATGACCACGGCCGTGATCGATTCCAGGTTCGCCTCGAAGAACGACGTCGGGCTGATCGACCCCACGCGACCGATGGACGACCATGCCGCCAGGCCACAGATCAGGCCCGCCACGACATAGACCGATAGCAGCACGCGCTTGGTCTGGATGCCGGCCAGCGCGGCCGATTCCGGGTCATCGCCCACCGCATAGACCCGCCGCCCCCAGGCGGTATAGTACAGCGCATAGAACAGCACCGCGAAGACGACCAGCATCAGCACCACGCCATAGGTCAGCACGGCGCCGCCCAGGTTGAACCGGGTGCCGAAGAACTTCAGCAGCGGCGCGTCCATGTCCAAGGTCTGGCTGCGGATCGTCTCTCGACCCGACAGGTAGTAGTTCAGCGCCAGGAACACGTTCCAGGTCCCAAGCGTGGTGATGAAGGGCGGCAGCTTCAGCCGCGTGACCAGGAAACCGTTCAGCGCGCCGGTTCCCGCCCCGCAGGCCAAGCCGACCAGGATGGCGATCGGCACCGGGATGCCGAAGTTGACCGCCAGCTGCCCCATCACGACAGAAATCAGCACCATGACCGCGCCAACCGACAGGTCGATGCCCGCGGTCAGGATGACCAGCGACTGCGCCGCCGCCAGCGTGCCCACGACGGCCACCTGCTGCAGGATCAGCGACAGGTTGAACGCCGAGAAGAAGTTGGGAGAGATCAGCCCGAAGGCGATCAACGACAGGACCAGCACGATGACCGGAACCATGGTGGGATACTGGTGCAGGAAATGCTGCACCCGGTCCAGCGTGCTGCGGTGACGATGGTCGAACTGCGCGACCTTCTCACCGGCAACGCGCTCGACCACGGGATCGGGGGTGTCGGACATCGGGGACCTCGTGGCGTGTCACGGAAGGCGACGGCGGCCAACCCGCCGTCGCGACGTCATGCGGCGGGGAGCATCAGCCCCAGCACTGCTCCAGGCCTTCGGCCACGCTGATCGACGGCACGCCCTCGACCGGCTTGTCCGTGACCAGGTTCACGCCGGTGTTGGTGAAATCCAACCCCTCGCTGGTTTCTGGCTTGGTGCCGTCGGCGGCAAAGGTCGCGATGGCCTCGATGCCCATCGACGCCATCAGCAGCGGATACTGCTGGGCCGTGGCGCCGATCACGCCCGCCTCGACGTTCTGGACACCGGGGCAGCCGCCGTCGATCGACACGATCAGTGCGTTCTCTTCCATGCCGAAGGACTTCAGCGCCTCATAGGCACCGGCCGCTGCCGGTTCGTTGATCGTGTAGACCAGGTTGATCGCCGGATCGCGCTGCATCAGCGCCTCCATGGCCTGCTGGCCGCCTTCCTCGTTGCCCGAGGTGACCTCGTGGCCGACGATGCGGGCGTCGTCCTCGTCACCGATGACGTTCTCGTCCTTCACGTCGATGCCAAAGCCCGCCATGAAGCCCTGATCGCGCAGCACGTCCACCGACGGCGCGCTGGCCGACAGGTCCAGCATGGCGATCTTGGCATCCGCCGCAGCATCGCCCATCTGGCCCGCGGCCCAGGCGCCGATCAGGCGGCCCGCCTCGCGGTTGTCGGTGGCAAAGGTCGCGTCGGCCGCATCGATCGGGTCCAGCGGCGTGTCCAGCGCGATGACCAGGATCCCCGCCTCGCGGGCCTGGCCCAGCGATTCGGTGATGGCCTTGGTGTCGGACGCGGTGATCAGGATGCCCTTGACGCCCGCCGCGATGCAGCTTTCGACGGCCTGCTGCTGGGTCTCGTGGTCGCCGTCGATCTTGCCGGCAAAGGTCATCAGCTCGATGCCCAGCTCCGCGGCCTTGGCGGTGGCGCCTTCCTTCATCTTCACGAAGAACGGGTTGATGTCCGTCTTGGTGATCAGGCAGGCCTTTGTGGCCTCTTGCGCTTGGGCAAAGCCTGCCGACAGGGCAAGCGCGGACACCGCGACGGATGCGCGGATAACGGTTTTGATGGTCACTTGACTAACTCCTCCAGCACGACGGTTCCTCGGCCGTCTTGATGTTACAAAGCACCAGAAGATTGCGCTTGTCAATAAATCAATCATGTTGATTAATGCGATTCAGGAGGACGGAACCCATGCCCCTAGATCGTGACGGCCCCGGCGCGCTCAGCCGGAACGAACGGCTGATCCTGTCGCTGATCCGACGGCGGGGGCCGATGCCGCGCGCGGCGCTGGCGCAGCTGACGGGGCTGTCGGCACAGTCCATCACTAACCTGACGCGCAAGCTGATGATGGCGGGCTATCTGGACGCCGGTGCGGTGGTGCGGGGCAAGGTCGGCCAACCCTCGACCCCGCTGGCGCTGGCCCCGGACGGGGCGTGGTTCCTGGGGCTCAAGATCGGACGCCGGCTGGTCGAACTGGCGCTGGTCGATTTCGCGGGCCGCGTGCGCATGCACCGCCAGGAGGTCTATGCCCACCCCACCCCCGACCGCGTGCTGGCCTTCGCACGTCAGGGGCTGGACACGATGACCGCATCGCTGGACCCCGGCCAGCGTGCACGTCTGATGGGACTGGGTGTCGCGACCCCCTATCGGCTGTGGGACTGGGGCCAGGAGATGGCCGACTGGCTGGACCACGACCTGCAGGCCGAACTGTCGCGCAGCCTGCCCGTCCCGATCTTCGTGGAAAACGACGCCACCACCGCCTGCGGGGCAGAACTGATCTTCGGCAAGACCGACCTGCCGCGGGACTTCATCCATATCTACATCGCCCATTTCGCGGGCGGCGGCATCGTCCTGGACGGCGCGCTGCGCCACGGCCCGACCCGCAACGCGGGCGCCCTGGGGTCGATGCCCATCCCGGTCATGGGCGCACAGGGCGGCCAGCTGCTGGAAAAGGCTTCGGTCTCGGCGCTGGAGGCCCTGATCGGACGGTCCCTGCCGCCCGACGATTCGGGCTGGGACGTTCCCGCCGGAATCGAGTCGGAATGGGCCGACCAGGCGGGCCGGGCACTGGCCTTCGTCGCGCTGTCGGCGGTGGCTCTGGTCGATCTGCCGCTGGTGGTGATCGACGGGGCGGTGCCGCCCGCGACGCGCGCGCGGCTGGCCCAGGCGACCCGCGCGGCGCTGGAGGGGATGCCGACCGCCGGCATCGACCGTCCGCAGGTGATCGAGGGATCGCTTGGCCGCAGCGCGCGCATCCTGGGGGCCGCGGGGCTGCCGCTGGCGCATTTCTTTCAGCCGGACGGGGCGCTGGACTAGGGCGATTGCGGTTGACACCGGGGCCTGCGCGTCTATACGGCACGCTTCGTTGGTGTTGGTGGACCCCGCAAGGGGAACCCTGTCAGGCCCCGGATCGCAAGACCCCTGGGCCAAAGGACAACGCCCTTCGCAACCTGTTGAAGGAGATCAGCCGTGACCAAACGCACGTCTGCCAAGTACAAACTCGATCGCCGCATGGGCGAGAACATCTGGGGCCGCGCCAAGTCGCCCGTCAACCGTCGCGAATACGGCCCCGGCCAGCACGGCCAGCGCCGCAAGAACAAGCTGTCGGACTTCGGCACCCAGCTGCGCGCCAAGCAGAAGCTCAAGGGCTACTACGGCGACCTGACCGAAAAGCAGTTCCGCCGCATCTATGCCGAAGCCGAGCGGATCCGCGGCGACACCGGCGAGAACCTGGTCGGCCTGCTGGAGCGTCGCCTGGACGCCGTCGTCTATCGCGCCAAGTTCGTGGCGACCATCTGGGCCGCCCGCCAGTTTGTGAACCACGGCCACATCCAGGTCAACGGTCAGCGCGTGAACATCGCGTCCTACCGCGTCAAGGAAGGCGATGTCATCTCGATCCGCGAGCGTTCGCGCCAGCTGGCCATCGTGCTGGAAGCCGTCGCCCTGACCGAGCGTGACGTCCCGGACTATCTGGAAGTCGACCACAACAAGATGACCGCGACCTTCGTGCGCACCCCGGCCCTGGGCGACATCCCCTATGCCGTGCAGATGGAACCGAACCTGGTCGTCGAATTCTACGCGAAGAACTGATCTTCGCCAGATCGACCGTCTTTGGGCCGCATCTTCGGATGCGGCCTTTTGCATGGCACCGCGCCCATTTTCCCAATCGCCCTTCGATCAGGATCGGCTGGCGGGGCGGCATTCGTCCCCTTCGGACTGCCGTGATGGCCCGCATCCAGCACGGACCCTTTAGGCTGACCGCCCCGACCAATCCCGGTTCTGGCCGCTTGGGCGGAAACGGGGCTTGGATCGCGCATCCCAGCGGCCATCGGGTCAAGTTGGATTGCGGATCTGCGCATCATTGATCGGGAGACGGTCATCCGCTGTGGCGGCGATGGCATCGTGCTGCGCCATGTCGACGTCCCGCCGATAAACGCAGCGGATTTCGTCCTTGCCCAAGCATGCGGCACGCGACGGTTTGGGGGCTTTCCTTGGCATCGGCACGGCACTAAACGGGGCCGGACACAAGGATGGACCCCCATGACCCAGACCCCCGTGCAGCCCGGCATCATGGATATCGCGCTTTACGTCAGCGGCGAAAGCACGCTGGCGGGCCGCGACGACGTGCTGAAGCTGTCGTCGAACGAGAACCCGCTTGGTCCCAGCCCCGCGGCGCAGGACGCGTTCCGACGCGCAGCGGGCGATCTGCACCGCTATCCGGCGACCGATCACGCGGGGCTGCGCGCGGCCATCGGGCAGGTGCACGGGCTGGATCCGGACCGCATCATCTGCGGCGTGGGCTCGGACGAGGTGCTGCAGTTCGTGGTTCAGGCCTTTGCCGGTCCGGGCGACGAGGTCATCACGACCGAGCACGGCTTTTCGATGTATCCCATCCTGGCGCGCATGGTCGGCGCGATCCCGGTGACCGTGCCGGAGGACACGCGCCGGGTCGATGTGGACGCGATCCTGGCCGCGGTGACCGAGCGCACACGCGTCGTCTTCATCGCGAACCCGGCCAATCCCACCGGCACCATGCTGGGCGCGGACGAGTTGCAGCGTCTTGTCGACGGGCTGCCGCCGCAGGTGCTGTTCGTGCATGACGGGGCCTATACGGAATTCGCGGAGGGGTTCGACGGCGGCGCGTCGCTGGTCGACCGGCATCCGAACGTGATCATGACGCGGACCTTCTCCAAGGCCTACGGCCTCGGCGGGCTGCGCATCGGGTGGGGCTATGCCGCGCGCGAGGTGATCGACGTGCTGAACCGCATCCGCCAGCCCTTCAACCTGTCCAACGCCCAGATGGAGGCCGCACGTGCCGCCGTCCTGGACCGCGACTTCACCGACCGCTGCATCGCGCTGAACGCGCGGATGCGCGACCGGATGCGGCAATCGCTGATCCAGATGGGCATCGGCTGCGACGAAAGCTTTGCCAATTTCGTGCTGGCCCGCTTTGACAGCCCCCAGACCGCGACCGCGGCCGATGCGGCGCTGCGCGCCGAAGGCATCCTGGTGCGGTGCGTGGGCGGATACGGCCTGCCCGACGCGCTGCGCATCACCGTGGGCGACGAGGCGGCCGTGACGCGGGTGCTGGACTGCCTGGGCAACTTCATGCAGGGGCGCGCGCAATGACCCAGGTCTATGACAAGGTGGCGCTGATCGGGCTGGGCCTGATCGCGGGATCGATGGCGCATGCCATTCGCGACGGCGGCCTGGCGGGCCGCGTCACCGGCTATGCCCGCAGCCAGGCGACGCGCGACACCGCACGCGAGATCGGCCTGTGCGAGGTCTGCGACACTGCCGCCCTGGCGGTGGCCGGCGCCGATCTGGTGGTGCTGGCCGTCCCCGTCGGCGCCATGGCCGAGGTCATGGCCGAGATCGCGCCCCATCTGGCCCCCGGTGCCACGATCACCGATGTCGGTTCGGTCAAGCAGTCGGTCATCGACGCGGTCGCTCCCTGCCTGCCCGCAGGCGTGCATTTCATCCCCGGCCACCCGCTGGCCGGCACCGAACATTCAGGGCCCCGCGCGGGCTTTGCCAGCCTGTTCCGCAACCGCTGGTGGCTGTTGACGCCGCTGCCCGACACCGACCCGGAGGCGCTTGCGCGGCTGGACCGACTGATCACCGCGATGGGCGCCAAGACCGACCGGATGGACGCCCCCCATCACGACCTGGTCCTGGCCGTGACCAGCCATGCGCCGCACCTGATCGCCTATACGATGGTGGGGGTGGCCGACCACCTGCGCCGCGTATCCGGCGAGGAGGTGATCCAGTATTCCGCCGCCGGTTTCCGCGACTTCACCCGGATCGCGGCCAGCGACCCGACGATGTGGCGCGACGTGTTCCTGCACAACAAGGAGGCGACGCTGGATATCCTGGGCCGCTTCACCGAGGAGCTGTTCGTCCTGCAGCGCGCGATCCGCATGGGCGACGGCCAGCAGCTGCACGACTACTTCACCCGCACGCGGGCGATCCGCCGCGGCATCATCGAGGCCGGACAGGACACCGAGGCGCCCGATTTCGGCCGCACCCCCGGCGCCCGACCCGCGGGCTAGATCGCCGGGGCGGGGCCGATCGGCACACCGCCCAGGATCAGCTGGCCATCGCGCATGATGACGGCCACGCGCAGCTCGCCCTCGGCCGCTGCGGGAAAGTCGGGGCCGGGCAGCGTGTCGTCCAGTTCCGCCCGCGACAGCTGCGACAGTCCTGCCCGCAGCAGCATCGCGGCCTGCGCCGGGATCAGCCCCAGCCCGGTTGCCATCCCGATCATCGCATCCGCGTCTGCGGAATACAGCGCCACCTGCCCTTCGGCCAGGCCCTGGTCGTCGCGCGACAGGCGACCCACGATGCGCAGGCCGATCGTGTCGGCGCGCAGGTCCAGACCGGCGGTCTGCCAGCCGACGATCTGCGGCGCGGCGTCGCCGCTGACCGTGGGCGTGCCGTCCAGCCAGATCCGCAGCGGCCCCGAGACCGACAGCGGTCCGGGGATCGGACCGGGGTCCAGCCCCAGCTGCGCCAGTCCACCGACCTGCAGGCCGGTCAGTCCCAGATCAAGCTCATAGGCGGCGCGCGCGGGGCGCGGCGCATCCGATCCCAGCCCCGCCAGCCGCGCCTGCAGCGATAGGCCCTGCGCCAGGGGCTGGCCGTCCAGCGTCAGGTCGCGGGCCTGCACGTCCAACCGGTTGGGTGCCATGCCGTTCAGGGGCGACAGGGCCATGCTGGCCACGGGCGCAGACAGGCCCAGCTGCATCACCTGCCCGCCTTGGGTCACCGCCGCACCGTCGGGCAGGTCCAGCCGCGCGGTCAGCGGCGACGCAGGCGACAGGAACAGGCGCGCCCAGGGCAGGCTGATGGAAAGCGCCGGGTCCGACCAGGACGGTTCGGACAGCGCGACGCCGATCCGGCGCGGATCGCGCAGGGGCGAAACCGATGCGGCCTGCAGCGCCGGGTCCTGCGCGATCAGTGCGGCCACGCGGTTGCTGGCCAGCGTCTCGGCTCCCAGCCAGCCGCCCGCCAGCAGCGCCAGCACCAGTCCCGTCCCGATCACCATCCCGCGCATGCCCGCCCTGCCCTTTTTTCCCGCCCCGTCCTGCCCTACCTTGTGCCCCGAAAGGACGGACAATGGAACGCATCGATTGGGTCTTCGGCTATGGCTCGCTGATCTGGAACCCCGGTTTCGATCCGGCCGAGACCGTGCATGCGCGCCTGGCCGGATATGCCCGCAGCTTCTGCCTGCGGTCGATCCAGCATCGCGGGACCGAGGCCGTGCCCGGCCTGGTGCTGGGCCTTGATCCGCAGGACGGCGCCAGCTGCCAGGGCGTGGCCCTGCGCATCCGCCCCCGCGATCACGACCGCGTCCTGGCCGACCTGCGGGCGCGCGAACTGGTGACCGACGCCTATCGCGAGGCGATCCTGCCTGTCGATCTGCAGGACGGTCGGCGGGTACAGGCGCTGGCCTATGTGATGCGGCGCGACCACTGGCAATATGCCGGCGGCCTGCCCGCCGACGAACAGGCCCGCATCATCGCGCAGGCGCATGGCGGGCGCGGCCCGAATGCCGAATACCTGTTCAACACCGCCGCCCATCTGGCGCAGATCGGCATGCCCGACGACCATCTGGACGCGCTGTCCGATGCCGTCCGGGCGCTGTTGCCGCCGCCCGGCTGACCCGCGCCGTCGGAATGCTTGGCAAGTGAGGCGCCCCGTCCTACAGTCGAGCAAAAGCATCGATGGGACGGGGATTTACCGGTGAGCGATCCGACACATGGCGACCCCAGGGCGCCCACGCGGCTGACCCTGACGAACCGGCGTATCTCGGCCACGCGGGACAAGGCCCTGATCGGGGCGGCGGGCGCGCCGCGCTTTTCCCAACCGGTGCGGCAGATTCTGATGATGCTGATCGTGCTGGGGCTGGTCCTGGCGGGGGGCTGGTTCGCTTATGGGCGGATCCTGTCCATCTTCGACGCGAACCGCTGGCTGAACGGACTGATCCTGACGGTCTTTGCCCTGGGCGTGCTGGCCTGCTTCTGGCAGGTGGGGCAGCTGACCCGGTCGGTCAGCTGGATCGAACGGTTCGCTGCCCGGCGCCGCGACACCGACCGCAACGGCACCACCCAGGACGAGGCTCCCCGCCTGCTGGCCCCCCTGGCGGCCCTGCTGGGATCGCGCGGGCCCGGAGGAGAGGCGATCAGCGCCAGCGCCGCAAGCTCGATCCTGGATTCGGTCGCGACGCGCATCGACGAGGCGCGCGACATCACCCGTTATCTGGCAAATCTGCTGATCTTTCTGGGGCTTCTGGGCACATTCTACGGTCTTGCGACAACCATCCCGGCGGTCGTGGCGACCATCCGGGCACTGTCTCCTGAAAACGGACAGTCGGGGCTGGACCTGTTCCAGAACCTGATGACGGGCCTTGAATCGCAGCTGGGCGGGATGGCCACGGCATTCTCCTCGTCGTTGCTGGGTCTGGCGGGGTCGCTGGTGGTGGGCCTTCTGGAGCTGTTCGTGACGCACGGCCAGAACCGGTTCTATCGCGAGCTGGAGGAGTGGATGTCGGGCTTTACCCGCATCAGCATCGCCTCGGGTGACGGGGACGGTGTCGATCAGGCCGCGCTGGCCGGGTTCCTGGACCAGATGGCGGGGCAGATGGACCGCCTGCAGGCCTATCACGCCGAACGCGACGCCATGCGGGACGAGGCCGCGCTGATGGCCGACGAACGCGTCGTGGTCATGGCACAGGCGATCGACGCGCTGGTCCAGCAGGCGCAGGCCGAGCGCGACGGGCCCGATGGCCAGTCCGAACGCCTGACCCAGGCCCTCACGCGGCTGGCCGATCACCAGCCGCCCGCCCCCGACCTGACACGGCTGGAGGCCGCGCTGGACCGCCTGACCACCGAACTGACCAATGGCCGGAACGAGGCGGTGGCCGATCTGCGCGCCGACATCCTGGTGCTGACCCGCGCGGTCCGCGCCGCGCGCTTTGGCGATCCGTTCCGCGACGACCTGCTGGGCCGCGACCCCGCCCGCGGCGAGGGCTAGACCGATGCGCCTGTCCCGCGGATCCTCGGCGCAGCGTTTCTCGTCCACGATCTGGCCGGGCTTCGTCGACGCGATGACGGCGCTGCTTCTGGTGCTGATGTTCGTGCTGACGATATTTACCGTGGTCCAGGGGGTGCTGCGCGAACAGATCACCACCCAGGACGACACGATCAGCACCCAGGACGAGACGATCACCGACCAGGGTCAGGTCATCTCGCGCCAGGAACGCCAGCTGAACGAACTGGGCGCGCAGGTCGCGTCCCTGGGCCAGGCGCTGAACGCCTCTCAGGATCGCGAGGCCGACCTGACCCGGTCGCTGGAGACCGAGGCCGAGCGTGCCGCCCGCGCCGAGGCGGAGGCCCGCGACCGTGCCGCCCGCATCGCCCGCCTGTCCAGCCAGCTGGCCACCGGAGAGACCCAGCTGGCCGACGCGCGCACCCGCTTGACCGACTTCGAGGCCGAGGTCGCTACCCTGCTGGCCGAACGCGCACAGGGTCAGGCGCGGCTCGAGACGTTGGAGACGCAGCTGGATCAGGCAGAGGACCGCGCATCGGCCGCGGAACTGGCCGTCGCGGCCGCCCGGTCCGAGACCGACGCGCAGGCCGAGGCCGCGCGCCTTGCTGCCGCCCGCCGCGATGCGCTGGAGGCGCTGGCCGCGGACCTGCGCGCACAGGTCGGCCAGCAGCAGGCGCAGCTGGACCGGACCCAAGCCAGCCTGACCGAGGCCGAACAGACCCGGCTGGCCGAGGCCGAGGCCGCAGCCCTGCTGCGCGAGCGGCTGGAGGGGGCGGATGCCGAACTGACGGCCATGACCCTGGCCCTTGAGGAGCGTCGCCGCGAGGCGGAGGAGACGCTGACCCTGTTGGCCGCCGCGAATGCCGCCCGCGACGCGGCGGAGACGCAGGCCCAGGCCCAGTTGACCGAGGCCGAGCGTCAGGCCGCCCTGCTGGCCACCGCGCGGGCGGAGCTGGCCGATCAGGAGGACCTTTCGCAGGACAGCCAGCGCCGGGTGGCGGCGCTGAACGAACAGGTGGCGCAGCTGCGCTCTCAGCTGGGGTCGTTGCAGGCGCTGCTGGATGCGGCGGGCCAAGAGCAGGCCGACGCAGAGCTCCGCGTGTCCGACCTGGGCCAACAGTTGAACGCCGCCCTTGTCCGCGCCGCCGAGGAAACTCGCGCCCGCCTGGCGCTGGAGGAGGAGGCCCGCCTTGCGGCCGAGGCGGAGGCCCAGGACCTGGCCCGCTATCGGTCCGAATTCTTCGGCCGGCTGTCGCAGATCCTGTCGGGGCGCGAGGGCGTGCAGGTCGTGGGCGACCGCTTCGTGTTCCAGTCCGAAGTGCTGTTCGCACCCGGAGAGGCCACCCTGTCCCAGGCCGGCCGCGAACAGGTCGCCGGGCTTGCCACCCTGCTGCGCGACATCGCCGACGAGATCCCGCCCGAAATCGACTGGATCATCCGCGTCGACGGGCATACCGACAACCTGCCCCTGTCGGGGACCGGCCGCTATGCCGACAACTGGGAACTGAGTCAGGCCCGCGCCTTGGCCGTGGTACGCTATCTGTCCGACGATCTGGACTTTCCGGCCGAGCGCCTGGCGCCCACGGGCTTTGCCGACACCCGCCCCATCGCGACCCAGGACACGCCCGAAGCCCGCGCCCTGAACCGCCGGATCGAACTGAAGCTGACCGAGCGTTAGTGCCCGACGGTACGGGAGAACACGTTGATGACGACGACCCCGGCAACGATCAGGCACAGCCCGATCACCGCCGGCAGGTCAAGCCGCTGACCGAACACAACCAGCCCGATCATCGCAACCAGGGCCACGCCGAACGCGCTCCAGATCGCATAGGCCACGCCCAGGGGCAGCACCTTGAGGCTGACCGACAGCAGGTAGAAGCTGGCCAGATAGCAGACGGCCATCCCCACCGTGGGCGCCAAGCGCGTGAACTGTTCCGAGCGCTGCAACAGCGTCGTGCCCAGAACCTCCAGCGCGATGGCGAACCCCAGGGGGATGTAAGGGGACAGGGTCATCGGGCCTCGCGCTTCAGGGGACGGTCGTCGGGCAAGCCTGCCATATGTTTCAGGTGGCGTTCCAGTTCGGAATTGATCTCGGCCCCGACCAGCACGATCGTCGCGTTCAGCCACAGCCAGGTCATCAGTGCGACCACCGCACCCAGCGATCCGTAGGTCTCGTTGTAATTGCCGAAATTCACCGCGTACCAGGAAAACAGCATCGAGGTCGCGACAAGCGCCAGCCCGGCGAAGACCGCGCCTGGAGAGATCCAGCGCCAGCGCGACTTGGGCGCCGCGGGCCCCCAGCGATAGACCGCCGCCAACGCCGCGATCAGCAGGCCCAGCATCAGCGGCCAGCGGATCACGGCCAGGATCGTCTCGGCCCCCCAGCCGATGGGCAACAGCCGCAGCAGCATGGGCACGACCGCGATCACCGCCAGCATCAGCGCGATCATCGCCAACCCGCCGATGGTAAAGCACATCGCCACCAGGTTCAGCCGCACGATGCCGCGCGTCTCGCGCTGAAAGAATGCGACGTTCAGCGCCGACAGCAGCGCCTTCATCCCGCCATTCGCCGAATAGAACGCGACAAGCAGCGCGACGACCCCCGCCAGGGACAGCGCGCCCGTCGAAGCCGAGGCAATGGACACGACCTGCGCGCGGATGATCTCCAGCGAGCTTTCGGGCAGCAGCGGTTCGATCAGTTCCAGATGGCTCTGGATGGTCGAGGGGTCCGCCCACAGCCCGTACAGCGACACGAAGGCGGTGATAGCCGGGAACAGCGACAGCAGGCCGAAGAAGGTGACGCCCCCGGCCACCGACGTGACGCGATCGTCGCCGATCTGGCGAAACGTCGATTTCGCGACCGCCAACAGGTCGGCCCGCGTCATGTCGCGAAGCCCCGGCATCCGCTTGGCGGGCACCGGGGCGGGGTCAGCGGCCATCAGGCCGAAACGCCGTTTCGTGTCGTCATCCAGCGGGCCGAACAGGGCGTCGCGAATGCCGGTCCCTTGGGTCATGCGTCGTCCCTGATGGGCGGATCAGATCCGGGTGTCGTCGGATTGCGGGCGCGGGGCACGCTGCTGGACGGGGCCCGGATTGGGACCGGGCGCACCATTCAGGATGGCACGCAGCTGATCGGCCGCAGCCACGAAATCGCCCACGATGGTCGTCGCCTGGCTGGAGACGCCGCGGAACGACTGGAACGCCCCTGCCAGCGACTGTGCGACGCCGTTCAGACCGTCCGACAGGTCGGTCGCAGTGCGCGTAAGGTCCTTGGCGAAATTGCCGCTGCGGCCGCGCGACGCCTTGGCGCGCAGACGGGCGGCATGGGCGTTGTCCTCGCGGGCCTGGGCACGGACGCGGCGGCGCATCGCCTCGCGCTCGTCCTCTTCCAGATGGGCGAACTGGGGGGCGGCTGCCGGGCGATAGGCCGGGCGGGGCGCATCGTCCGTTCCGGCCAGCTTGCGCGCGGCGATGGCCGCAGCGGCCGTCACCCCGGCCATGCCCAGCGCGACGCCGGCCCAGACCACGGCCTTGGCGACGGTCGAGGTGTCGTCCGTGCGGCGCGGCTGCGGGCCACGATGGCCGGCAGGCACGGGGCGCGGACCAAAGCGGGTCTGGCTGGTGCGGTCGGCCTCGGTCAGGGGCGGGCGGGGGGTCTGGGGGCGGCGCATGGCAATCTCCGGTCGGTTGTCGCGTCTGTTGCCACCGAACCCCCCTTGCGCGGGGAATGTTCCCGCAAAGCCAGCCGGGGCGCATGAAAACTTGCCCCCGCCCCCCTGCCCCGCTATGCCCCGACCCAGCAAAAGGAGCCCGCCATGATCCCGCGTTACAGCCGCCCCGAAATGGTCGCCATCTGGTCCCCCGAGACCAAGTTCCGCATCTGGTACGAGATCGAGGCCCATGCCTGCGACGCGCAGGCCGATCTGGGCGTGATCCCGCGCGAGAATGCCGAGGCCGTCTGGAAGGCCCGCGACGTCCAGTTCGACGTGGCCCGCATCGACGAGATCGAGGCCGTCACCAAGCATGACGTCATCGCCTTCCTGACGCATCTGGCCGAGCATGTGGGCGCCGACCAGGCGCGTTTCGTCCACCAAGGCATGACAAGCAGCGACGTGCTGGACACCACGCTGAACGTGCAGCTGGTCCGTGCCAGCGACCTGCTGCTGGCGGGCATGGACCGGGTTTTGGCCGCGCTGAAGACCCGCGCGCATGAACACAAGGACACCGTCCGCATCGGCCGCAGCCACGGCATCCACGCCGAACCGACCACCATGGGCCTGACCTTCGCGCGCTTCTATGCCGAGATGGCCCGCGGCCGCGCGCGCCTGCAGGCCGCGCGCGAGGAGATCGCCACCGGCGCGATCAGCGGCGCGGTCGGCACCTTTGCCAATATCGACCCGGCGGTCGAGGAGCATGTCTGTGCGAAGCTGGGCCTGCGCCCCGAACCGATTAGCACCCAGGTCATCCCGCGCGACCGTCATGCGATGTTCTTTGCCACCCTGGGCGTGATCGCCTCCAGCATCGAGAACATCGCCATCGAGATCCGCCACATGCAGCGCACCGAGGTTCTGGAGGCCGAGGAGTTCTTCAGCCCCGGCCAGAAGGGCTCGTCCGCGATGCCCCACAAGCGCAACCCCGTCCTGACCGAGAACCTGACCGGTCTGGCGCGGCTGGTGCGCATGTCGGTCATCCCCGCGATGGAGAACGTCGCGCTGTGGCACGAGCGCGACATCAGCCATTCCTCGGTCGAGCGTGCGATCGGGCCGGACACGACCATCACGCTGGATTTCGCGCTGCACCGCCTGGCGGGCGTGGTCGAGAAGCTGGTGATCTATCCCGAGAACATGCTGCGCAACATGAACCAGTTCAAGGGTCTGGTCATGTCCCAACGGGTGCTGCTGGCCCTGACGCAGGCCGGCGTGTCGCGCGAGGACAGCTATCGCCTGGTTCAGCGCAACGCCATGAAGGTCTGGGAAAAGGGCGCCGATTTCCGCACCGAACTGCTGGCCGATGCCGAGGTGACCGCCGCCCTCACCCCGGACGAGATCAACGAGAAGTTCGATCTGGGCTATCACACCAAGCATGTCGACACGATCTTTGCCCGCGTCTTCGGCGCCGACCCGCTGTAATTTCGGGTCGCCGTCAACCTTGCGTTAAGGCTGTCGTGGCAATCTGCCGTCGGATGCGATGACGGAGGCGGCGATGACGGGCCAGACAGGGCTGAACCAGCGGCAGAAGGCGGCGGTGATCGTGCGCCTTCTGCTGGACGATGACGAGGTCGCGGGACTGGACCGCCTGAATCCCAATGCCCAGACCCTGCTGGCGCAGGAGATGGCGGGGATGGAGCTGATCGACCGCAACACCCGCGACGCCGTCATCACCGAATTCTGCGACCGGCTGGAATCGGTCGGCGTCACCTTTCCGGGCGATCTGGACGGCACGCTTGCCATGCTGGGCGCACGGTTGTCGGACGACAGTTCTGACGCCCTGCGGCGCACCGCGGCGATTACCGGGCAGTCCGACCCCTGGGTACGCCTGTGCAACCTCCCCAAGGAATCCCTGATCGCGCTGGCGAATGCCGAATCCGTCGAACTGGTGGCGCTGATGCTGTCCAAGCTGCCGGTCGAGGCGGCATCGGCCACCTTCATCGCCCTGCCCCGCGACCGGGCTCGCGTGGTGGCGCAGGCGATGTCGATGACCTCGGGCGTGACGCCCGCGGCGCTGCGCCGGGTCGGGCTGGTGCTGCTGCAGGCGGCCGAGGCGCTGCCCAAGCCCGCCATCGCCACGCCGGCCTGCGACCGCATGGGCGCGATCCTGAACTTTGCCACTGCCGATCTGCGCGATGACGTGCTGGGCGCGCTGGACGAACGCGACATGGAATTCGCGGATGGCGTTCGCAAGGCGATCTTCATCTTTGCCCATATCCCCACCCGGATCGAACCTCGCGAGGTGCCCAAGATCGTCCGCGAACTGGATCAGACCACGCTGGTCCGCGCCCTGGCCGCGCCGGCCGAGGCCGATGCGGCTGCCGCGGAATTCATCCTGTCGAACCTGTCGCAGCGCATGTCCGACGGCCTGCGAGAAGAGCGGGAGGCCTTGGGCAAGCCCCGCCCCAAGGATGTCGAGGAGGCAATGACCGAGGTCATCAGCGCGATCCGCCGCCTGCAGGAGGCGGGTCAGCTGACCCTGAAGATGCCGCAGGACGACGAATAGGGTCTTGGCGCGGGCAGGTCCCCGCGCGATAACCCCGGCGACCGGAGGCGCAGATGACCAACCAGATCGCGATTGCCCTGCTGCTGCTGATCGCCGCGGCCTTTGCCGTGGACCATGTGTGGCTGGACGGACACCTGCCGCTGATGGCCGCGCGGGCGATGGATCGGTTGATAGAGTATCTCAGCTTCTGGCGCTGACGGGCGGGGCTGCTGCCCGTTTCGGCATTTGCATCGCCCCTGCCGCCACGCTACACCACGGGCAACCATCACCTGCTCGAGAGGGATACCCATGGCAGTCAAGGTCGCCATCAACGGCTTCGGCCGGATCGGTCGCAACGTCCTGCGCGCAATCATCGAATCGGGCCGCACCGATATCGAGGTCGTCGCCATCAACGATCTTGGCCCGGTCGAGACCAACGCCCACCTGCTGCGCTATGACAGCGTTCACGGACGCTTTCCGGCACAGGTCACGGTGTCGGGCGACAGCATCGACGTGGGCCGCGGCCCGATCAAGGTCACCGCGATCCGCAACCCGGCCGAACTGCCCTGGAGCGATGTCGACGTGATCATGGAATGCACGGGCCTGTTCACCTCCAAGGAGAAGGTACAGGCGCATCTGTCCACCGGTGCCAAGCGCGTCCTGATCTCGGCCCCGGGCGAGAACGCGGACAAGACCATCGTCTATGGCGTGAACCACGACACGCTGACCAAGGACGACCTGGTCGTCTCGAACGCCAGCTGCACGACGAACTGCCTGTCGCCGGTGGCGAAGGTCCTGAACGACACGATCGGCATCGACCGCGGGTTCATGACCACGATCCACAGCTATACCGGCGATCAGCCGACGCTGGACACGATGCACAAGGACCTGTACCGCGCCCGCGCCGCGGCGCTGTCGATGATCCCGACCTCGACCGGGGCCGCCAAGGCCGTGGGCCTGGTCCTGCCGGAACTGAAGGGCAAGTTGGACGGCGTGGCCATCCGCGTGCCGACGCCCAACGTCTCGGTCGTGGACCTGGTGTTCGAGGCCAGCCGCGACACCTCGGTCGCCGAGATCAACGGCGCCATCAAGGCGGCCGCCGACGGCCCGCTGAAGGGCGTCCTGGGCTATACCGAGGAATCGCTGGTGTCGTCCGACTTCAACCACGACCCGCATTCGTCGATCTTCCACATGGACCAGACCAAGGTCATGGAGGGCCGCATGGTCCGCATCCTGACCTGGTACGACAACGAATGGGGCTTCTCGAACCGCATGTCGGACACGGCCGTGGCGATGGGCAAGCTGATCTGACACCCCCGCCGTGCCAAAGGAAAGGGCCCCGTTGCGGGGCCCTTTTTCATGGCAAGACGTCACATTCAGTCGGCATAGATCATCCGCACCGTCATGCCGCCATCGACGACAAAGCGTTGGCCCGTCACGAACCCGGCCTCGTCCGAGGCCAGCCACGCGACCAGCCCGGCGATATCTTCGACCCGGCCGACGCGGCCCACGGGATGCTGATTGCGGTCGGCGTCGGAATGGTCCGCATCGCTGCGGTTCGCGGCCTTCTGCCACGGCCCTGTGTCGATCCAGCCGGGCAGGATGCAGTTCGCGCGCACCTTGGGCCCTAAGCTGACCGCCAGCGCATGGGTCATCGCGACCAGTGCGCCCTTGGCCGCGGCATAGGCCTCTGTGTCGGGTTCCGATTGCAGCGCACGGGTCGATGCCATCGTGACGATGCTGCCCCGCGCCTGACGCAGCAGGGGCACCGTCGCGCGGATCACCAGAAAGGCCCCGGTCACGTGGCTGTCCTGCCACCGCTGCCAGTCCTCAAGGCTCAGATCCTCGATGGGGCCGCTGACCGGGTCGGCGATACCCGCATTCGACACCACAAGGTTCAGCCCTGCCCCCGTCAGCCAGCCATGCAGGGCCAGCATTCCCTGCGCCACCTGCCGTTCGTCGCCGACATCGATGGGCAGGGCCAACAGGCCGGGATCGGCCGCGCCGATCTCGTCCAGCGCCTCTGCATCTAGATCAAAGACCGCGACGCGCCAGCCGTCGGACCGCAGGCGGGTGACGATGCCCCTGCCGATGCCCTGTGCGCCGCCGGTGATCAGTGCCGTCTTCATCCGCCCGCTCCATCCCGATGTTGCGTCATGGACCAACGGGGCGGATGCACGGCTTGTTCCGCCTCAGCCGGCCTTGACCGCGGATAGGCGCCGGGAATTCGCGCGGGTCCGACGGGCATAGGGACGCATGCCGGCCGACAGCATGCGTTCGGCGCTGTGCCCACGCATCCCGGCGCTGGCCATCGCGAACAGCGATTCCGATACCGCAGCCTGCTTTTCGGCGACCATGCGGAACGGCTCTCCGGGGGCCTGGACCATCAGGCCCATCATCCCCGCCATGCGCAGCCCGATCACCATGTTCGATTCGATCGCGATCCGCGCGAACTGGGACGCAAGCCGGGCCTGGGCTGCGGGAAGAATCATCGGCATCATCGGGTTCATCGGCGAGGGTCCTTTCGGCTGCCATCACAGGAACTGCCCGGCAAAGCCACATTGCGCCCCATGGCGCAGACACTCAACCGCGACTTTCGGACAGGGTTCCCGAAATCTGAACGCGGCTGCTTGGCAAGACGGTGCTGCCGTGGTTAGAGGCAGCCTCATGACACAGACGCTGACCCTTCGCCGCCCGGACGACTGGCACCTGCATCTGCGCGACGGCGCGATGCTGGCCGCGGTCGCGCCGCATTCCGCGCAATTCGGCCGCGCGATCATCATGCCCAATCTGGTGCCGCCGGTCACGACCGGCGCCCAGGCTGCCGCCTATCGCGACCGCATCCGCGCCGCCCTGCCCCAGGGTGCCGCGCTGGACCCGCAGATGGTGCTGTACCTGACCGACACGACGGATGCGGCCGATGTCGTGGGCGCGTTCCGTGACGGGATCATCCGCGCGGTCAAGCTGTATCCGGCGGGCGCCACCACGAACAGCGCATCGGGCGTGACCGATTTCGACCGCGTCCAGCCCGTGCTGGAGGCGATGGCCGAGGCCGGCGTGACGCTGTGCGTGCACGGAGAGGTCACCGACCCGTCCGTCGATATCTTCGACCGCGAGGCCGTGTTCATCGACACGGTCCTGGACCCGCTGCGCCGCCGTACGCCGGGGTTGCGCGTTGTGATGGAGCATATCACGACCTCGCAGGGCGTCGATTACGCCCGCGCGGGCGGCGACGACCTGGGCGCGACGATCACGACGCATCATCTGGTCATCAACCGCAATGCCATCCTGGCGGGGGGCATCCGGCCGCATTACTACTGCCTGCCGGTCGCAAAGCGCGAATCCCACCGCCTGGCGCTGCGCGAGGCCGCGACCAGCGGAGATGCGCGGTTCTTCCTGGGCACCGACAGCGCGCCGCACACAGACGCGGCGAAGCTGCAGCCCTGCGGCTGCGCGGGCTGCTTCACGGCGCCGAACACCATGTCGATCCTGGCGCAGGTGTTCCAGGACGACGGTGCGCTGGACCGGCTGGAGGCCTTCACCAGCCTGAACGGCGCAGCCTTCTATCGCATGGCGCCGAACGAGGACCGCATCACCCTGACGCGCCGCGACACGGCCGTCGACTATCCGGCGCAGATCACCGCGGGCGACGAGACCGTCACCGTCTTCGACCCCGGTTTCCCGCTGTTCTGGCATCTGGAGGACCAATGAGCCTGACCTTTCCCGCGCGCGACGAGATCGCCCGCCTGACCGCCCGGATGCTGCTGGAAATCAAGGCCGTCGATTTCAACGCGGCCCAGCCCTTTACCTATGCGTCCGGTCTCAAGGGGCCGACCTATGTTGATTGCCGCCGCATCATCAGCTTTCCGCGCGTCCGCGCCACGCTGATGGATTTCATGGCAGCGACCGTCATGCGCGACGCGGGCTTCGAGGCCTTCGACAACGTCGCGGGCGGTGAGACCGCGGGCATCCCCTTCGGCGCGCTGGTCGCCGAACGCTTGGGCCTGCCCATGACCTATGTGCGCAAGAAGCCCAAGGGTTACGGCCGCAACGCCCGGATCGAGGGCGTGATGACCGAGGGCCAGCGGGTCCTCCTGGTCGAGGATCTGACCACCGATGGCGGCAGCAAGCTGTCCTTTGTCGACGCAATCCGCGAGACGGGCGCGACCTGCGCGCATACGGCGGTGATCTTCTACTATGGCATCTTCCCGGAGACCACGCAGCGGCTGGCCGATCACGGCGTGGCGCTGCATCACCTGTGCACCTGGTGGGACGTCCTGGCCGAGGCCCGCGCCCAGGGGGCCTTCGACGACGCGACCCTGACCGAGGTCGAGGCCTTCCTGACCGACCCCCGCGCATGGCAGGCGGCAAACGGCTGATCCGGGGTTATCCCCAACAAACTGCGGCCGGCCCCATGACGCGGCCGGCCGCTTCGGTTTAATCTGGACCGCAACCAACGAAGGGGCAGGCAGACCATGAGCACTCTCACCGTCACCAGCGCGCATTTCATCGTTCCCGGACAGGCCGACGGGCCCGAGGACAAGCAGGCCATCCCCTTTTCGCTTGAGGCGGAGCAGCAGTTGCTGGGCGCGCTGCTGACCAACAATGACGTGTTCGACCGGGTCAGCCAGATCATCAAGTCGGACCATTTCTATCACCCGGTCCATGCCCGCATCTTCGACATCTGCGCCGAACGCATCCGCCGCAACGCGCTGGCCAGCCCCGTCACGATCAAGGCCTTCCTTGAGAACGACGACGGCCTGAAGGAACTGGGCGGCCCGGCCTATCTGGCCCGCATGGCGGCGGCGGCGATCAGCGCCTATGCCGCGCGCGACTATGCCCAGATGATCCGCGAATTCGCCCTGCGGCGCGAGTTGATGACCCTGGGCCAGGACATCGCCGCCCGCGCCGCCACCGTCGAGGTCGGCGATGACGCCGAGGAGCAGATCAAGGCCGCGGAACAGACGCTCTACAAGCTGGGTGAGGCCGGGGTGGCCGAACGCGGGTTCCAGTCCTTCCTCAAGGCCGTGACCGGCGCGGTTCAGGTGGCCAACGCCGCCTATCAGCGCGACGGCAAGCTGTCGGGGATTTCCACGGGGCTGATCGACCTGGACGGCAAGATGGGCGGTCTGAACAATTCGGACCTGATCATCCTGGCCGGCCGCCCGTCGATGGGCAAGACCGCGCTGGCGACCAACATCGCCTTCAACATCGCCAAATCGCACAAGCTGGGCGAAAAGCCCGATGGCACCCAGGGCTCGATCGAGGGCGGCGTCGTCGGTTTCTTCAGCCTCGAGATGTCGGCCGAACAGCTGGCCGCCCGCATCCTGTCCGAGGCCGCCGAGGTGCCGTCCGAGCGCATCCGCAGCGGCAACATGGACGAGGGCGAATTCCGCCGCTTCGTCGAGGCCGCGCATGCGCTGCAGAACTGTCCACTGTTCATCGACGACACGCCCGCCCTGCCCATCAACCAGCTGGCCGCCCGCGCCCGCAAGCTGAAGCGCACGCATGGGCTGGACGTGCTGATCGTGGACTACCTTCAGCTCTTGAAGGCCGCGACCGCCAAGGACAGCCGCGTGAACGAGGTGTCCGAGATCACCCAGGGCCTCAAGGCCGTGGCCAAGGAGCTGAACATCCCCGTCATCGCCCTGTCCCAGCTGTCGCGCCAGGTCGAGAACCGCGAGGACAAGCGCCCGCAGCTGTCGGACCTGCGCGAATCCGGCTCGATCGAGCAGGACGCCGACATCGTGATGTTCGTGTTCCGCGAGGAATACTACAAGGAACGCGAAAAGCCTTCGGACAGCGACCTGGACGCGATGGCCCGCTGGCAGCAGGTGATGGAGAACGTCCATGGCAAGGCCGAGGTGATCCTGGGCAAGCAGCGCCACGGTCCCATCGGCACGGTCGAGCTGGCCTTCGAGGGCCAGTTCACCCGCTTCGGCAACCTTGCCCGCGACCGCCAGAGCCAGTGGGACTGATCCGATGACCCTGCCGGTTCCCGTCGCAACGATCGGCCTGCTGCTGGCCTCGAACATCTTCATGACCGTCGCGTGGTACGGCCACCTCAAGTTCAAGACCGCCCCCCTGGTGACGGTGATCTTCATCAGCTGGGGCATCGCCTTCTTCGAATACCTGATGCAGGTGCCCGCGAACCGCATCGGTTACGGCTATTTCAGCGCCGCCCAGCTCAAGACCATCCAAGAGGTCATCAGCCTCTCGGTCTTCGCGATCTTCTCTTGGGTCTATCTGGGCGAACGGATCGGTTGGCAGCACGGCGTGGGCTTCTCCCTGATCTGCCTCGGCGCCTGGTTCATCTTCCACGACTTCGGCTGATCGCGGGGGTGGCCCGGAGGGGGCGCCGCCCCCGCCGGCGGGGGGTCCGGGGGGCAGGCCCCCCGGCTCGCTGCGCGGGACGCAATCCATCTGGCGCATCCCCCCGCAGCCGCGCTATGGATTTCGCGCGGAGGTTTTGCAGATCGTGCATTCCGCCCCTCGAAAGGTCCGACCATGCGCACCCCCCCCCATCTTCTGACCCTTGTCGCCCTGTCCGGGGTGTCCGCGCTGTCGATGAACGTGTTCCTGCCCTCGCTGCCCGGCATGGCGCGCGATTTCCAGGTCGATTACGGCGTGATGCAGCTGTCGGTCTCGGCCTATATCGGGGCCAGCGCGGTCCTTCAGCTGCTGGGCGGCCCGCTCAGCGACCGCTTTGGCCGCCGGCCCGTGGTCATCTGGGGGCTGATCGGCTTCCTGCTGGCGACCGTCGGCACGCTGCTGGCGACCACGGCCACCACCTTCCTTGTCTTCCGGCTGGCACAGTCGGTCATCACCGTCTGTATGCTGGTCCCCCGCGCCGTGATCCGCGACCTCTATGACGGCGATCGCGCTGCCTCGATGCTGGGCTACGTCACGATGGGCATGGCCGTCGTGCCGATGATGGCCCCGGTCTTCGGTGGCGTCCTGGACGAGCTGTTCGGCTGGCAGGCCAACTTCGCCGTCATGGGCCTTCTGGGCATCGCCGTCCTGGCGCTGGCCTATCGCGACATGGGCGAGACCGTCCGTGGCGGCGGGATGAGCCTGCGCGCCCAGATGGTCAACTATCCGATCCTTGCCCGATCGCATCGGTTCTGGGGCTATTGCCTGGCCGCGACCCTGTCGTCGGGGGCGTTCTTCGCCTATCTGGGCGGCGCGCCCTTCGTCGGGGAACAGGTCTTCGGCCTGACCCCCGCCCAAGTGGGCTACTGGTTCGCGGCGCCCTCGATCGGGTATCTGCTGGGCAACTTCCTGTCCGCGCGCTTCTCTCCGGTCATGGGCCTGAACCGGATGATCCTGATCGGCGCGGTCATTTGCCTCGTCGCGCTGTCGGCCGCGCTGCTGGTCGACCTGTCGGGCGTTGTGCACCCGCTTGTCTTCTTCGGCGCCATCGCGCTGATGGGGCTGGGCAACGGCATGGTCCTGCCCAACGCCAATGCCGGCATGATGAGCGTGCGCCCCGAACTGGCCGGGACCGCGTCGGGCCTGGGCGGCGCCCTGGCCGTGGCCGGTGGCGCAGCGCTTTCGGCGCTGGCGGGCGCACTGCTGCAACCGGGCAGCGGCGCCACGCCCCTGCTGGCGATCATGTGCGCCTCCGCCCTGGGCGGGCTGCTGGCAATCACCTGGGTGCTGCGCCGCGAACGTCATTTGGCCCTGCAGGGCTGAACCCCTTGCCCGACCGCCTTTGCAACCGCTAGAATCGGCTTTGCAAACGGGGGACGGGACGTGGCGACACAAAAGATCTATGCCGGCAGCGCGCTGCGCGAAACCCGCGCCCGCGCCGCCCTGACCCAACGCCGCTTTGCCGAAAAGCTGGGCGTGTCCCTGCCCTATCTGTCCCAGATGGAGAACAACCACCGCCCCATCAGCGCGGGCGTCCTGCTGCGCCTGGCGCAGGAATTCGGCGTCGACCTGACCACCCTGGCGGCAGGCGATGCCGAACGGATGGTCATCGACATGCAGGAGGCCCTGGCCGACCCGCTGTTCGATGCGGCACCCCCTTTGGCCGACCTGCGCCTGGCCGCGACCAATGCCCCGGTGCTGGCCCGCGCCTTCCTGGACCTGTACCGCGCCCATCGCGAAGGCCAGGAACGCCTGGCCGCCTTGGACGAGGCGATCGGCGCCGCCAGCCAGAACAGCCTGTCGACCCCATGGGAAGAAGTTCGTGACTTTTTCCACTATTGCGACAACTACATCGACGCCGTCGACCGTGCGGCCGAACGCTTTTCCTGCCCCGACGGGCGGCGGGGCGACCTCTGGGCGATGGCGGTCGCAGCCCTGGCCGCCAAGGGCATCCGTGTCCAGCTGACCGAGCTGCCTGCCAACGCGGTCTTCCGTCGCGACAGCGACCGGCTGCTGGTCAATGCCGCTGCCGAGGCGCCGACCCGCCTGTTCCAGCTGCTGCATCTGGTCGCCCTGGAACGCCAGTCAGACCTGCTGGAGGCGACCCTGGACCTGGCCCGCTTTCGCAGCCCCACCGCCCGCCAGATCGCCCGCCTTGGCATGGCCAACTATTTCGCCGGCGCCGCGCTGATGCCCTATCGCGCGTTCATGGCCGCGGCGCAGGCCGAACGCCATGACCTGGAACGGCTGTCGCACCTGTTCGACGCGTCGCTGGAGCAGGTCGCCCACCGCCTCTCGACCATGCAGCGGCCGGGCGCCAAGGGGGTGCCGTTCTTCTTCGTGCGCGTTGATCAGGCGGGCACGATCACCAAGCGCCATTCCGCGACCCGCCTGCAATTCGCCCGCTTTGGCGGTGCCTGCCCGCTGTGGAACGTCCATCAGGCGTTCGAGCAGCCGGGCCGCTTCCTGCGCCAGCTGGCAGAGACGCCGGACGGGGTCCGCTATCTGCTGCTGGCACGCGACGTCTCGAAGCATGCGGGCGCCTTCAACGCGCCGGTCCGCCGATTTGCCATCGGGTTGGGGGTCGAGGTCGCGCATGCGGGCGGGCTGGTCTATGCCGACGGGCTGGACCTGACCAAGCCGCGCGCCTATCAGCCCATCGGGATCTCGTGCCGGATCTGCCCGCGCCCGGACTGCCATCAGCGGTCGGTCCCGCCGATCGACCGGCCGCTGCGAATCCCCGCGGATCGCGATGGCCCCCTGCCCTATGAAATCACTTAGGTTTCTCGCCCCCAGGTTGCACGATTGGCGGATCCTTGCCGATAAAGGCAGGGTTCCGCCAATGCGGGGAACCAGACCCCAGGGTCTTGTTGCCAAGAAGGCACAGCTGCTGTTTACCCGTGACCGAACGGAACAACCCGCCGAACTGCTGACAACGGCGTGCCTTCGAGGGACAGTATCTGACAATGACGGTGATGGATCGACTGAACGCGTCGCTGGAAAAGTGGCTGCCGGAGCAACGCCTTTTCCTCCGCTCGGATGATACGACACGCTTTGTCCGCCTGCGCCCCGTGACCCAGATGGTCGGCATCAGCGGCATCACGCTGGTCTTCGGCTGGACGCTGGTGGCCAGTTCCTTCCTGGTCATCGACGCCGTCAGTTCGGGCAACACCCGCGAACAGATCCAGCGCAGCCAGGCCGCCTTCGAGGAACGCCTGGCCGAGCTGCAGGCCGAACGCGACGCCCGCGCCGCCGAGGCGCTGGCCGCGCAGTCGCGCTTTGCCGTGGCGCTGGACCAGGTCTCGCAGATGCAGTCGCAGCTTCTCTCCTCCGAGGAGAGCCGCCGCGAGATGGAGACCGGCCTGGCTGCTGTCCAGTCCACGCTGCGCGACACGCTGGCCGATCGCGACACCGCCGTCGCCGCCGCCGATGCGGGCACGACCCCCGCCCCCGACCGGACCGAGGAATTCTCGGTCGCCCTGGATATCCTGTCGGGAGAACTGCGCAGTTCAGCCGACCAGCGGTCCGAGGCCGTCGAGGAGGCCGAGGCCGCCAAGCTGACCGCACAGGAACTGACCGTCGAGCGCGACCAGATCCTGGCCCGCAACGACGAGATCCTGACCCAGCTGGAGGACGCCGTGACCGTGTCCGTGGCCCCCCTGGACGAGGTCTTCCGCAATGTCGGCATGAACCCGGACGAGGTTCTGCGCACCATCCGCAGCGGCTATTCCGGGCAGGGCGGACCGCTGACGCCGATGTCCTATTCGACCCGCGGCAACGCGGCGCTGACCGACACCGAGCTGAAGGCCCGCCAGATCATCGTCACGCTGGACCAGATGAACACATATCGCATCGCGATCGAGAAGCTGCCGCTGGCCATGCCGGTCACCGACAACTTCCGCTATACCTCGGGCTTCGGCCGCCGGTGGGGTCGCATGCACGAGGGCATCGACATGGCCGGTCCCGTCGGCACGCCGATCCACGTCACGGGCGACGGCGTCGTGACCTTTGCCGGGCGCAGCGGCGCCTATGGCAACCTGATCAAGATCCGCCACGAGCTGGGCACCGAGACCCGCTATGCCCACCTGAGCCGCATCCATGTAAAAGTTGGCGATCGGGTGTCGCAAGGCGACCGGATCGGTGATATGGGGAATACCGGACGCTCGACCGGGCCGCATCTGCATTACGAAGTGCGCATGAACGGTCGGGCCGTGGACCCGATGAGCTTCATCAAGGCAGCAGACAATGTTCAGTAAGACCCGCGTGACCGAGACCCGCCCGACCCCCGACACAGCCCCGCAGGCGGCCCCCGTCGCGCCAGAGCGCAGCACCCCCGAGGCGCAGGCACCGGCCGCCGCACCCCGTGCGCGCGTGGCACCCTCGGTCCTGTCGGCCGACCTGACTGTGACGGGCAACATCAAGACGCAGGGCGATATCCAGATCGAGGGCACGGTCGAAGGCGACATCCGTGCTCATCAGCTGACCATCGGCGAAACCGCCACCATCAAGGGCGAGATCGTCGGCGACGACGTCATCGTCAACGGCCGCGTCATCGGTCGCGTGCGCGGCCTCAAGGTCCGCCTGACCGCCACCGCGCGGGTCGAGGGCGACATCATCCACAAGACCATCGCCATCGAATCGGGCGCCCATTTCGAGGGTTCGGTCCAGCGCCAGGAAGACCCGCTGAACAACGGCGGCACCAAGAAGCTGGCCCCGCCGACCGAGTGATCGGCCCCTGCCACCCGTCCCGACAAGGTCCGCGTTTCGCGGGCCTTTTTCATGGATTGCGGTCCCTGTGCGATGCGGGTCCAATGCGCCCGAACCGCGGGACGGCGACGGATGCCCATGCGGGCGCGCCCGTCACGGGATAAGCGATCACGGGAGAAAATGATGGACAGCATTCTGATCACGGGTGCCGGAAGCGGCATCGGGCAGGCCACGGCGCGGCTGTTCCTGGACCGCGGCTGGCGCGTGGGGCTGGTCGGGCGCAGGCCCGACCCCCTGCACCAGACCGCCGACGGGCATGACGGCGCGCTGGTCCTGCCCTGCGACATCACCGACGACGCCGCGGTCGAGGCGGCATTCGCGCAGGCCGTCCGCAGCTGGGGCCGCCTGGATGTCCTGTTCAACAATGCCGGACGCGCCGCCCCGCTGGCCGATCCCGACCATCTGTCGCCGGACGATTTCCGCGACGTGATCGCGACCAATGTGACGGGCATGTTCCTCTGTGCGCGCGCGGCCTTTGCGGCGATGCGGGCGCAGTCGCCCCAAGGCGGGCGGATCATCAACAACGGCTCGGTCGCGGCCCATGCGCCGCGGGCGGGCTCCGTCGCCTATACGATGTCCAAGCATGCCGTGACTGGCCTGACGCGCAGCCTGTCGCTGGACGGGCGCGCGGTGAACATCGCCTGCGGCCAGATCGACGTGGGCAATGCCGCGACGCAGTTGCTGCGCGAGGCCGCCGCCCGCGATCCCGATGCCGAACCGGTGATCGACGTCGCCACCGTGGCCGATGCCGTCTGGCACATGGCCACGCTGCCACAGGGCGCGAACGTTCAGTTCATGACGCTGATGGCGACCAACATGCTTTTCATCGGGCGCGGCTAGCCATAGCGGCGCAGCAGCGCGTCCGCGACCGGGGGGGTGACGAATTTGGACACGTCCCCGCCCAGGCGCGCGATCTCCTTGACCAGCTTGGAGGCGATGGCCTGGCGCCGGGCGTCGGCCATCATGAAGACGGTCTCGATGCTGCTGTCCAGGGCACGGTTCATGCCGACCATCTGGAACTCGTACTCGAAATCGGCCACCGCGCGCAGGCCGCGCACGATGATGCTGGCGCCCACGTCGCGGGCACAGTCAATCAGCAGGTTCTCGAACGGGTGGACGACGATCTCTCCGCCGGTCTTGGCGACGATGGCGTCGCATTCGGCCTGGACCATGGCCACGCGCGCCTCCAGGTCGAACAGCGGGCCCTTGTCGCGGTTGATCGCCACGCCGATCACCAGACGGTCGACCAGCGCCATCGCACGCTGGATGATGTCGATATGTCCAAGCGTGATCGGATCGAAGGTTCCGGGATAAAGGCCGATGCGCATGGATGTCGCGTCCTTGGGGTCATGGTCCTGACCCCAAGGCAAACCGCATTTGACCCCGGATTGCAAGATCGTGAACGGCTGCGACGATGCGTCAGCTGCCCATGATCATCCCGGTCAGGGCTTCCTTTTCGGCCGCCAGCTCCTTCAGGCGCCCGCTGACCGCATCGCCGATCGAGATCACGCCCAGCATGTCGCCCTGACCGTCCACCACCGGCATGTGGCGGAACCGCCCTTGGGTCATGCGTTCCAGGATGGTCAGCGCATCTTCTCCGGTGGTGCAGGTCTGGACCTGGGTGGTCATCACGCCGCTGACGGGCTGGGACAGCACGTCGGGTCCGTGCTTGCCCAGCTGACGGACGATGTCGCGTTCGGACAGGATGCCTTCGGGCCTCCGGCCATCGGTGGACACGACCACCGCGCCGATGCGCTTTTCGGCCAGCAGCGTCGCGGCCTCGCCCAGGGTGGTGGTCGGCGCGATGGTCACGATCGTCGCGGAATCGATCCACGGCTTGGCATTGTCGGACTTCATCGACAGCAACTGTTTGACCAGCATCACGGGCCTCCCTCGGACTTGTTCCCCTTCATCATTTTCGCCAAATCGGTTCGCGTCAAGTGCGACCATCGGGGGCCGCGGAAAGCTGCCCCTCCAGTCGGGCGACCTCGGTGCGGATGCCCTGGGCCACCGCCTCTGCCAGCAGGGTCAGCCGGCGCGAGGCGCGGTCGTCGGCATGCCGGATCAGCCAGAAGCTGCGCTTCAGCGCGATGCGTCCGGTCAGCACGCGGCGCACCCCCGGCGCAAAGGGGATCGCGAAATCATGCACGATGCCAAGGCCCGCCCCGGCGCGCACGGCCTGCATCTGCACCGCCACGGAATTGCTGCTGATCTGGGCCGCCTCGACCCCCGTCGCGGACAGATAATCCAGCTCGCGGTCGAAGATCATGTCCGGGATATAGCTGATCATCCGATGCCCGCGCAGATCCTCCAGCCGGTCCAGCGGCGGGTGGCGCGACAGGTAATCGTCATGCCCCGCCAGGTGCAGGTGATAGTCGACCAGCCGCTGGACCATCAGCCGCCCCGTGTCGGGCGGCGACACGGCGATGGCCATGTCGGCCTCGCGCCGGGTCAGGTTCACGACGCGCGGCAGGGCCACGATCTGGATCTCCAGCCCCGGATGGGCGGCGCACAGGTCGCGCGCGACCTGCGGCAGCAGATAGTTCGCGCAGCCGTCGGGCGCCCCGATGCGCAACTGTCCCGACAGGCCCGCATCCCCGCTGACGGCCTCGGCTGCGGCGGTGGCGGCGCGTTCGGCGGCCTCGGCCGGGGCCATCAGGCGCGACCCTTCGGCGGTCAGCTGATAGCCCCCCGGTGTCTTGAGAAACAGCGCCGCCCCGACCGACGCCTCCAGCCGCGCGATGCGGCGGCCGACGGTCGATGCGTCCATCGCCAGCCTGCGCCCGGCGCCGGACAGGCTTTCGGCCCGCGCGACAGCCAGAAAGATGCGCAGATCATCCCAATCCATCGCCGTCCTTTGCAAAAACGCAAAACCCTTTTGCCAGCATTCCCCTTTCTTCCGCAAATCCGCAAGACTAGGCTGCGCCCAGCAGTTGCAGGAGGACGCGATGAAAGAGATACATCACTGGATCGACGGCAAGGAATACAAGGGCACCTCTGGCCGGTTTTCCGACGTCTACAACCCCGCCACGGGCGAGGTTCAGGCCCGCCTGTCGCTGATCACCAAGGCCGAGATGGACGACGCCATCGCCCGCGCCGCCAAGGCCCAGATCGCATGGGGCGCCACCAATCCCCAGCGCCGCGCCCGCGTGATGATGGCCTTTGTCGGCCTGATCAACCGCGACATGGACAAGCTGGCCGAGGCCCTGTCCAGCGAACACGGTAAGACCTTCCCCGACGCCAAGGGCGACATCCAGCGCGGCCTGGAGGTGATCGAGTTCTGCATCGGCGCGCCGCATCTGCTGAAGGGCGAGTTCACCGACAGCGCCGGCCCCGGCATCGACATGTACTCCATGCGCCAGCCCCTGGGCGTGGTCGCGGGCATCACGCCCTTCAACTTTCCGGCCATGATTCCGCTGTGGAAGATGGGCCCGGCCCTGTCCGCCGGCAATGCGATGATCCTGAAACCCTCCGAGCGTGACCCCTCGGTGCCGCTGATGCTGGCCAAACTGCTGCAGGAGGCGGGCCTGCCCGACGGCGTGCTGCAGGTGGTAAACGGCGACAAGGAATCGGTCGACGCGATCCTGGACAGCGAGGTCATCCAGGCCGTGGGCTTCGTGGGCTCGACCCCGATCGCGCAGTACATCTATGAACGCGCCGCCGCGACCGGCAAGCGCGCGCAGTGCTTCGGCGGTGCCAAGAACCACATGATCATCATGCCCGACGCCGACCTGGACCAGGCCGCCGACGCGCTGGTCGGCGCGGGCTACGGGGCTGCGGGCGAGCGTTGCATGGCGATCTCGGTCGCGGTGCCGGTGGGCGAGAAGACCGCCGATGCGCTGATCGAGAAGCTGATCCCGCGGATCGAGAAGCTGAAGGTCGGTCCCTGGACCGCCGGCAACGACATCGATTACGGCCCGGTCGTGACCAAGGCCGCCAAGGAGAACATCCTGCGCCTGGTGCAGTCCGGCGTGGATCAAGGCGCCGAGCTGGTCGTCGACGGCCGCGACTTCAACCTTCAGGGCTATGAGGACGGCTTCTTCGTCGGCCCCCACCTCTTCGACCGCGTGACCCCGGACATGGACATCTACAAGACCGAGATCTTCGGCCCGGTCCTCTCCACCGTCCGCGCCGCGACCTATGAGGATGCGATCAAGCTGGCCCTGGACCACGAATACGGCAACGGCACCGCGATCTATACCCGCGACGGTGATACGGCGCGCGACTTCGCGAACCGCATCAACATCGGCATGGTGGGCATCAACGTGCCGATCCCGGTGCCGCTGGCCTATCACACCTTCGGTGGCTGGAAGAAATCGGGCTTCGGCGACCTGAACCAGCACGGCCCCGATGCGTTCCGCTTCTATACGCGGACCAAGACCGTGACGGCGCGCTGGCCGTCGGGGATCAAGGAAGGCGGAGAGTTCAACTTCAAGGCCATGGACTGACGCCGGAGCCAGTCCTCCCGATGCGGGGGGCGCTGCGTGGGGGGTCCGGGGGGCAGCCAGCCCCCCGGCACCTCGCGGGACGCAAGCCCGGCGCGTCGTGGCAACCAGGACGGACCCATGACGACTGATCCCGACTTCACCCTGGGTATCGAGGAGGAATATCTCCTTGTCGATGCCGAAACCTTCCAGCTGGCCGCGGCCCCCGACGCGCTGATGCAGGCGCTCACGGCCGATTTGGGCGAGCAGGTCAGCCCCGAATTCCTGCGCTGCCAGGTCGAGATCGGCACCCCGGTCAGCGCCGACATCCGCGCCGCGGGCGATCACCTGCGCCTCCTGCGCGGCACCGTCGCCCGGCGCGCCGCCGAACATGGGCTGGCGCCCATCTCGGCCTCCTGCCACACGCAGGCCGACTGGCGCGAACAGGATCATACCGACAAGGACCGCTACAATCAGCTGTCGCGCGACATGGGCGGCGTGGCGCGGCGCATGCTGATCTGCGGCATGCATGTCCATGTGGGCATCCCAGACCCTGCGCAGCGCATCGACCTGATGAACCAGCTGGCCTATTTCCTGCCGCATCTGCTGGCCTTGTCCGCCTCCAGCCCCTTCTGGATGGGCGAGGATTCGGGCCTTGCCTCGTACCGCACCACGGTCTTCGGCGACATGCCCCGCACCGGCCTGCCGCCGCAGATGGGCAGCTGGGACGAATTCGAACGCTCGGTCCAGGCCCTGACCGACCTTGGCATCATCGAGGACAGCAGCAAGATCTGGTGGGACCTGCGCCCCAGCAGCAAATACCCAACGCTGGAGACCCGCATCTGCGACGCCTGCCCGCGGATCGAGGATGCGTTGACCCTGGCTGCGCTGATCCAGACCACGCTGCGCATGCTGTGGCGCCTGTCGCGCGCCAATCAGCGCTGGCGGCAGTACGAGCCCTTCCTGCTTGCCGAGAACCGATGGCGCGCGCTGCGCTATGGCACCACCGAGGGTCTGATCGATTTCGGCGCGGGGCGGATCATCCCGTTCGACCAGATCGCCGACGACTGGCTGGGCCTGATTGCGCAGGATGCCGACGCGCTGGACTGTCAGCCCCATGTGGCCCGCCTGCGAGACATGGTGGCGCATGGCACCGCGGCCGAGGCGCAGCGCGCCGTCCATGCCCGCGCGCGTCAGGCCGGGGCCGACCCCGACGACGCGCTGCGCGCCGTCACCCGCCATCTGGTGCAGGAGTTCACCCGCGATCTGTAACCGCTTGCAACACTGTCGCAACATCTGGCAATTAAACACCTGTTCAATTCAGACCGGTCCGGGGAGGGGCTGCCGATGGATTTCGCACTGACCGAGGAACAGCAGGCCATCTTCGACATGGCCCGCGATTTTGGGGCCGACCGCATCGCGCCCCATGCGCAGGACTGGGAACGTCAGGGCACCATCCCGCGCGACCTCTGGCCCGACGTGGCGGCCCTGGGCCTGGGCGGCATCTTCGTCTCCGAGGATCACGGCGGCACGGGGCTGTCGCGTCTCGACGGCACGCTGGTCTTCGAGGCGCTGTCGATGGCCTGCCCCTCGGTCGCGTCCTTCCTGTCGATCCACAACATGTGCGGCGGCATGATCGACAAGTTCGGCAGCGATCAGGCCCGCGACCGCTGGCTGCCCGACCTGTGTTCGATGACCCGCATCTTCAGCTATTGCCTGACCGAACCGGGGTCCGGGTCCGACGCAGCCGCGCTCCGCACCCGCGCCGACCGTGACGATCAGGGCTGGCGGCTGAACGGGACCAAGGCCTTCATCAGCGGCGGCGGCTACAGCGATGTCTATGTCGCCATGGTCCGCAGCGGCGGCGACGGCCCCAAGGGCATCAGCACCGTCATCGTCGAGAACGGCACGCCGGGCCTCTCCTTCGGGGGGCTTGAGGACAAGATGGGCTGGCGGTCCCAGCCCACCACCCAGGTCCAGTTCGACGACTGCACCGTGCCTGCCGACAACCTTCTGGGCGAGGAGGGCCGCGGCTTCAGCTACGCCATGGCCGGACTGGACGGGGGGCGCCTGAACATCGCCGCCGCCGCCCTAGGCGGCGCGCAATCGGCGCTGGACCGCACGCTGGCCTATATGGGCGACCGCAAGGCCTTCGGCAAATCACTGGACCAGTTCCAGGCCCTGCAGTTCCGTCTGGCCGAGATGGAGACCGCCCTGCAATCGGCCCGCATTTTCCTGCGCCAGGCGGCGTGGAAGCTGGATCAGGGCGCGCCGGACGCCACCAAGTTCTGCGCCATGGCGAAACTGCACGTCACCGACCGCGCCTTCGAGGTCGCGAACCAATGCCTGCAGCTGCACGGCGGCTATGGCTATCTGGCCGATTACGGCATCGAGAAGATCGTGCGCGACCTGCGCGTCCACCAGATCCTGGAGGGCACGAACGAGATCATGCGCCTGATCATCAGCCGCGCCCTGTTGGCGGAAAGGGCCTGACATGGACGACCTGACCATCCGCACCGCCGGGCGCGCCGGGCGCATTACCTTTACCCGGCCCAAGGCGCTGAACGCTCTGACCCATACCATGGCCCGCGCCATCAATGACGCTTTGGACGGGTGGCGCGACGATCCTGCGGTCGCGCTGGTCATCATCGATGCCGAAGGGGACCGCGCCTTCTGCGCCGGGGGCGACATCGCCGCCGTCTATCACGCGGGCCGCGCGGGCGATCACCAGGTCGGGCGCGACTTCTTTCGCGACGAATACCGCATGAACGCGGCCATCGCCGATTTCCCCAAGCCCATCGTGGCTTTCATGCAAGGGTTCGTCATGGGCGGCGGCGTGGGGGTGGGCGGTCATGCCAGCCACCGGATCGTCGGCGACACGACGCGCATCGCGATGCCCGAAAGCGGCATCGGCCTGATCCCCGACGTGGGCGGCACCTGGCTGCTGGGTCGCGCGCCGGGGCGGATCGGTGAATACCTGGCGATGACCGGTGGTCGGATGACGGCAGGCGACGCGATCCATGCCGGCTTTGCGGACATGTACATTCCCGAAGCGGACTGGCCGGGCCTGATCGCCATGCTGGAGGACAGCGGCGACGTGACCGGCCTGCGCGGCCACCCTGCCCCCGCGGCGACGCTGGACCGGCGCGACCTGTCCGCCTTTGGTGGCCGCACCCTGGCCGATATCACCGCCGCGTTGCAGGAGGCGGGCGACGACGAATCGCTGGAGGCGCTGCGGCGCAATTCGCCGCTGTCGATGGCGGCGGGGCTGGCGATGGTGCGTGCGGCCCGCGGCGACGATTGCATGCAGCAGTCGCTGTCGCGCGAATACCGCTTTACCGCCCGCGCCACGGCCGAAAGCGATTTCCTGGAGGGCGTGCGCGCCCAGATCATCGACAAGGATCGCAAGCCCGTCTGGCGCCGCGACGCGTCCGATGACACGCTGCGCGCGATGCTGGCCCCGCTTGGGGATGACGAACTGCAATGGGAGACTGCAGAATGAAGATCGGCTTCATCGGACTGGGCAACATGGGCGCGCCCATGGCCGCCAACTTGGCTGCCGCGGGCCATCAGGTCACGGGTTTCGACACCGCGGCCCCCGCCCCCGCGGGCGTGACCCTCGCCGCCAGCGCGACCAAGGCGGTGTCGGGCGCGGATGTTGTCTTCACCATGCTGCCCAATGGCCAGATCCTGCGCGACGTGGCCGACCAGATCATCCCCGCCATGCAGCAGGGCGCGGTCCTGTGCGACTGTTCCACCGTCGACGTGGACAGCGCGCGCGCCGTGGCGCAAGCGGCCCGCGCGGCGGGGCTGGGTGCGCTGGACGCGCCCGTTTCGGGCGGCACCGGCGGCGCACAGGCCGGCACGCTGACCTTCATGGTAGGTGGCGCCGAAGCCGATTTCGCCACCGTCCAGCCGCTGTTCGCGGTCATGGGCCAGAAGGCCGTCCATTGCGGCGACAGCGGCGCCGGACAGGCGGCCAAGATCTGCAACAACATGATCCTGGGCGTCACGATGATCGCCACCTGCGAAGCCTTTGCCTTGGCCGACAAGCTGGGGCTGGACCGCCAGAAGATGTTCGACGTCGTGTCGACCAGTTCGGGCTATAGCTGGTCGATGAACGCCTACTGCCCGGCGCCGGGCGTGGGCCCTGTCAGCCCCGCGGACAACGGCTACAAGCCCGGCTTTGCCGCCGAACTGATGCTCAAGGATCTTGGCCTGTCCCAGCAGGCGGCCGAATCGGTCGGCGCGCAGACCCCGATGGGGGCGTTGGCGCATCAACAATATGACGACTTCGTCACCCGCGAAGACGGCCGGGGACAGGATTTTTCGGCCATGCTGCCCCGATTTACGGCGCGGAACGGTTGATCGGAACGGGTTGTTAACCCCTGCCGTGGTGATATGCGGTGGCGAGCCTGCGAACGGGGTGCAGCCATCATGGACCGGATCTTGCGACGTCTCTCCACCGCCCTGCTGATCGGCGCATGCGCGCTGGTCCCTCAGGACGGCTTTGCCCAGCAGCGCCCCACCGTCGGTGAGGTGCCGGCGCCCGAACAGGTTCGCCAGATCGACAAGCCCGGCGCCGTGGGCCTTGGGCCGCAGCTGCCGGGCAGCGTCTATGCCGTCGTATCGGGCCATCTTGTCCGCATCCAGATCGGCAGCGGCAAGATCCTGTCGATCCTGCGGCCCCTGCCCGACTGAACGTGGCAGTTCCGCATCGGCATGCCTGCCATGCGGCGTCGCAGCGGAACCCGTCAGGCAATCCCGGGTTGACCCGTTGTAACTGATCCGAGGACATGATGACGCCGCTGCACCCCCTTGCCGCCGTGGCGGCCGGGACAATGCTCGGCCTCGCCGCCCTGACCGCCCCCAACACCACGCCGACCCGTGGCCTGCAGGCCGTGCCGGCATGTACGACGGAATGTCTGGGCGGGCATGCGACCATGCCGATGGTCGGTGACAGCGTTCCGGAGGACCAGCTGCATCGTGTCAGCGCACCGGGCCGCTATGGCCTGTCTCAGGCGCCCGATGGCGACAGCTATGCCGTGGTCGGTGGTCATCTGGTGCGGATCGATGCCGATGACGGGCGTATCCTGTCGGTTCTGCGACCCGCACCGCGGATTCTGGACTAACCGTCCAACAAGGCGCGCGCAGCCTCGGTCGCAGCGTCGGTGACACGGTCGCCCGACAGCATGCGCGCGATCTCGGCCACGCGCTCGGGTTGAGGCAGCGGCGTGACGGTGGAGGTGGTCATCCCGTCGGTCACCGATTTCGACACCCGGAAATGCACCGCGCCCAAGGCCGCGACCTGCGGCGAATGGGTGATGACCAGCACCTGCGCACCATCCGCAAGATTCTGCAGACGGCGGCCGACGGCATCGGCGGTGGCCCCGCCGACCCCGCGATCGATCTCGTCGAAGATCATGACCAATGCGTCATTCCCCCGCGCCAGGCAGACCTTCAGCGCCAACAGAAAGCGGGACAGTTCGCCACCGGAGGCGATCTTGTCCAGCGGTCCCGACGGTGCGCCCGGGTTGGTCGCCACCGTGAACGCCACGGTATCGCGCCCGTCCGGCCCGGGCTCGGCGGGCGATACGACGGTGCGAAAGACCGCACGTTCCATCTTCAGCGGCACCAATTCAGCGGTTACGGCGCGGTCCAACCGGGTCGCGGCCTCGGTGCGGGCAGCGGTCAGCGCATCGGCCGCGGCATCATAGTCCGCCTGAGCGTCCCGCGCCGCACGGCGCAGATCGCCCATCCGCGCCTCGCTGGCATCCAGACGCTCCAGCCGGTCGCGCAACTGCTGCGCCAGACCGGCCAGATCGTCGGGCAGGATGTCATGCTTTCGCGCCAAGGCACGCAGCGCGAACAGCCGCTCCTCGGTCGATTCCAGCGCGTGCGGATCGAAATCCAGCGCGGCCAGCGTGTCCTCGACCCCGCGGGTGGCCTCGCCCAGCTCGATCAGCGCGCGTGACAGGGCGGCCAGCGGCTCGTCCAGTCGACCCTCGGCCTGCTCGGATGCGCCCTCCAACCAGCGCGCTGCGTCGACCATCGCGCCTTCGGCACCGTCTCCCGCCAGCATCTGCAGAGCGCGCGCCACGTCATCCCGGATGCGCTCCGCGCCCTGCATGGCGCGGCGCGCGATGTCCAGGCGCTGTTCCTCGCCGGGTTCGGGGGCCAGCTTGTCCAGTTCCGCCACGGCGTGGCGCAGAAACTCTTCTTCCTGCCGGGCGGCGGCCAACGCGGCCTCGGCCTCTGCCAGCGCCCGGTCCGCATCGCGGCGTGCGGCCCAGGTGCGGCGGACCGCCGACAGGTCCATCGCGCCGAACGCGTCCAGCAGGGTGCGATGCCCGCGCGAATTCAACAGCCCGCGGTCGTCATGCTGCCCGTGCAGCTCGACCAGGACCTCGGACAGCTGCCGCAGAACCTCGCCCGACACCCGGCGGTCATTGACCCAGCCCGTCTTGCGCCCATCCAGCGTGTTCACGCGGCGCAGGATCAGCTCGTCGTCATCGATCGTGATCCCGGCCTCGGCCAGCAGGGCGCGGGCGGGATGAACCTCCGGCAGGTCGAACACCGCCTGAACCTCGCCCTGCGCGGCCCCCTGGCGGACTAGCTCGGCACGACTGCGCCAGCCCAGGACGAACCCCAAGCAATCCAGCAGGATGGACTTGCCCGCGCCGGTCTCTCCGGTCAGCACGTTCAGGCCGGGGCCGAACGACAGCTCCAGCCGGTCGATCAGCAGCATGTCGCGGATGTCCAGCGATCTCAGCATGGGCCACGGCCCCTGCGCACGGCCTGCATTACAGCCAGCGTCCCTGGATGGTCTGGCGATAGACGTTGGTCAGCCAGCTGTCACCGCGCACCTCGGCCGACAGGCCGCGGCCGCGCAGCTGCCGGAACGCGTCGTCATAGAAGGGCGAGGACTGGAAATTGTGTCCCAGGATGGCGCCCGCCGTCTGCGCCTCGTCCAGCAGTCCAAGGGCCAGATAAGCCTCGACCAGACGCAGCAGCGCCTCGGGGGTCTGGGTGGTCGTCTGGAACTCCTCGACCACCACGCGGAACCGGTTCACCGACGCTGCGTAATGCCCCTGCTTCAGGTAATAACGCCCGATCTCCATTTCCTTGGCGGCCAGGTGATCGAACGCCAGGTCGAACTTCAGGATCGAACTGCGGGCATATTCGCTGTCGGGATACTGCTCGATCACCGTCCGCAGCCCCTGCAGTGCCTGAAAGGTCAGGCCCTGATCGCGCCCGACGTCATCGATCTGATCGTAATAGGACAGCGCCAGCAGATACTGCGCATAGGCGGCATCCTCATCGGTCGGATAGGTGTCCAGGAACCGCTGCGCCGCGCCGCGGGCCTCTTCGTAATTGCCCGCCTTGTGGTTGCCATAGGCCTGCATGATCAGCGCGCGCTTGGCCCATTCGGAATAGGGATACAGCCGCTCGATCTCGCTGAAATAGACGACGGCATCCTCGGGATCGCCGCTGTTCTCCAGCTCGAACTCGCCCCGCTTGTAGATTTCCTCGGCCGTAAAGCGGTCCAGATTTTGCTTTTGCGCCGCGTCCCGGTTGCCGCCGCAGCCAGTCAGGACAACGCCCGCCAGCACCGCAGCCACCACCGAAGCCGAGATTTTCGAGCCCGCCATCTTTATCCTGCCCTACGATTTGCCGATGCGCTGCCCGCGTGCGGGCGGCGCTGCCGGGATCCTCTAGCACAGAACATCAGGGGGCGCAAAATGGCAATCCGTTGAATTCGGCCAAGGTCCCGGCGCCCCGCGCCGTCACTCGGCCGCAAAGGCCGCGGCAAGTTCGGGGCGTGCATAGTCGGCGACACCCGCACCCGGCAGGCGACCTTCCAGCTCGGGCGTGCACCGCTCCCAGGTCCATGCAGTGGGGTCGGCGAACAGCGCCCGCAGCAGGCGGTTGGTCATCGCGTGACCCGCACGGTGGCCGGTATAGCGCGCCAGCAGCGGCGCACCGGCCAGCGCCAGATCGCCGGTGGCGTCCAGCATCTTGTGGCGCACGGCCTCATCCGCGTGACGCAGACCGCCCGGCGACAGGACGCGCCCGCCATCCACCACGACCGCGTTCAGATAGGTCCCGCCCAGGGCCAGACCGTTGCGGCGCATCGCCTCGACATCCGACGCGCGGCAGAAGGTGCGGCTGTCGGCCAGTTCGCGCAGGAACGCGCCATTGGCCATGTCCAGACGCTTTTCCTGATGCCCGATCGCGGCGTCGGTAAAGTCGATCTCGAAATCGATCTCCAGGTGGTCGGCGGGCGACAGGCGGGCAAAGGCTTCGCCCTCGCGGACCTCGACCGTGCGCAGGACGCGGATCGCGCGCAGCGGTGCAGCCTGACGCGCGATGCCGGTGTCCAGGATCGCGTCCACAAAGGGTGCAGCCGAACCATCGAGGATCGGAATTTCGGGCCCATCGACGGTGATCAGCGCGTTGTGGATGCCCGTTCCGGCCAGCGCGGCCATCACGTGCTCGACCGTCGAGAGGGTCACACCCAAGCCGTTGTCCAGCAGCGTGCACAGCTTGGACGGCGTCACATGGTCCCACAATGCCGGAATGTCGACCGCAGGCGACAGGTCGGTGCGGCGAAAGACGATCCCGTGGCCGGGCCGTGCGGGATGCATGACCAGACGCGCGGGCGCACCGGAGTGGAGCCCGACGCCCTGCAATGTCACCGTGTCTTTCAGCGTCGCCTGCATGATCTGCCTGCCTTCGGATTCGTCGTGGGGCGCACCTGCCCCTTCTGTCACTCCAGCTAGGTCCGGCAGTGAACGCATTCAATTAACGTTTTGTAACGGGGTGAAACATTCCCCTGCCCTGCCCTGCAACCCGATGGCCGTTTTCGCCCAAGAGGTTGACTGGAAAAGGGAAAGGGCCGCTTTGCAGCGGCCCTTGCAACCAGTGGATGTGCCGGTTTCGTGATCCGTCAGTTGGCCTGACGGCGCAGGAAAGCCGGGATCTCGACATTGTCCTTGCCGTTCGAGTCGGGGCTGGCCAGATCGTCGAAGTCGGTGTCGTGCTGGCGGGCGCGGACGGCGACGCGGTCGTTCACACGCTCGGCGATCGAGGATGCGGCCGGCTTGGCGCCGCCCGGCTGGTCGTTGCCATGGCCTGCCATGCGCTCCAGCATGCGGCCCAGACCACTCATCCGGCTGGTGGCGGGCTGTGCCGGCTGCTGCTGCGGCTGTGCGGGGACGCGGCCGTGGTTGTCCACGGCGCGGCGCAGGCGGTCCATCACCTCGGGTGCGGGCTGGCCGGCGCGCGGGGACTGCGGCGCACGGGGCGCGACAAAGGCCGACGCGTCGTCGTCGATGCGCACGGCGTTCTGGCGGGCGCTGTCCTTCGGCTGATAGGCCGGCTGCGGCATGTCGTCCTCGGCGCGCGGATCGTGGCGCGGGGCCTCGACGCGGGCCGTCTCGGCAGAGGATGCGATCGGGGGCGCCACGCGGCGCGCCGGGATCGCCGGCTGCTCCTCGGCGGCGGCACCGACCTGCGGATTCTGGGTCAGCGGCGCAGCCATGCCGCGGCGGGGCGAGGGAACCTCGGCCACCGCAACGGCGGCATCGATGCCGGTTGCCACGACCGAAACGCGGATCGTGCCGTCCATGTCGGGGTCCAGCGTCGAGCCGACGATGATGTTGGCATCGGCGTCCACCTTGTCGCGGATGACGTTGGCCGCCTCGTCCAGTTCGAACAGGGTCATGTCATAGCCGCCGGTGATGTTGATCAGCACGCCGCGCGCGCCGTTCAGGCTGATCTCGTCCAGCAGCGGGTTTGCGATGGCACGCTCGGCGGCTTCCTGGGCGCGGTTCTCGCCCGAGGCCTCGCCGGTGCCCATCATGGCCTTGCCCATCTCGTCCATCACCGACCGCACGTCGGCAAAGTCCAGGTTGATCAGGCCCGGCTTGACCATCAGGTCCGTCACGCCCTTGACGCCCTGGTACAGCACGTCGTCGGCCAGCGCGAAGGCGTCGGTGAAGGTGGTCTTTTCGTTCGCCAGCCGGAACAGGTTCTGGTTCGGAATGATGATCAGCGTGTCCACGACCTTCTGCAGGGCCTCGACGCCCTCCTCGGCCTGGCGCATCCGCTTGGTGCCCTCGAACTGGAAGGGCTTGGTCACCACGCCGACGGTCAGGATGCCCATCTCGCGCGCGGCCTGCGCGATGATCGGCGCCGCACCGGTGCCGGTGCCGCCGCCCATGCCCGCGGTGATGAAGCACATATGCGCGCCCATCAGGTGATCGACGATGTCCTCGATCGTCTCCTCGGCGGCCTTGGCGCCGATCGTGGGCTTGGCGCCCGCGCCCAGACCCTCGGTGACCTTGGGCCCGATCTGAATGCGCGAGGTCGCACGCGACTGCTGCAGCGCCTGCGCGTCGGTGTTGGCGACCACGAACTCGACCCCGTCGAGCTGCTTCTGAATCATGTTGTTGACGGCGTTGCCACCTGCGCCACCGACACCGAAGACGGTGATGCGCGGCTTCAGCTCTTCTTCGTCATTCATCATCAGATTGAGGTTCATGGTGTCCGCCTGTTACCGCTGCTGCATTGGGGAGGCGGGTGTACCGCTCGAATCCCGTTTCTTAATGGTTACCGTAACAATTGGCACCAGTTCCGTCACCCGAAAAAGCCGGGCGTTTCGCAAAATCTGGAGGGGCTACCCTTGAAATAGGCGGCATCTTGCCATGTCTTCCGAATGTGGTGGGAAAACCCTTGCCACCCCCCAGAACCAAGGTGGTGCAATCACCAGTTGTTCTTGAACCAGCGATAGGCTCGACGCAGGCTGCGCGCGGGATAGCGGTCGGCCGGCATCTCGAAATCCCACCATTCATCCTGCGGATGTGCGGCGAACAGCGCCAGGCCGACGGCGCTGGAAAAGCTGGGATCGGTCAGCTGATGGGCCAGACCGTCGATGCGCAGCGGCCGCCCGCAGCGCACGTTCGGACCCAGGATGCGCGTTGCCAGACCGTCCAGGCCTGGGATCTGGCTGCCGCCCCCGGTCAGCACGATCTGCTGGCTGGGCATCCAGTCGAACCCGGCCGCGTCCAGCACCTCGCGGACATGCTCCAGCATCTCCTCAACGCGGGGGCGCATCACGCCGATCACGTCGGCGCGGCTGACCTGGCGGCGGTCCGCCTCCCAGTCCCCGGTCTCTCCGCCGACCTCGATCATGTCGCGGTCGTCGCGGCCCGTCGCCTCGACGCCCCCGTTCAGCGTCTTCAGGCGCTCTGCCACGGGCAGGCTGACACGCAGACCCTGGGCGATGTCCTGGGTGATCAGGTTGCCCCCGATGGGCACGTGATCGGAAAAGATCATGTGCTTCTTGACGAAGATCGACACGCCGGTGCCGCCACCGCCGAAATCGACACAGGCCGCGCCCAGCTCCTGCTCATCCTCGACCAGCGACGCGCGGGCCGAGGCATAGGGCGCCGAGGCGATCCCCGCCAGTTCAAGGTCGCAGCGCCGGATGCACTGGACCAGGTTGCCGATGGAATCGCCGTCCACGGTCAGCACATGCATGTCGCAGAACAGCTTGTTGCCCAGATGGTCACGCGGGTCGGCCAGGTTGCTGCGGTTGTCGACCGCGAAATTCACCGGCTGCGCGTGCAGCACCTCGCGGCCGCGGCCGAAATCGGGCGCGTCGCAGGCGGCCAGCACGGATGCCACGTCATGTTCGCCGACCTTGCCGGATTCCAGCACGATCTCTCCGGCCAGGCCATACGAGGCCGGTCGCCCGCCCGACAGGCAGGCGATGACATGATCGACGCGCACGCCCGCGACCTTCTGCGCGGCGGCGACGACCGTGCGGATCGCACGCTCGGTCTCGGCCATGGTTTCGATCTCGCCGCGGCGCATCCCGCGCGACCGGGTCGATGCCGCGCCGATCACGCGGAAATTGACCTGCCCCGCCATCGGGCCCACGCCGTCGGTTTCCCGGAAGGTGCCGTTGCCGTCGATGCGCAGGACAAGGCAGGCGATCTTGGACGTGCCGATGTCCAGGATGCCGATCACGCCCCGCTGCAGGGCCGCCCGGCGGATGTTACGCATCGCGCGTTGCGTCTGATACAGGTCCACCATTCCTCAGCCCTCCGTCTTCTTGTCATCGGGCAGCACGCTGCCATCGGGTCCCAGCAGCGGCAGGCCGCGTGCGGTGCGTATCGTGTTGCGCGCGTCGATCCCCAACCGCAGGACGGGCCGCGTCGGGTCGCGCAGATCGACGATGGTGATGTCGCGGCCCAGCATGTCCTCGGCCCGGTCCATCGCGATCGCCGCCTCCAGCGCGATCACCGCGCCGGTCTCGGGCAGCAGGATGCGCTGGCCGTGATCCAGCACCAGGTCCCACCGCCGTTCGCCGCGCCGCACAAGGCCACGCACGCGGGGCAGGATCGGACCCGCGGCGTCGAACAGGGCCAGCGCCTCGGTCGTGGCCAGGTCCGCCCCCTCTCCGGTGATCAGCGGCAGGTCGGCGCGCACCTCGCGCGAGGTCAGGCTGGCCACGCGATGACCGCCGGCGTCCAGCATGTCGATGCCGCGCGCGTGGCGCCACAGGATCGCGGGTTCGCGTTCCTTGACCACCGCCGACAGGATGCCGCCCGGCTTGATGCGCAGGTCAATGGATTCGACCGCGTCCAGCTGCAGCACCTGCAGGCGCAGCGCCGCCAGATCGATGTCGAAGCTGGAGGCTGGCAGATCCACCGGCAGCATCGCGCGCAGGGCGCGGTCCACCACCGGGGTCGCCCCCTCGATCGTCATGATGCGGACCTGGAATTCGTCGCGGCTCTGGACTTTGGTCACCACGCTGGCGACGGTGTCGTTCAGCGCGGCGCGACGGTCCTCGTCGGCCAGCCACAGCCCCCCGACCATCGCGATGGCAAAGGCCGGAAGGCCCACGCGCAGCACCCGGCGGTACAGCGGCGTCAACCACATCCGCTCCAGGCGGTACTTCAGGCGCGACGGCGCGGGGTCGCGGCGCTGCCGCGCGGCGGGCGGGGTGATCTGCTTTCCGGGACGGTGATCGATCACGACCGGCACAGCGCGTCCTCCACCATCCAGCGCATCAGCGCGGGAAAGTCGATGCCTGCATGGGCCGCCTGTTCGGGGGCCAGACTGGTCGGCGTCATGCCGGGCTGGGTGTTCAGCTCCAGGATGATCAGCCCGTCCACGCCGCGCGTCTCGTCCCACCGGAAATCGGTGCGCGTCAGGCCGGTGCAGCCAAGCGCCTTGTGCGCGCGCACGGCCATCTCCAGGCAGGCAGCGCGGATGTCGTCGGGAATGTCCGCGGGGATCACGTGGCGCGACCCGCCGACGGTGTATTTCGCGGCGTAATCATACCAGCCGCTGGTCAGGATCTCGGTCACGTCCAGCGCGCGGTCGCCCATGACCGTGGTCGTCAGCTCTCGCCCGGGGGCATAGGTCTCGACCATCACGCGCTCGGGCATGTCGGCGGACAGCGCGGGCGGCTGGTTGGCGCCGTCATGGACGATGTAGACGCCGACGGACGATCCCTCGTCATTGGGCTTGACCACATAGGGGGGCGGAATGACGTGGCGCAGGCGCACCTCGGCGGCGTCGGCGATGACGCTCTCGACCACGGGCAGGCCGGCGGCGCGGAACGCCTGCTTGGCGCGCGTCTTGTCCATCGCCAGCGCCGAGGCCAGCACGCCCGAATGGGTATAGGGAAGGTCCAGCCAGTCCAGCAGGCCCTGAACGCATCCGTCCTCTCCCCACCGGCCATGCAGGGCGTTGAAGACGACGTCGGGTGCGGCATCGGCCAGACGCCGGACGATCTCGTCCCCGCGCGCGGTGCCAAGATCGATCTCGGTTACCTGATATCCCGCCACCCGCAGCGCATCTGCGCATTCGCGTCCCGACGACAACGACACCTGGCGTTCAGCCGAGGGTCCGCCCATCAGAACAGCGACCGAGTGGGCTGTCCTGCTCGACCTGCCCGCCACTTTTCGCCTTTCGTGCCCGGTTGATCCGGGCTTGATCTGGTCCGCGCCCCCTTGAACGGAGGCGTCATGTCGCATCAGGTTACAAGCAAAGCGCGAACCGCAAAAGCTCAATTTCGGCTGTCTGCGCAGAATGTTGCGCAGCGCGCGTCAGTCCGTGTCGGGACCGGGGTCGCCGATGCGGATGACCTCCCATTGCAGGTCGTGGCCGCTCTCCTCCAGCACGCGGCGCCGGACCAGTTCGCCCAGGGCCTCCAGCTCGGCTGCGGTCGCGCCGCCGGTGTTCAGCAGGAAATTCGGATGCTTTTCCGACATCTGCGCGCCGCCCCAGCTGTGCCCGCGCAGCCCCGCCCGGTCGATCAGCGACCATGCCTTCAGGTCATGCACGTCATCCGCCTGCCCGGTCGAGCTGAACCCCGCCGGGTTGCGAAAGGTCGAACCGGCGCTGCGTTCGCGGGTGGGCTGGCTTTCGTCGCGCCGTGCCAGCTGATCGGCCATCTTGGCGTGCAGCCGGTCGGGGTCGCCCGGCGCGGCACGCAGCCGGGCACTGGTGATCACCCAATCGGCCGGCAGATGCGTCTCGCGATAGCCGAAACGCAGATCGGCGGGCGTCAGGGTGACGCGTGCGCCCTGCCGCGTGACGGCCTGCGCGTCGATCAGGTGGTCGGCCACATAGCTGCCATAGCAGCCCGCGTTCATCCGCACCGCGCCGCCGATGCTGCCCGGGATCGTGCGCAGGAAGGTCAGGTCCAGCCCCGCCTCCGCCGCCCGCCGCGCGACCTGGGCGTCAAGCGCCGCGGCACCCGCGGTGACGGTGTCGCCGTCGATCTCGACGCTGTTGAAGGCACGGCCAAGGCGGATGACCACGCCGCGGATGCCGCCGTCGCGCACGATCAGATTGCTGCCCACGCCCATCGGAAAGACCGGGACACCGGGGTCCAGCACGGCAAGGAAATCGGCCAGGTCATCCTCGTCCGCGGGCTGGAACAGCCAGTCGGCGGGGCCGCCGACGCGCAGCCAGGTCAGGCCGTCAAGGGTTCTGTCGGGGATCAGGCTGCCGCGGGGGGTGGGAAGGTCGATGCTCATGGCCTTGGGTGGTAGCCAGCGGCGCCCCGCCCGTCAACCGCGGGACTAGAGGACCAGCGTCGCCGCGGCGGCCAGACCCGCGACCAGCATCGACGCCAGCGTCAGGACGATCTGGGGGCTGCGCCACGCCAGGCGGTGGCCGCGGATCCGCGCCAGTGCCAGCCCGGTCACCATGCCCAGCAGTGCGGGCAGGACGGTAAAGCTTTGCGCGACGACGGCCGCCAGATCGTGAAAGCCCCCCTGCCCCTGCGCCGCCCGAAACAGCTGCAGCGCGATCGCCGCCAGCAGTGCCGCCAGGACCAGCAGCGGCCAGCGCAGCTGCAGCCGCGCGCTGCCCCAGGCGATGACGCCCGCGCCCGACAGGCACAGGCCCGCGATGATCCAAGGATTCATCGCTGTCCTTCGGCGGTGTTCATGGGCGCGGGCGTGGGCAGCCGCGCCGCGCGGCGCCGCGCGGTCGGACGGCCCAGCAGCATCAGCAGACCCAATCCAAAGCCCAGAACGCCCAGACCCGGTCCCCATTCCAGCGTCAGCCAGCCCAGAACCGGGACGCCTGCCAGCACCAAGACCCAACTGGCGCGTCGCTGCCAGCGGCGGTTCAGGCGCGGGGTCAGGCAGGCCAGCGCCAGCCAGACCGCCGCCCCCGCCAGCGCCAGCAGCGGCAGGATCGCAAGATCGGGCGTGGCCGTCACGCGGCCTGGCCCTGCAACCGCGCGGGCAGCCCGTTGGCCCAGGTCGAGATCGTGCCCGCTCCCAAGCAGACCACCATGTCACCGGGCCGCGCCTGTTCGCGGACCAGTCGCTCCAGGTCGTCCTCGGACAGGATGGCGCGGGCGTGGCGGTGGCCGTGGGCGATCAGCCCCGCCACCAGGTCGTCGCGCGAAGCGCCGGGAATGGGCTCCTCTCCGGCGGAATAGACGTCGGCGATGGCGACCACGTCGGCCTCGTTGAAGCAGGTGCAGAAATCCTCGAACAGGTTCGACAGGCGCGAATAGCGGTGCGGCTGGTGAACCGCGATCACGCGGCCGGTGCTGGCCTGGCGCGCGGCCTTGAGGACGGCGGCGATCTCCACCGGGTGGTGGCCGTAATCGTCGATGATGGTCACGCCGTTGATCTCTCCGACGCGGGTAAAGCGGCGACCAACCCCGCCGAATTTCGCCAGCGCGGTGCGGATCTCGGATTTCTTGATGCCCAGGTGGCGTGCGACGGCCACGGCCGCCAGGCAGTTCGAGACGTTGTGATCGCCCGGCATGGGCAGGGTGCAGCCCTCGATCATCGGGATCGGACCGTCGGTCGCCTCGCCCTGCAGCGCGATGTCGAAATGCGCGATGCCCTTGTCATAGGTCAGGTTCATCGCCCGCACGTCGGCCTGCGCGTTGAAGCCGAAGGTCACCACACGGCGATCGGTCAACCGACCCACCAGCGCCTGGACCTCTGGATGGTCGGTGCAGCAGACGGCCAAGCCGTAGAACGGCACCGAGGACGCGAAGTTGGTGAAGGCCTGGCGCAGCGCATCGAAGCTGCCCCAATGCTCCATGTGTTCGGGGTCGATGTTCGTGACGATCGCGATGTCGGCGGGAAGTCGGTTGAAGCTGCCGTCGGATTCGTCGGCCTCGACCACCATCCACTCGCCCGCACCGGCCCGCGCGTTCGAGCCATAGGCGTGGATCACGCCGCCGTTGATGACCGTGGGGTCCAGCCCGCCCGCATCCAGCAGGGTCGCGACCATCGTGGTGGTCGTCGTCTTGCCATGCGTGCCGGCGATGGCGATGTTCGATTTCAGCCGCATCAGTTCGGCCAGCATCTCGGCCCGGCGCACGATGGGCAGGCCGCGCAGGCGCGCCTCCTCCAGCTCGGGGTTGCCCTTCTTGATCGCGGTCGAGATGACGATGACGCCTGCGCCCGCGACGTTCTCGGCGCGCTGGCCCTCGAAGACGGTGGCGCCCAGGGTCTCCAGCCGGTCGGTGATCTTGGATTTCTTGGAATCGCTGCCCTGGACGCGATAGCCCAGGGTCAGCAGCACCTCGGCGATGCCCGACATTCCGATGCCGCCGATGCCCACGAAATGGATGGGGCCCAGCTCTCCGGGCAGTTTTGTCGCTGCGTTCATCGCGTGATCTCCTCGACGAGGTCGTACAGGCGGCGCGCCGCGTCGGGGCGCGCCAGGGTCAGGGCCGCCTGCGCCATGGCTGTGGCTTGGGCAGGGTCCGTCAGGATCGCGCGGATGTCGCGCGTGAGGCTGTCCGCGTCAAGCACGGATTCGGGATGGACATGCGCCGCGCCCGCATCGGCCAGCGCCTGCGCATTCGCGGTCTGGTGATCGCCGGTGGCGGCGGCGAAGGGGATCAGGATCGCCGGGCGGCCGATCACGGTGATGTCGGCCAGCGACGATGCGCCCGACCGGCTGATCACCAGATGCGCGGCCGCGATGCGGTCCGGGACGTCGGTGAAGAAGGGCTGAACCTCGGCCGCGATGCCGGCTGCGGCATAGGCGGCCGTGACCTGATCGGCATCCTCGGGGCGGGCTTGGTGGCTGACCTGCAGACGGGTGCGCAGGTCCGCAGGCAGGGCGGCGATGGCGGCGGGCACGACCTGCGACAGGACGCGCGCCCCCTGGCTGCCGCCGATGACGAGCAGGTTCAGCGCCCCCTCGCCCGGCGCGACATAGGGGCTGGCGGCCCGATCCAGGACCGCGCCGCGGACCGGGTTGCCGACGTGCTGACCCGAAATGCCCTGCGGCAGGATCGTGGGCCAGGTTCCGCAGGCCACGCGGTGCACGCGCGCTGCGAACATCCGGTTCACCCGACCCATGACGCCGTTCTGTTCGTGGATCATCCGCGGCAGGCCCATCAGATGCGCCGCCGACAGCGCCGGGATGGTCGGATAGCCGCCGAACCCGATCACGACCGACGGGCGGTCGCGCCGGAAGGCCCGGCGGGCGGCCAACACCCCGGCTGCGATCTTGAACGGTGCCGCCAGCTTGCCCGACAGGCCGCCGCGCGCGGTGGTCGCGGATTTCACCACCTGGCGCTCGACCGCGTCGGGGAAGCCGCCGGCATAGCGCGCACCGCGGTCATCTGTGGACAGCTTGACGCGCCAGCCCTGCGCCAGCAGCAGCTCGGCCAGGGCTTGGGCCGGAAACATGTGGCCGCCGGTGCCTCCGGCGGCGATCAGGGCAAGGGGGGCGGCCATCAGCGGGACCGGCGCAGGATTTCAGCGAACTCGCCCTGCGGACGGGTGCGGGTCAGCGCCAGCAGCATCCCAAGCGCGATGCCGGACGCGATCATGGACGAGCCGCCATAGCTGACGAAGGGCAGCGTCATGCCCTTGGCGGGCAGTAGGCGCACCGCGACGCCCATGTTGATCAGCGCCTGCACGCCGAATGCGCAGGCCAGGCCCGTGCCGGCGATGCGGGCGAACGGATCGCGTTCCCGCACCAGCCGCAGCAGCGAGCGCATGACGATGGTCATGTAGAGGAGGATGATCGCCAGGACCATGATGAAGCCGTATTCCTCGGCCGCGACGGCGATGATGAAGTCGGTATGCGCATCGGGCAGCGACCATTTCACCGTCCCCTCGCCCACGCCGACGCCGAAGAAGCGGCCTTCCTGGATGGCATTCGTGGCAAAGTAGATCTGGGTGTTCGCGTCGATTTCCGATGACAGGAAGCTGTTGATCCGGCGGGCAAAGTGTTCGGACGCGTTATAGGCGAACAGACCGCCCATCCCGGCCAGTCCCGCGACGCAGACGATCAGGATGACCGGCGACCCGGCGACGAAATACATCACCAGCCACGAGAACAGCACCAGCGAGGCCTGGCCGAAGTCGGGCTGCAGGGCCAGCAGGATGACGATCGTCATCGCGGCGCCAAAGGAATAGATCCGCCCCGGAGGGCCGCCCGGTTCCTGCGCCGAGGCCATGAACCACGCGCAAAGCGCCACGAAGCCCGGCTTGAGGAATTCCGACGGCTGCACCGACACGAAGCCGAGCGACAGCCACCGCGTCGCGCCCTTTCCGAAGTCGGTGCCGATGATCGGCAGGGCTAGGATTAGCATGAAGGACACGGCAAAACCCAGAACGCCGATGCGGCGGATCTGGCGGGGGGTCAGCATCGAGATGACCAGCATCACGAACAGGCCCATTCCCCCGAACACCATCTGTCGCTGGACATAGTAGAACCGCGGCAGGTTGTTCTTTTCTGCCAGGGGCACCGATGCGGCCAGCCCCAGCAGAAGACCGATGGCGAACAGGCCAAGGACGCAGGTCAACGACCATTTGTCCAGGGTTCGCCACCAGCGTGGAAGAATCGGGTCGCCCGCCCGAACGGGCGTCGTGCCGAAGACCATCTCGGTCATGGGAATACCGCCGTCACTGCCTCTGTCCTGTCCGGTTTGCCCGGATCTGGTCACAAGGATAGCGCGATTGTCGCAGGCGCGCTACCACAGATTGTCCGCGGGGCGGGGCGCGCGCCGCAACGTGATCGCGCAACGGGGCCGGAGCCCGCAAGCGGCCTTCGGCGCGCTGCCGCCCGGCCCCGTGCCGGCTGCGCCGGCTGTGCGGTTCAGCCCAGGGTGGCCAGGGCGGGGAACGTCTCCAGCAGCCAGAAGCTGAAGGCAGAGAAGGCGCCGGTCAGTAGCATGACACCCACGACCACCAGGAGCGCGCCCATGACGCGTTCGATGGTCTTGAGGTACGGCTTGACGCGGTTCATCAGGCCGATGGCCCGGTTGATGAAGATCGCCGCCAGCAGGAACGGGATCCCCAGCCCAAGGGCATAGACCGCCAGCAGTGCGGTTCCGCGGGACAGTTCGCCCCCGGTGGCCGCCAGCGACAGGATCATGCCCAGTTGCGGGCCGATGCAGGGCGTCCAGCCAAAGGCGAAGGCCAGCCCCAGCACATAGGCGCCCAACGCGCCGCCGCCCTGCTGGCCCGATTGCAGCCGGGCCTCGTGGTCCAGAAGGGGGATGCGGATGACGTGCAGGAAATGCAGGCCCATCACCACCACCATGACACCGGCGACGCGGGCCAGGATGTCCTGATACTGCAGGAAGGCGCGCCCGAAGGCCGACGCGGCAAAGCCCATCACCAGAAAGACCGTCGACAGGCCCAGCACGAAGAACAGCGCGGGCACGACGGCGCTGCGTTCGCGCGTCTTCAGCCCGTTCACCCCCACCCCGGTCATGTAGGCCAGATAGGGCGGCACGATCGGCAGCACGCAGGGCGACAGGAAGGACAGGACACCCGCCAGCAACGCCACGAAGGCGGCAGGCAGGAAGGCGGCGGTGGCGAGTTCGATTCCTAACATCGCGACACCTTAGCGGGTGGGGATGCAAAGGACAGGGGCCATGGCGTCACGGATGCGTGGGCCGGATGGCAAAAGGGGCGCGGCGTTGCCACCGCGCCCCTGGTTCAGCGAACCTTACCGGCCCGACCACCATCCGCGCCGCTTGGAGGGCGCGGCGTCGGCGACGGGTTCGGGCTGGGCCTCGGCCTGCGGTTCGGGCTCCGCGGGTGCCGCATCGACCGGGGCCGCGGCGGTCTCGACCAGCGCCTCGGCCACCGCTTCGGCGGCGACGGGGGCGGCGTTCAGGCCGGGCAGCGCATCGGCGCGGGCATCCTGGCTGTCCTGCAGGTCGACGACCTCGGCCAGGGGCTGCGCATCGACCGGCTTTCTGGACCGCGACCGGCCGCGCGAACGCGTCCGGGTGCGACCGGCAGGAGCCTCCTCCTCGGCCTGGGGCGTATCGGCCTCGGGCTGATCACCGGCAGCAGCGGCAACCGGTTCGGCGGCGGCGGCGGGAGCTGCCACGTCCTCGTCGGACTGGTCTTCGCCCTCGTCGTCCTGATCATCATCGGCGCGCAGATCCTCGCCCTCGGGACGCTCGCCCGATTTCCGACGACGACGACGACGGCGGCGACGCGACCGACCCTCGCCATCCGCATCCGCATCGGCGGGACGCTCGGCCCGCGGCTCGGCAGCGGGTTCGGACGCCTCGACGACCTCGGCCACCGGCTCCTCCTGCGGCTCGCCGACGTCCAGGTCCTCCTCCTCGTCGATGCTGGCCATCAGGTCGGCATTGACGCCCAGGGGAACGTGGCTGGGCTCGGGCAGCACGCGGGTCGCGGTCTTGAACTTCTCGATCGCGAAGTCCGGGGACACCAGTGCCGGGTCCGCCTCTACGCGCACGGACAGACTGTAACGCGCCTCGATGCCCGCGACATGCTCGCGCTTGGCGTTCATCAGGAAGTTGGCGACGGCGACGGGCGCCTTGACCAGAACCTCGCGCGAACGCTTACGGGTGCCCTCGTCCTCGATGGCGCGCAGGATGGTCAGCGCCAGGCTGTCATCGCTGCGGATCAGGCCGGTGCCGTGGCAATGCGCGCAGGGCTGCGTGGTCGATTCCAGCATGCCGGGGCGCAGGCGCTGGCGCGACATCTCCATCAGGCCGAACCCCGAGATGCGGCCGATCTGGATGCGGGCACGGTCGGATTTCAGCTTGTCCTTGATGCGCTTTTCCACGGCGGCGTTGTTGCGACGCTCGTCCATGTCGATGAAGTCGATGACGATCAGCCCGGCCAGGTCGCGCAGGCGCAGCTGGCGGGCGACCTCGTCGGCAGCCTCCAGGTTGGTCTTGAGCGCGGTCTCCTCGATCGAGCCCTCCTTGGTAGCCCGTCCCGAGTTCACGTCGATGGCGACCAGCGCCTCGGTGATGCCGATGACGATGTAGCCGCCCGACTTCAGCTGCACGACCGGGTTGAACATGCCCGCCAGATAGCTTTCGACCTGGAAGCGCGCGAACAGCGGCATCTGGTCCTGGTAGTGCTTCACGCTGTCGGCATGCGTCGGCATGATCATCTGCATGAAGTCGCGCGCCTGCTGATAGCCGCGCTCGCCCTCGACCAGCACCTCGTCGATGTCCTTGGAATAGAGGTCGCGGATGTTGCGCTTGATCAGGTCGCCTTCCTCATAGATGGCGGCCGGTGCGATCGACTTGAAGGTCAGGTCGCGGATCTGCTCCCACAGGCGCAGCAGGTATTCGTAATCGCGGCGGATCTCCATCCGGGTGCGCTCGCTGCCCGCGGTGCGGATGATCAGGCCGGCGCCCTTGGGCACATCAAGTTCGCCCGCGATGTCCTTGAGTTTCTTGCGATCCGCGGCATTGGTGATCTTGCGGCTGATGCCACCGCCGCGCGCGGTGTTGGGCATCAGGACGCAGTAGCGGCCGGGTAGCGACAGATAGGTGGTCAGCGCGGCACCCTTGTTGCCACGCTCCTCCTTGACGACCTGCACCAGCATGATCTGGCGGACCTTGACGACCTCCTGGATCTTGTAGCGGCGCGCACGCGGCTTTCGGGGCGCGCGGACCTCCTCGGTCACGTCCTCGTCGGCGACCGATTCGATCTCGTCGTCCTTGTCGGTCGCGTCCTGGCCCGCGTCGTCGGTCGTCGTCTCGTCCAAGGCATCGACCGCCTCGGCGCGGGGCTTGCGGCGCGAACGGCCACGCTCCTCCTCGGCCTCCTGGGCCTCGGCATCGGCGCGTTCCTCGGCCTTCAGCGCCTCGCGGTCGGCCGCGGGGATCTGGTAATAGTCCGGATGGATTTCCGCGAAGGCCAGGAAGCCGTGGCGGTTCCCGCCATAATCCACGAAGGCCGCCTGCAGCGAGGGCTCGACCCGCGTGATCTTGGCCAGGTAGATGTTCCCGGCGATCTGGCGCCGGTTGGCCGTCTCGAAGTCAAATTCCTCGACTTTGGTTCCATCGACCACGACCACCCGAGTTTCCTCGGCATGGGTGGCGTCGATCAGCATTTTCATTGCCATTGTTATGTCTTTCGCGCAGCCGAAGACCGGGCGGCGCCATCGGCATCCCCCGGTTCGGTCTGCGGTGTGATGAGGACACGGGCGCGTCACCGTCGAAGACGTCCGGTCGGACGGGGCATCCTGCCCGCCCGTCCCGAAGTCTGCCGTCCAAAGCGCGCGTCATCGCGTCTGTTCCCTAGGATGGCCCGATGCCGCAAGGCGGGGCCGCTGTTCATCTGACCTCCTGCGCCGCCCCGCAATGCGGTGGCGCGACGGAGGCTTGGTTTTCCGCGGGACACATGGCTGCCCGGTATCGGGATCAGAGGTGCCGCGCTGCGAAACTTTCGGCGCGTGGCAACCCCCGGTTGCGGGCAGCCCTGCGCATGGGGCCAACATAGCGGTGGAACCCATCAAAATTCAATGCCGAAAACGATCCGGGCCCGGCATGGGCGAATTTGCGGCAGCCGCGCAACGTCACGCAGCATTAACAGATTTTTCACGCGCCCGTCGCAGCCTGTCCCTAGTCCGGGATCGACCGGGAACGGAGGCCGCGATGCCCGTGATGCGGATGGATGCCGACCAGCCTGTGCCCCCTGCCCTGCGGGACGCCGCGCGCCGCCTGCCCGCGGGGGCGCCGGTCCTGGTGATGCTGCACGGCTATCGCTATTCCCCGGCCCATCCGGCGCATGACCCGCACCGCCACATCCTGTCGCCCCAGGCCGGTCCCGGCGGCATCTCGTGGCCGCAGCAGCTGGGCTTTCAGGGCGATCCGTCCGAAGGCCTGGCCCTGGCCTGCGGGTGGGAGGCGCGGGGCAGACTGCGCCATGCCTATGACCGCGCCGCCGGGGCCGGGGCGGACCTGGGCGCGATGATCGACGATCTGGCGACGCTTGCGGGGCGGCCCATCGGGCTGATCGGGCATTCGCTTGGCGGCCGCGTGGCGCTGCAGGCGCTGGCCCATGCCGCGCCCGGCAGCATCGGCCGGATCGTCCTGCTGAACGCCGCCGAATTCCAGGACGCCGCCCAATCGGCGCTGGACAGTCCGGCGGGCCGCATGGCCGAGGTGCTGAACGTCACCGCCCGCGAAAACGACCTGTTCGATTTCGCGTTGGAGCAGCTGCTGTCGCGCGGGCGCAGGCGGGCGCTTGGCGCAGGACTGGCGCAGGCCCGCGCCAACTGGGTCGACCTGCAGATCGACGATGCCGCCACCCTCGAGGCGCTTGAGACCTTGGGCTTTCCCACCGCCCGCGGAGCCCGGCTGATGTCGCACTGGACGCCCTATCGGCGCCAGGGACTATTCGCCTTCTACCGTGCGGCGCTGTGCCACCCCTGGGCCCTGCCCTTGGGGCTGCTGCGCCATCACCTGCCGCTGCGGCCACAGCCGCGCTGGTCGCGGCTGCGGGCGGGGCCGGTGTCCCTGGGCGGAATGCGAGCCTAGGGCTGGGCGTCGTCCTTGGCGGGCAAGGCATGATCGCGATACAGTTTCGCATTGCCCAGCAGGAACGCGAACAGCAGCACCGGCAGGCCGAAGGTCTTGAACCAGACCCAGGTGCTGTCCGACAGGTTGCGCCAGACCAGTTCGTTCGCGATGGCCAGCGCCACGAAGAACAGCGCCATGCGCAGCGTCAGCTTGCGCCAGCCTTCCGCGTCCATCGGCAACGCCTCGGACAGGACGGCGCCCAGCCAGTTGCGGCGCAGCATCAGGCCGACGCCCAGGATGGCCGCGAACAGCAGATAGATGATCGTGGGCTTCAGCTTGAAGAAGCGCGGATCGTTCAGCCAGACCGACAGCCCGCCAAAGACGATGACCAACACCAGCGTGGCCACCTGCATCGGTGCCAGCTTGCCGGTGATGCGCCACTGGATCGCGGTCGTCAGCATCAGCGCGGGAATGAAGGCCAGCGTAGCCAGGATGAACCCGCCATAGCTTTCCCCCGCGATGGTCACGGTGTCGTTGCGATACAGCATGAACACCGCAAAGAACAGGATCAGGGGGCCGAACTCCAGCGCCGGCTTGACCCAGGGTTTCGTGTTTTCCATCCCGACTGCCTTCCTGTGGCCGCCCGTCAGGCGGCGAATTCCACGATGACCGCGCCAAGCGCGATCAGCGCCATCAGCGCGACGCGCCGCGGCCCCACCTTTTCGCCCAGGATGACCCAGCCCACAAGGGCGGCGAACACGGTCGAGGTCTCTCTCAGCACGGCGGCGCGACCCACGTCGTCGATGCGCGTGGCCAGCATCACCGACCCGAAGCTGGCGAATGCCACCACGGCGCCGATCATGCCGCGTGCAGCCAGGGGCGCGACCTCGACCCGCGGCAGGGCGGCCAGCCGGCGCCAGCTCAGCAGCGGCATGAACAGGCCGTCCAGCACGAAGAACCATGCCAGAAACGTGAACGGGTTCGCCGCCAGCCGGATACCCCAGGCGTCATAGGTCGTATAGGCCGCGACCGTCACGCCGGTGATCAGCGCCCAGGCCAGCGCCGGGACCAGCGTGTCGCGACCGACCTTCAGCTTGCGCAGGCTATTCAGCGCCAGCCCGAAGATGCCGCCGACCAGCAGGCCCAGCCCCACCCATTGCACCGCGTTGAAGCGTTCGTCGAAGACGATCATCGCGACCAGCACGACGACCAGCGGCGCGGAACCGCGCACCACGGGATAGACGACCGTGAAAGCCCCCCGCTGATAGGTCTCGGCCTGCGCGATCTTGTAGGCGATATGGATGCCCATCGCGCCCGCCAGCACCGGCCACAGGTGCGGATCGGGCCACGGCACCAGGAACAGCGCCACCGGCAGGGCCAGCACCAGATAGGACAGGTCGATCGCGGCGCGGCTGATCCAGGGATCGTGCCGCCCCTTCTGCAGCGCGCCGAAAACCGCGTGCAGGAAGGCCGCCGTGATCGCCAGGATCGACGCAAGCCGCGCCCCCTGTTCGGTCCCGGCGATCTGGATGATGAAATCGCCCATGCCGCCTGATGGCCCCGATTTGCAGGATGTGCAAGACGCGACGGGTCAGTCCAGCCGGATCGCCGCGACGATCGGTCCGGGCAGGGCGCGCTTGCCCATCATCTGCTGGACCAGCAGGGCGTGGCGCGTGTCGTCGGGAAAGGATGCATCGCCGACCAGGTCCGCGCGCACCGTCAGGCGCAATGGTTGCAGCCCGTCCCACCGCGTCAGATGCTGCATCCCCAGAACCACATTGGTATAGATGACGGTCTTGCCGCGGTTCTCTCCGGCGGTCATGTCGACGGGGCGTTCGGGGGCATAGCGGACCAGCAGCACGTCGACCTTGCCGCCCAGATCGGACAGGGGCTGCAGCTCGATCGTCTCTCCGGCGTCGGTGCGCTCTCGCTGGATGGTGACCTCGGCGGGGGCAAAGCGGTGGGCGTCGATCAGGCCCATCAGCTGCGCGGGCCCCGGCGCGACCGCGGTGTCCTGTCCGTCCACGATCATCTGCGGCGTATAGACTGACCGTTCGCCCACCGCATGGGCATAGGCGCTTTGGCGTTCGGTGAATTCGGGCCGGGCAAAGCTGTCGGCCCAGCCCAGATAGTCCCAGTAGTCGACATGGAAGGACAGCGGCAGCACGTCGTGCTGTCCCGCCAGCATGGTCAGCATCGCATCGGCCGGCGGACAGGACGAACAGCCCTGAGAGGTGAACAGCTCGACCACGACCGGCAGGTTCGCCGAGGGCAGGTCCGCCGTCACCGGCGGCGCGGCCTCGGCCGGGACGAAACCGTTCACGCCGCCCGATTCTGTCAGCGACATCGTCGAGGGGCTCTGCCGGCCCGGATCGTCGGGCGCCAGGATCAGCGGCGCCTCCGGGCGGTTCATCTGGCTGGGCGCGGGGCTTGGCGCGCTGCGCTGCGTGATGTCGGCATGGCCGCCGTCCTGCGCCAGCGCCGGCGCCGCGGCCAGCATCGCCACCAGCATCATGGCCCCGCCCATCCCGCGGCAGGGCCGCAACGCAGATCGGGGCCACAGGGCCATCGGATGTTTCCCGTCATGTTTCACATCCAGCGTGTTAACGGGTGGCGCGGTGAAACACCAAATCAAGGCTTCGTCAGCACGTGCGACGGACCGATGCGTGCCTCTTGAGCAACAGCGCGAAAGATGGTATGCAATCGCATACAATTCGCGACGCAACCCTTGCGCGATGCCCCCCGATGGGGCAAAGCAAGGCACACGCCGGACCCATCCACTCTTGCAGACAGGGAGGCCTTGATGCCCATCCAGACCGGAACCGACACCGCCAAGACGCGCCGCACGCTGAGCGCGGGCGCGCAGAGCGTCGACTATTACTCGATCGCCGCCGCCACCGAGGCGGGGCTTGGCGACTTTTCGAAACTGCCGGCCGCGCTGAAGGTCGTGCTGGAGAACATGCTGCGCTTCGAGGATGACGGCCGGACCGTGTCCGTCGACGACGTCAAGGCATTCGCGCAATGGGCCACCGACGGCGGCAAGTCCAGCCGCGAGATCGCCTATCGCCCGGCCCGCGTGCTGATGCAGGACTTCACCGGCGTTCCGGCGGTGGTCGACCTGGCCGCGATGCGCGACGGCATCAAGGCGCTTGGCGGCGACCCGCAGCAGATCAACCCGCTGAACCCGGTTGACCTGGTGATCGACCACTCGGTCATGATCGACGAATTCGGCACCCCCCGCGCCTTCCAGCGCAACGTCGAACTGGAATACGAGCGCAACATGGAGCGTTACACGTTCCTGAAATGGGGCCAGAAGGCGTTCAACAACTTCCGCGTGGTCCCGCCCGGCACCGGCATCTGCCACCAGGTGAACCTGGAATACCTGGCCCAGACCGTCTGGACCGACACGGACCAGAACGGCAAGACCGTCGCCTATCCCGACACGCTGGTCGGCACCGACAGCCACACCACCATGGTCAACGGCCTGGCCGTCTTGGGCTGGGGCGTGGGCGGGATCGAGGCCGAGGCCGCGATGCTGGGCCAACCGATCTCGATGCTGATCCCCGAGGTCGTGGGCTTCAAGGTCACCGGTGCGCTGCGCGAGGGCGTCACCGCCACCGACCTGGTGCTGAAGGTCACCCAGATGCTGCGAGCCCACGGCGTCGTCGGCAAGTTCGTCGAGTTCTACGGCGAGGGGCTGGACCACATGCCGCTGGCCGACCGTGCGACCATCGCCAACATGGCCCCCGAATACGGCGCCACCTGCGGCTTCTTCCCGATCGACGACGAGACGCTGCGCTATCTGCGCCAGACCGGCCGCGAGGAGGACCGCATCGCCCTGGTCGAGGCCTATGCCAAGGAGAACGGCTTCTGGCGCACGGCGGATTATGCGCCCGTCTACTCCTCGACACTGGAGCTGGACCAGAGCACGGTCGTCCCGGCGATCTCGGGGCCCAAGCGCCCGCAGGACCACGTTCCCCTGACCGAGGCCGCGACCGCCTTCGGCGAATACATCCGCGGCATCCGCCCGGCACCGTCCGTCCCGGCCGAGGAGAAGGCCGAGATGACCGAGGAAGCCGGTTCCCCCGATCCCGCGCCCGAGGAAATCCCCGGCGGCAGCCACGGCCACCTGAACAGCGGTGCCGTCGAGGGCGAGGACTATACCCTGCGTGACGGTTCGGTCGTGATCGCGTCGATCACCTCCTGCACCAACACGTCGAACCCCTATGTGCTGATGGCCGCGGGCCTGGTCGCCCGCAAGGCGCGCGCCCTGGGCCTGACCCGCAAGCCTTGGGTCAAGACCTCGCTGGCACCCGGCTCGCAGGTGGTCGAGGAATACCTCAAGGCTGCGAACCTGCAGGAAGACCTAGACGCCCTGGGCTTCAACCTGGTGGGCTTCGGCTGCACCACTTGCATCGGCAACTCGGGCCCGCTGCAGCCCGAGATCTCGAAGGCCGTGAACGACAACGACCTGGTCGCCGTGTCGGTCCTGTCAGGCAACCGCAACTTCGAAGGGCGCATTAGCCCGGACGTCCGTGCGAACTATCTGGCCAGCCCCCCGCTGGTCGTGGCCTATGCCATCGCGGGCGACATGAACATCGACGTGACCAAGGACCCGCTGGCGCACACGCCCGATGGCAAGCCGGTCTATCTGAAGGACATCTGGCCCACCTCCAAGGAGGTCGCGGATCTGGTCGACACCATCGTCACCCGCGAGATGTTCCAGGCGAAATACGCCGACGTCTTCAAGGGCGACGAGCGCTGGCAGGGCGTCGAGATCACCGACAGCGAGACCTATGACTGGCCGGCCTCGTCGACCTACATCCAGAACCCGCCCTATTTCCAGGGCATGTCCAAGGATGCGGGCACGATCAGCGACGTCAAGGGCGCCCGCGTCCTGGCGCTGCTGGGCGACATGATCACGACCGACCACATCAGCCCCGCAGGTTCGTTCAAGCCCACCACCCCGGCGGGCAAGTACCTGACGGAGCGCCAGGTCTCGCCGCGCGATTTCAACAGCTACGGCTCGCGCCGCGGCAACCACGAGATCATGATGCGCGGCACCTTCGCCAACATCCGCATCCGCAACGAGATGCTGGACGGGGTCGAGGGCGGCTACTCCAAGGACGCGTCGGGCAACCAGGCTGCGATCTATGACGCCGCGATGTCCTATGTCGAACAGGACACCCCGCTGGTGATCTTCGGCGGCAAGGAATACGGCGCGGGTTCGTCGCGTGACTGGGCGGCCAAGGGCACCAACCTGCTGGGCGTCAAGGCCGTGGTCGCGGAATCCTTCGAGCGGATCCACCGGTCGAACCTGGTCGGCATGGGCGTCATCCCGTTCGAGTTCACCAATGGCGACACCCGCCATTCGCTGAACCTGACCGGCGACGAGGTCGTGACGATCGAGGGGCTGGCCGGCGACTTCAAGCCGCTGTCGATGGTACCCTGCACGATCAAGTACGCCGACGGCACCGAGAAGACGATCCAGCTGAAGGCCCGCGTCGATACCGAGGTCGAGATCGACTATCTGAAGAACGGTGGTGTGCTGCACTATGTGCTGCGCAACCTCGCCGCCGCCTGATCGGCCCGCGCTGCGAAAAGGAAACCCCCGGCACCGCGCCGGGGGTTTTTTCATGACCAAGGCCAAAATGGGCGCCGACCACGGCGGGGCGGGCATCTTTGTTGCCGAAAGCCCCGCGAGGACCGACGCGGGGACAGCGCCCCGCCCGGCGCGGATCAGCCGCCGATGGCGACACCCTCGCGGCGCGGGTCGGCGCCGCCCTGCAACCCGTCGGGGGTGACCACGATCCCCTGCAGGCCCGAAGTCAGCTCGGTCTCGTTCAGCTCGAACCCCATCGCGGTCAGCCCGTCGGTCAAGGCCGCGGGCAGCCCCGCCTCGACGTCCATCGGGCCGAAACGGTTCACCAGGTTCGGCCCGGCCACGGCGGCCTGGATGTCCAGGCCCCAGTCCAGATGCGCCACGATGGCCCGCGCGACATAGCCGATGATGCGGCTGCCGCCCGGCGATCCGATCACCATCACCGGGGCGTCGTCCTTCAGCACGATGGTCGGCGCCATCGACGACCGCGGCCGCTTGCCCGGCGCGATGGCGTTGGCGATGGGCCAGCCGTCCGCATCATGCGTCTCGAAGCTGAAATCGGTCAGCTCGTTGTTCAGCAGGAACCCCGCCGCCATCACCCGCGACCCGAAACCGTTCTCGATGGTGGTGGTCATCGACAGCGCATTCCCGTCGCCATCCACGATCGAGATATGGGTGGTCGAGGGCAGTTCCAGCGCGCTGTCCTGGCCCCACAGGGCGGCATGGCTCCACCCCGGCTGGCCGGCGGTGACCTCGGGCAGGCTGTCGTCGCCCTGCAGCAGGGCGGCGCGTTCGTCCAGATAGGCCGGGTCGATCAAGCCTTGCGTCGGCATCGCCACATGATCGGCATCCGCCATGAAGCGGCCCCGATCCGCGAAGGCCAGGCGCGAGGCGTCGCCGATCAGGCGCCACGCCTCGGGGCTTTCGGCGCCAAGCGAAGCCAGGTCATAGCCGCCCAGCATCCCAAGGATCTGCCCCACCGTCAGCCCCCCGGAGGACGGCGGCCCCATGCCGCAGACGTCGTGATCGCGATACTCGACGCAGACCGCCGGACGCTCCACGACGCGATAGGCCGACAGGTCGGACCGGGTCAGCAGGCCGGGATTGTCCTCGGCCCCGCGGACCGCCGCGACGATCTGGTCCGCGATGGGACCGTCATAGAAGGCATCCGCACCGTCGCGGGCCAGCGCCCGCAGCGTGTCGGCATAGGCGGGGTTGGTCAGCGTCGCCCCCTGCGCGACGGGTTGACCGCCCGGAAAGAAATAGTCCGTCGTCGCCGGATAGCGGGCCAGGGCATCGCCTTCGGACGCGACCAGCGAGGCCAGCCGCGGCGACACCGTGAACCCGTTCTTGGCCAGATCGATGCCGTCCTGGAACAGCCCGGCCCAGTTGGCGCGACCCCATTTGCGGTGCGCGGTCTCCAACAGGCGCGGCGTGCCGGGGGTACCGACGGACCGACCGCCCACCACCGCCTCCATGAAGTCCAGCGGCTGACCCTGGTCATCCTGGAACAGCGTGGGGGTCACGGCCATCGGTGCGGTCTCTCGGCCGTCCAGCGTGGTCACCTCGCCCGTGGCGGCGTCGTACCAGACAAGAAACGCCCCGCCGCCGAGGCCAGAGCTTTGCGGTTCAACCAAGCCCAGCACGACCTGGACCGCGACCATCGCGTCGGCCGCGCTGCCGCCCTGTTCCAGCACGCGGGCGCCGGCCTGTACGGCCAGCGGGTGGGCGGCGCTGATCATCCAGTCGGGGGCAGTGACCGGACGACCCTCGGCCTTGGCGGCCAGCCCGTCGCGGGCGGCCTGCGTCAGATCACCAAAGCCTTCGGTCGCAACCTGCGTCCCCGACGCGGCCTCGGGCGCGATCGCGTCGGTCGCCTGCTGGGCCATGCCCCATGTGGTGCTGCCCATCAGCAGCGCCAGTGCCAGACCTGTCCGTGTCATCTGCCGTCTCCCCTATTTGTGCGTGCCTTTGGGTCAGCATGTCGCGCAAGGGGTCTGGGTGCAAGCGGCCTAGTCCTGGTCGGCCAATGCGCGTTCCAGTTCCGGCAGGAATCGCGTCTGGTAATCGGCATCGACCAGCGGGCCGGCGAACCGGTACAGAACCGTCCCGTCGCCATCGACGATGAAGGTTTCCGGCGGCGCGGTCACGCCCCAGTCGATGGCTGCGCGTCCGCGCGGATCGGTCGCCAGCGCCGCGAAGGGGTCGCCGTCGGCAGACAGGAACTGCAGCGCGTTGGCCTCGACATCGCGCAGATCGACGCCATAGACGGGCAGCTGTTCGGACAGCGCCATCAGGATCGGATGTTCAATCCGGCAGGGCGGGCACCAGCTGGCCCAGAAGTTCACCAGCTTGACCCCCGGCTCGCGCAGCATCGCGTCGGTCAACTGGGTCTTGCCGGGCAGGGTCGTGGCGGGCACGGGCGGCGCCTGGCGCCCGATCATGGCCGACGGCACGCTGCCCGGATCATCGCGGTTCATGCCCCACAGGAAGGTCGCGGCCAGCGCCGCGAAGGCCAGCGGGGGCAGCAGCATCAGCGGCGCGATCCTAGCCATTGCGCTCGAACTCCTGCAGGGCGCGACGGGCGCGGGCATTGGCCGCGACGGTGTGCCAGACCAGCCCCGCGATCAGCACGATGCTGACCCCATAGGCGGCCAGCACGGTTCCGGCATACCGCCCAAGATCGATCATGCGCGCATCTCCCTGGCTTGCAGCGCGGCCAGGCGGCGCTTGCGGATTTCGGTTCGGGTGCGGATCAGGATCAGCGCCAGCGTCAGCAGGAAGAACCCCAGCATCGACAGGTACAGCGGGTGGCGATAGACGGCCGACATCCGCTCTCCCGGGGCGACGGACAGGCTGGCGCCCTGGTGCAGGCCCTGGTTCCAGAACAGCACCGCATAGCGCGACAGCAGCGCAAAGACCGACCCCACCAGGCACAGCACGCCCGTCAGATCGGCGGCGCTGTCGGGATCCTCGACCGATGCCCAGAGCGCGATATAGCCGATGTAGAACAGGAACAGGATCAGGAACGAGGTCAGGCGCGGGTCCCATTCCCACCACGTCCCCCACATCGGCTGGCCCCAGATGGCCCCGGTCGCCAGCGCGATCAGCGTCATCACCGCCCCGATGGGGGCCGCGGCCCGGGCGGCCAGCGCGCTGACATGGTGGCGGCGGATGATCCAGATCAGCGACGCGACCAGCATCATCACCCAAATGTTGATGGCCATCATCGCGGCGGGCACGTGCAGGAAGACAATCTTGACCGTCGATCCCTGGCGGAAATCCTCGGGCGTCAGGAAGCCCCAGACCACCCCGCCCACGCAGCAGATCGCGGCGCTGCCGACCAGCCAGGGCAAGGCCCCTTCGGTGGTGCGCATGAACTTGGCGGGGTTTGCGTATTCCCAGATCGACATGTGTCCGTGTATTCCCTGTTTTCCCCGCGCCCTCAAGGGCGTCTCACCGCAGATTGACCCGCAGCGCCGCCGCTGCCGCCAGCGGGATCAGCGCCAGCACCGCCAGCGTGATGCCCGCCAGGAACACCAGCGGCGTGCCGATGGCCTGCCCCTCGACCCCGCGGCGGGTGATCTCGGCGCCGAAGATCAGTGTGGGGATATACAGCGGCAGGACCAACAGCGACAAAAGCAGCCCCCCCCGGCGCAGACCGACGGTGATCGCCGCCCCGAAGGCCCCCAGCATCGACAGCGCCGGCGTACCCAGGGCCAGCGACAGCACCAAGGCCGGCACGGCCTGCAGCGGCAGGTGCAGCAGCAGCCCGAAGATCGGGGCGGCCAGCACCAGCGGCAGGCCGGTGGTGATCCAATGGGCCAGGGCCTTGATCGCGACCGCCCCCTCCAGCGGCAGGGGGGCGGTGGCCAGCAGGTCCAGGCTGCCGTCCTCGTGATCCAGCGCAAAGATGCGATCCAGCGACAGAAGGCATGCCAGCAGCGCCCCGACCCACAGGATGCCCGGCGCCACGGGGGCCAGCGTCGCACGGTCCGGACCGACACCAAAGGGCACCAGCGCCGACAGGATCAGGAAGAACGCGACGCCCAGGCCGAACCCGCCGCCCGCCCGCGTGGCCAGACGCAGGTCGCGGATCAAGAGCGCGATCATCCGAACGCCTCGTTGAAGCCGGACGGCCGCGCGACGGGCGCGCCGAGCCGGGCGCGGAACGGGGTCAGGTCCAGGACGCGCGCCTGCGGCAGGGTCAGGTCGATATGCGTGGCGATCAGCGCCGCACCGCCCTGCCCCAGATGGTCGGCCACCACCTGCGCGAAGCGCGCGACCGAGGCGGCATCCAGCGACACCGTCGGCTCGTCCAGCACCCACAGCGGACGGCCCGTGACCAGCAGCCGGGCCAGCCCCAGCCTGCGTTTCTGGCCCGCCGACAGCGCCGCGGCGGGACGCGTGGCCAGCGCGGTCAGGTCCATCGCGGCCAAGGCCCGCTCGACGCCCTGCCCGCCAAAGACCCGTGCCCAGAATGTCAGGTTCTCGCGCGCGGTCAGGGCCGGTTTCAGCCCGTCGGCATGGGCGGCATAGGCGACGACGTCGTCAGCCATGTCGATCCGCCCCGCGACCGGGGACTGCAGCCCCGCAACCGTGCGCAGCAGCGTGGTCTTGCCCAGCCCGTTCGGGCCGCGCAGGATCAGCGCCTGACCGGGGTCCAGGGCAAAGCTGACGCCCTCGACCGTCCGCAGACCTCCGCGCGCGACGGCAAGGTCATGGACGGCCAGCAGGCTCACACGGGGATCAGGGCGCAGGCGACGCGCCGCCCTTCGGACAGGGTGACGTTGTAGGTGCGCGCCGCGGTGGCCGAGGCCATCGCCTCGACCCGCACGCCAAGCGCGTCCAGCTGCGCCGCCAGGTCGCGCGGGGCATAGCCGACCTGCGCCCCGAGGCCCAGGAACAGCACGTCCACGCGCCCGGCCAGCGCCAGCAACGGGCCGGGATCGTCCAGCCCGCCCCAAGGCGTCACACGGTCGGCCTCGACCACCTGCGCGCCCTGATGGACCTTTCCGGCAATGCGGAAGAAGCCGGGTCCATAGCCGTCGACCGCGTTCTGGCCGGTGAAATCCGTGGGCGTCAGGGCGGGCATCAGACCTCCTCGGCGCCCTCGAAGGGGGACACGTTCTTCTTGGGACCGTCGCCGTCCTTGGACCAGTCGCGTTTCACGCCCAGCCACAGAACGACGCTTTTGGCGACATAGACCGTGGAATAGGTGCCCACGAACACGCCCCACAGCATCGCGAAGACGAACCCGCGCACCACGTCGCCGCCCAGGACCAGCATCGCGGTCAGAGCGATGGCGGTGGTCACCGCGGTCATGACGGTCCGCGACAGCGTCTCGTTCACGGTCAGGTTCATGACGTCGATCAGCTTCATCGTCTTGAACTTGATCAGGTTCTCTCTCAGCCGGTCGAAGACCACGACGGTGTCGTTGACCGAGAAGCCTAATGTCGTCAGCAACGCCGCGATGGTCGTCAGGTCGAACTTCATCTGGAACAGCGCGAAGATGCCGACGGTCAGGATGATGTCATGCAGAAGCGACACCACGGCGCCGACCGCGAACTGCCATTCGAACCGCAGCCAGATGTAGAGAAGGATGCCCACGGTCGCCGCCGCCACCGCCATGATGGCGGTGCGGATCAGTTCGGCCGACACCTTGGGTCCGACGGATTCGACCGAGGCGAAAGTCACCTGCGGATCGACCTGCTGCAACGCGGCCTCGACCTCGGCCAGCTGCTCGGGAGAGACCGATCCCGCCTCGTCCGTGGTGCCGATGCGGACCATGGCGACGTGGCGGTCGGCCCCGAAGGACGGGTCGAACACCTCGGTGATGGACACGTCGCTGAAACCCATGCCGTCCAACGCCTGGCGATAGTCGCCGATGTCGAAGGCGGTGGTGCTTTCGGTGCGGATCGTCGTGCCGCCCCGGAAGTCGATGCCGTAGTTCAGCCCCATGAAGATCGTGGCCAGGATCGACACGACCACCGCCACGGCGGACGCCCCGACGGTCAGCCATTGCCAGCGGAAGAAGTCGATCCGGGTGACGTCGGGGACCAGTTTCAGACGGAAGGCCATGATTGCGTCCCCCTTACAGGTTCAGCTGGACGGGCTTGCGCCATTCCAGCCAGGTGAGGATCATCAGGCGCGTCAGGAAGATCGCCGTGAAGACCGAGGTGACCAGACCGATGGTCAGCGTGACGGCAAAGCCCTTGACCGGGCCCGAGCCCAGATAGAACATGACAGCGGCCGCGATGAAGCTGGTGACGTTGGCGTCCATGATCGCGCTCATCGCTTCGCGGAAACCGTCTTCGATGGCGCGGAACGGTCGCTTGGCGCGGCGCAGCTCCTCGCGGATGCGCTCGAAGATGATGACGTTGGCGTCGACCGCGGTACCCACCGTCAGCACGATGCCCGCGATGCCCGGCAGGGTCAGGGTGGCGCCCATCATGCTCATGATCGACAGGATCAGGATGACATTGACCGCGACCGCGATGGAGGCGAACACGCCGAACAGGCCATAGCTGGCGATCAGGTAGGCCGCGACCAGCCCGGTGGCGACGATGGCCGAGATGCGCCCGGCCTCGATGCTGTCCTGGCCCAGTTCGGGGCCGATGGTGCGTTCCTCGAGGAAGGTCAGCTCGGCCGGCAGGGCGCCGGCGCGCAGCAGGATCGACAGCTGGTTCGCCTGGTCGAAGTCCATCGATCCCGAGATCTGGCCCGATCCGCCGGTGATCGCCGAGCGGATGACCGGGGCCGAGATGACCTCGTTGTCCAGGACGATCGCGAAGGGCTGGCCGATATTGGCCGAGGTATAGGCCCCGAACGCCCGCGCCCCCGTCGGGTTGAAGCGGAAGTTGACCGAAGGCAGGCCGTTCTCGTCGCTGGCGGGCATGGCGTCCACCAGATCCTCGCCGGTGACGACGGGGCTTTGTTCCAGGATATAGAACAGGTTCGGCTGGTCGATGGACGGCGCGATCGTCTGGCCGACGCCGGGCTGGGCCTGCGGGTCGGCGGTGGTGCCCACGACCGGGTTGAAGGTCAGCTGCGCGGTGGTGCCGATCAGCTCCTTGAGTTCCGCGGCCGATCCGATGCCCGGCACCTGGATCAGGATGCGGTCCTCGCCCTGGCGGGTGATGGTGGGTTCACGCGTGCCGACCTCGTCGACGCGGCGGCGCACGATCTCCAGCGATTGCTGGATCGTGCGGTCGTCGGTGACGGCCTTTTCGGCATCCGACAGCTGGATGGTCAGGGTCGCGCCCTGGGTGCTGATGGCCAGCGACTGCTGGCCCGCGCCGGTCAGCGTGGTGACGGGCGTGGAAAATCTGCGCACGATCTCGGTCGCGGCGGCCATCTGGTCGGCATTGCCGATCTCGATGGCCAGGACGCCGTCGGGGGAGGCCACGCGGCGGACCGATCCGACGGTGTCGCGGGCATCCGACAGCGCGCGGCGCAGTTCTGGCCACAGCGCATCCATGCGCGACTTGTAGACCTGGTCGACCTGCACCTCGCCCAGCAGATGGGCGCCACCGCGCAGGTCCAGCCCCAGATTGACCAGATGCGACGGCATCCACGACGGCCACCCATCCCGCGCCGCGGCCAGTTCGGGCGTCTCGACGCCGGTGGCCTCGATCTGGGCCACGGCATCGTTATGCGCCTCGACGCGGGCGTAGAAGGCGTTGGGCAAGGCATATAGCAGGCCCAGAAGGCAGATCCCGAAAATCAGGACGCGCTTCCATCGGTCGATCTGAAGCATCTTGGCTAGGGCCTTTTCAGCTGTTTGCGGCGACAGGTTCGGTCTTGGTGACGACCTGTGCTAGGGTGCTGCGGATCACGCGGACACGCACGCCGGTCGCGATCTCGACCTCCAGCTCGTCCTCGCCCACCGACACGACCTTGCCCAGGATGCCGCCCTGGGTGACGACGCGGTCGCCCTTCTTGACGTTCTCGACCATCGTGCGATGTGCCTTCAGACGCTTCTGCTGGGGGCGGATCATCAGGAAGTACATGATCGCGAAGATCAGGATCAGCGGGATGAACTGCGCGAATGCAGCACCGGCACCGGCGCCGCCGGCGGCTTGGGCATAGGCGGGGGTCACGAACATCAAGGGTCCTTTCGGTCTGGGGGCGCGACCGGGGCCGCGTCAGGATTGGCGCGCAACCTAGCCGCGCTGTCCGCCCTTGGCAAGAAAGCGCCCGCCGCCTTGCTGGCAAGGGCGGCGAACGTCCTTGTGATCAGGGTTGCGCCGGCTGCGCCCGTTCGACCAGCCGCGCGAAGAAGCTGGCCCCGACCGGAGAGATCGCATCGTTGAAGTCATAGGCCGGGTGATGGACCCCCGCGCCGTCCCCCTGCCCCAGGAACAGATAGCAGCCGGGCCGCGCGTTCAGCATATAGCTGAAATCCTCGGCCCCCATCTCGCGGCCGGCGTCGGGATCGACATTGGCGGGGCCGGCGATCTCCTTGGCGACGCGCACGGCAAAGGCGGTCTGTTCGGCATCGTTGACCGTCGCGGGATAGCCTTCCTGATAGTTCAGGCGGATCTCCACGTCATAGGCCTGGGCCTGCCCGTCGCAGATCTGGGTCATGCGGCGGCGCACCATGTCGCGCACATGCGGCGCAAAGGTCCGCACCGTCCCGCAGATATAGGCCGTGTCCGGCACGATGTTGTCGGCGCTGCCGGTGTGGATCTGGGTGACCGACAGGGCCAGGTCGTCGGCGGTGTGATGGTTGCGGCTGCTGATCGTCTGGATCGCCTCGACCACGGCCACGGCGGCCACGATCGGGTCGGCGGTCAGGTGCGGCATCGCGCCATGGCCGCCGCGGCCCTGCACGTCGATCTCGAACGTGTCGACGGCGGCCATGATCGGACCGGGGGTGGTCTGGAAGCTGCCGGTCTGCTGGCCGGGATTGTTGTGCATCGCAAAGACGCGTTCGATGGCAAAGCGGTCCATCATCCCGTCCTGCACCATCGCGTCGCCGCCGCCGCCGTTCTCCTCGGCGGGCTGGAAGATCAGCGCGACGCGGCCGGCAAAGTTGCGCGTCTCGGCCAGGTACTTCGCGGCCCCCAGCAGCATCGTCGTGTGCCCATCATGCCCGCAGGCATGCATCCGCCCCGCCACGGTCGAGGCCCAGGGAAGGCCCGTCGTCTCGGTCATGGGCAGGGCGTCCATGTCGGCGCGCAGGCCGATGGTCGGGCCCTCTCCCTGCCCGCGGATGATCGCCACGATCCCGGTGCGGCCGATCCCCTCGTGGATCTCGTCCACGCCGAACTCGCGCAGGCGCGCCGCGACGAACGCGGCGGTCTGGCCGCAGTCGAAGCCCAGTTCGGGATGCTGGTGCAGGTGGCGGCGCCATTCGGTCATCTGATCTGCGAAATCGGCGATGCGGTTCAGGACGGGCATGTGGACTTGGGCCTTATGCTGTGGCAGTCGATGGGCCATCTTCCGCCTGACGAAGGGAATTGCAATGACCCTCGACCCCGCCGCGCAGATCACGCGCCTGCTGGACATCATGGCCGCCCTGCGCGACCCCAGGACCGGCTGCCCCTGGGACATCGAACAGGACTTCGCCTCGATCGCGCCCTACACGATCGAGGAGGCCCACGAGGTCGAGGACGCGATCCAGCGCCAGGCCTGGGACGAGCTGCCCGGAGAGCTGGGCGACCTGCTGCTGCAGGTGGTGTTTCACGCCCAGATGGCGCGCGAGGCCGGGATGTTCGATTTCGCCGACTGTGCCGCCGCGATCAGCGACAAGCTGATCTTCCGGCATCCGCATGTCTTCGGCGACGAATCTCGCGACAAGTCCGCCGAACAGCAGGTCAAGGACTGGGAGGCGATCAAGGCCGTCGAGCGGGCCGGCAAGGCCGAACGCGGCACGCTGGACGGGGTCGCCCTGGGCCTGCCCGCGCTGACGCGGGCACTTAAGCTGCAGAACCGGGCGGCGCGCGTCGGCTTTGACTGGCCCGGCCCCGCGGATGTCCTGGACAAGATCACCGAGGAAACGGCCGAGCTGGTCGAGGCCCGCGATACCCTGGGCCCCGACGCGATGGAGGAGGAGTTCGGCGACCTGCTGTTCGTGATGGCCAATCTGGGCCGCCACCTGAAGATCGACCCCGAACTGGCCCTGCGCCGCGCCAACGCCAAGTTCACGCGCCGCTTTGCCGCCATAGAGGCCGCGCTGGCCGCAGACGGCCGCCGCCCCGAGGACAGCGACCTGGCCGAGATGGACCGCCTGTGGAACGCGGCCAAGGTCGCGGAGAAGACCGCCGGTTAGGCCAGCGCGGCCTCGGTCACCTGCGCCAGGGCCGCGTCATAGACCTCGATCCCGCCCTTGGACGCCCCCTCGGACAGGGTGCGCTTCCAGGCGCGGGCGCCGGGCTGGCCGTGGAACAGGCCCAGCATGTGCCGCGTGAACTGGTGCAGCCGCCCGCCTTTGGCGATGTGATCGACGATCATCGGGCGCATCGCCACGGCGACCTCGGCCGGGGCGGCAAAGGGCGGAACGTCGCCCCACAGCACATCCGCGCCGCCCAGGATGTTCCACGGTTCGTGATAGGCCGCGCGGCCGATCATCACCCCGTCCATCACCGCCAACTGGTCGCGGGCCTGGTCCAGCGTCGCGATGCCGCCGTTGATCGACAGATGCAGTGCCGGGAACTGCGACTTCATCGCGTGGACCAGCGGATAGTCCAGCGGCGGGACCTCGCGGTTTTCTTTGGGGCTGAGCCCCTTGAGCCAGGCCTTGCGCGCGTGGATCGTCACCCGCCGGATGCCCGTGCGCTGCAGCATGTCCAGAAATTCGGGCAGCACCTGTTCGGCCTGCTGGTCGTCCACCCCGATGCGGCACTTGACGGTCACGGGCACGGCGCTGGCGTCCTGCATGGCCGCCACGCAATCGGCGACCACCTGCGGCGTGGTCATCAGGATCGCACCAAAGGCCCCGGACTGCACGCGATCGCTTGGACAGCCGCAGTTCAGGTTGATCTCGTCATAACCCCAGGGGGCGGCCAGGCGCGTGGCCTGGGCCAGTTCCGCAGGGTCCGATCCGCCCAATTGCAGCGCCATCGGGTGTTCGGCGGCGTCGTGATCCAGCAGGCGCGGCCGGTCGCCGTGGATGATCGCCGGCGCGGTCACCATCTCGGTGTACAGCAGCGCACGGCGCGACATCAGCCGGTGGAACCGCCGACAGTTGCGGTCGGTCCAGTCCATCATCGGCGCGACCGAAAGGCGCGCGGCATCACTGATCGGGTCGGGCATGGGCGGTCCGGGATTGCGGGTCAAGGCCGCCGATATAGGCGCCCGCGGCGAAAAGCGCAAACCGGCAAGGGAAATGGTGGGTGATAAGGGATTTGAACCCCTGACATCTTCGATGTGAACGAAGCGTAGAACGTCGAACCACCAGCAATCATCGTGATTATACGCTTTGTAGGCATGCTCGAAATGACGTTATCACTCTTTGTTCACATCAATGCCGGTTCAGCGAACCGAGGAGCGCTTCGTATTGTCGTCGATTTCTAATGCCCATTGTACATCGGAAGGTGAGCGTAGCGTTTTGCTCGCCGCCCTATCGAATATTCGGTGCGCATACTCGATAGTAGGGTCAGGACCTATTGACCTGCTTGACGCTGCGTGGCCTGCATTAACCATGCCATTAGAACTGGAGGGGATGAACTATCCCTTCCGGCTAACCGACGCGCACATGGAGCAGCCGAAGTCATTTTTTCACGAGAGCCATGGGAAGCCGAGACGACGAACAACGCGTACAGAGCGGAAAAATCTCAAACAACTGTGCTTGGTCGAAAGGGTGCTGGCTTGCCGCCCGCTGCCACAAGGGCCTGAAGGCCTTGTTCTCCGCCGTCGCGCTTGCAGCAACCGCCATCTCCAGACTCTTAAAACCATTGATTCTGGATATCTGAAAGCGAGCTCGGCTGTACGAAGACATATCACCACACGACCAAGCTAATTATATGCTGATGCTAATAGAAGCTAACTCCAAAGTCGCGTTTCAATTCGTCATTTTGATTTGCATACTCATCCAGCAGTGACTGTCGATCACCGTCAGATAAAATTTTATAATCTCCAGAAAAATCCTCGCCCTGAGACATTCGTAAATTTATTTCTGACATCATTTCCTTTGCGGCTTCACGCCCAGAACTCATAAACGTGTCATTGATTGACGCAATAACATGGTTGCCAATTGACTGATTAGCTTCCGTCCTTGGTCGGGACATTTGATCAATGTCGACGTTGATGAGCGAACAAAAATCGTCGCAAACGTCACCGCCCCGTAAGGATAATCTATTAAAATCCCGAACGTATATTGAAATCGGTTTTAAATCATTTTCGATTCTCTTTAGTAGAGAATGAAAATTCATAATCTTATCGTAACCGGAAACCTGTATAAACTGACGCATATCATCAATAGTAAGTATAGAATCACCAAGGAAGCTTGTATCACAACGTGAAACAAGTATTTTGTTACGTTGATTGTAAAGAGATTCCATGTATCGGTCTTGGCGCCGTAGATAGATTAGCACGACCAATTCGAAGCCAGCTAAACCTCTAGCGATACGTGAGAAATCTAACTGACGACTAAATTCTTCCGCCGATAATATTGGATCATATTTCGACGATCGCATAGCTCCCATTAGGACGGTATGTTCCGGAGCCGTCAACGGCTGAAATGTTGAATGGAAGTCTGCATATGTTGCAGCTAAACAGTTATGTCTAAAAGGCGACGTCCAAACTGAGCTTCGCTCGGTCTGAGGAACAGGAAGGTTCGGAAAAAAATACCCGAAATCCTCTAAAGCTTTACCGGATGACGCTAGCATCACTTGAATACTGCTGGTGCCTGTTTTCTGTAAGCCCATGTGCATATAGATTCTTTTAGTCAACTCTTGTCCCACACTTTTTGCTATAGTAGCCGCCGCCAGTCCTGACACACCGCGCCAGACTTTTGCTAAAAGCAACTAAAGGTTTTCCTAAGACACTACGCAATAATGAATATTACCGAAGGTCAACATCACCATGTCAACGCCCCCGGTATTGCTCGATATATCGATCCAGCATTCTTCCAATTTCAAACTCCTTTTGAAAACGAACCTTGGCGTTTAAAGACAATTTGGAGCGGAGCGCTTTATCGGACAACTTAATTGCATGGGCAAAGAGGATATCTTCATCAACACCAGACGATGACAATGGCACCAGAAGCCCAACCGGATCATCCCCACCGTTAAGTATCCAAGGTATCTCACCAATGTGAGACGCAATTGAAGGGATGCCTTGGGCCATCATCTCAAGGAGCACAAGTGGCAATGATTCACCCGGGAAATAGCTAGGCAACAGCCCGATGTCGAGGATCCGCAGATGCGCTTGCAGATTACTGACCTGTCCAAGCAGACGGACGTGGGCCGGGCCTTGTTCTTTAATAACTGAAGCCGTGGGTCCTTCCCCAATAAGAAGAAGATCAGTCGGATAACCTGCGTCGTTCAGGCGATGCGTCAAACGGACCGCTTCGTGCCACCCCTTAGAATCGATTGCTCGACTAGCTAACCCTAAAACTAACGCATCAGATCGCAAACCTAACGCTGCTCTATCCGGGCCTGATTCATCAGTTTGAAGATGCACTCCGTTTGGAATTTTAACCAACCGACGCGGCTGGGGCATGGTTTTAAAAACAGCGAGGTTTTTAGCTGCGGTATATGCCCAACTGGCGCGCTCTGACATACGCCCCATCCGCTCAATGAAGCTGTCATCAATCGACGGCTCCGCGAGGATAGTTTCGTGACAGCCGTGCATTGTGATTATCCAAGGCATTTCAGCCGGCAAATTATGACGGTGATCGTCAACCCACCTGTCCGCCCACCAAATGCTAGAGTGCACTGCGTCAATATCGAAACGCTGAATCAGTGTTCGCAAATCGGCTCCTGGGTCATGCGCGCCGACTAGCATAACCTCGGGAGATACACGTGAGATCATCGCTGGGTGAGAGGGCTGGCTCTCGACATTTAGAAGTACAACCCGTCCCCCGCGCGCGGCCCATTCATTTGCAATAGAGAGTGCAAACACCTGACCACCCCCGGGCGACAAGTCCGGGGCTACAACGAGTAGAGACGGTAGATCCTTTTTCCTAGTAGTTTGAATTGCAGATGCAGTATCGTCGTTGACTTTGAAACGCGCGATATCTTGAGCTAGAAATTCAGCTATACGAGTTCGGCAATCGGAATTTTGGTGGTAGTTGCGGCCGAGGTAGTCTCGTACGACAGCCAGTTCGGAAAAGTAATGAGTTGAGCCTTCAAGCTGTTTGGTGACGGTGCTCTCATGTCTACGATGATCATTCATCTCACGCGCACGATAACCAACGAGACCGCCACGCATTACCCGGCAATAGAAATACCAGTCGCCACATAGCCGCATATCGGTAAGCTGAGTGACAAATTGAGGCTCTGGTGCAAATTTCCGGAAAACTACAGCACTGGCGTTTGGAATAGAGTTTGCAATGCCAAGCCCTGCGTTTGCCTCTTCATGATCACTTGCGATATAGTCGTTATCCCATCGCCCGTTCGCAATACGGTTAAGATAAAGTGGTCTGTAGTCGCCAATCAATTCACCATCGGAAGTTATTGGACGGGACGCACACGATGCAATTCGTACGTTTCGATCGTTAAAGAAGGGTAGCAATTGCATCAATAGATCAGGTGTACACCTGTCATCTGCCTCAGCAAGCCAGATTAGTTCGGCGTTTGCAAACTCCATACCTCGTAGCCACTGCACGAAGGGGGATCCGCTGTTCTGCGGATTTACAACCAGCCTCGTACCAGGCCGCCTATCAGCAAAACTCTGTAGGACAGCAACTGATTTGTCAGATGATGCGTCATCAAGAAGAACAACTTCAAAATCTTGAAATGTCTGTGCTGCAATACTATCCAGACGCTCAGGCAAATATTTTTCGTAGTTGTAGTTTGGGACAACAACAGTCACCTCTGGGGGCAACATCGCTGCCTCGCGGATGTGATGAAGCAGTAAGGGACCGATAACGTCAATGGTATGACCGCGAGTAACTTGTGATTGGCCCAGAACACCATCGGCACATGCGCGAGCACGATCAACATAATATTTTTCAACAGCATCTGCCATCGCAACGCTGTTCATATGTGGTACCGCAATGCCACTGCCGTTTGAGACGAAACCTTCTATTCCGCCAGCGTCTTTAAAACAAACAATTGGGAGACCAGCTTGAGCGGCATATAGTGCAACCAGCGGGAATGGATCTTCACAGGAGCTTAGGAGAAAAAGGTCGCCACCAGCGAGCTTGCCGGCCACATCCGGCTCATAGCCGGTAAAACGGACTCGATCCGTTAACCCATAATGCTCAACGAGCTGATTGCATTTATCGTGATCTGGGCCACCACCCAGCCATACAAAGTCAGCGTCAATTCCACGCTCGGTCAATAGATGCGCCGTCTCGATGAACTTCTCTGGGGATTTGCGCCAATGAAGAAGTCCGCAACCCATTACAACGAAACGATCTGACCCTATGTTTAAGGCTGCACGCGCAGCATCACGCCGCTCTACAAAATCCGTGCCTGGGGGTAACGATTCAATGAAACTAACTGCTGAAACGAGCTTCTCAGGATCGAACTTGTACCGAACCTCAAGCGCGTTTGTGACGTCTGGTCCACCGCCGATAATTCTAGAGGCTCTATCACGTACAAGAGAAACTTGATTTGGATAGCGGTCGAGCAACTGAGGCAATTCATGGATAAATGCCACAGTTGGCAGATCTGCAGGCAAATGATCTAATATTCCACCGCTCGCTATCGAATTTACGAAAACTGCCTTTAAGTCTGGACCTGCAAAGTCCTGTAGAACCCTATCCCGTGATTGCATTGTGTGCTCAGACAACACAAGAAGCGGCGCTACGTTGGCAAAAGCTTCACGCAAATTGCCACCGTTGATCGCAGCTATGCGCACGTCAAACCTGGTTCGATCACGCAAGAAGAGTGCGATTTGCTTTAGTACATGCGGCGCTCCCCCAACTTCCGTCTCATGCGTCACCAGTAGTACTGTTCCACGACGACCATCGTGCCGAAGATCGTCGCTGGCGGAGGTTCCAACTGCCGCTAGGTTTATTATTTCCTGCTCGAGCAACGGTGCATTCCTACCTGCTGCATGAACGGCAGCAGAGCTGTTCTCGCTCGGCTTCAGGCCATCTCGCCATCCAGTTGTAAGATAATGTGCAAGAGGCTCTTGTTCACGTCGCCAGGTCTGCAGATAGCTTTGTGTATACCAATTAACGTCGAAGCCTCGGTGGGGAGAGCGCCCTTCTCGCCAGCCATGCTGAATGTAGTGAAGCCACGGATTTACATCAGATCCACGTAGATCTGCGTTTTGTTCAAGAAACCACTTTGTATCGAATAAAGGATGAGGCCTACGTCCTTGTCGCCATCCGCTTACCAAAAAATGCGAAAGGGGTTCCACGCCGCTCGCCCGGACATCGGAATATGCATTTAGGTACCACGTCGGATCGAACAAGGCATGCAAAGGACGGCCTTCGTGCCATCCGTGCTCAAGGTAATGTGCAATGGGGTCTAGATTGGCGGATATCAGGTCAGGGTTATGCGCGAGATACCAAATGGGGTCAAACAAGGGATGGGGAGAAAGTAACTTCCGCCATCCCTGCGTAAGATAGTGCCCGAATGGATCGGTGATTTGATCGTCCGTTTGAGCACGATACCACAAGGGATCAAAAAGCGGGTTAGGTGTTCTACGTTCGGACTGCCCATGGTTGACGTAGTGAGCCCATGGGCCTGCTTTGTAACTGTGAGCATCAGGATACAATGTCAGATATGCAGCGGCATCGAAAAATCGTTTCGCTGAGGTCAGTTCCAACTCTGATGATGAGCCCTGATCGGAAGTCGCGTTAGCCAAAGTGTTGTTCCTGTCGTATCAATAAGCACCGGAAAGCACTTATGCCGTCAATGAGAGACCCGAGGTCTATCGGCGAAACAAGCCTGTTACAGCTCGAATAGGCGCGGTAACTTTCCACGAGTTACTAGCCCGTATTTCCTCGACATCCTGACGTGCCTTATTTCGTTCATCACGCAGAGTGACGGCTTCAGCCTCAAGGACGTCGGCGCGCTTTATTGCCTCATCAGCTTGCTCTCGTGCTCTAATGAGGGAACTTCTAATCGCTTCACGGAGTTCGGGGTCGATGGAACTGCTTACATCTAGGGGATCGCCAGATTGAGTGTTGCCTCTCATAGAGGCAATCAACTCATCTCTTTGCTGCAATTGTTTCGTGATTCTGTTATAAGCTTCAGTAAGACACGATATCTGCTCAGCAAATTTTGCTGCAAGGATGCGGCCGCGCTCGACCTCGTCACGCAGTTCTTCAGACCGCTTTTGAGCACCTTCGTCAGTTTGACGGGACCCATCGATCAGAATTCCTATACGCCTGATCTCCATAAGGATAAGGTGCGTGTCGGTGAACCTGCGTTCCGTTGTCAAAGCAACTTCCTTCTATTCTATGCTCCTGCACTGTTCCCAAGAGCTGTCCCAGTGGTTGATCCATGAGTGTGCGGGTCGATCAGTCTTCTGTGCGTTCAGATCATTGGCGCTGTTCTGTACGATTTCTGACATGCGCGCCACTGTCCATTTTAGGTTGCATGGATAGCCAAGCCTAGGGGTTATGGGTTGCTAAATTTTATTTCTTGAACTCACCGCATCGGCGGAGATAGCGCCAAGCAGGTGTGGATTCGCCCGCTTATTTTAAACACGACGTTGACCGTGGAAGGCTAGCTATATGGGTTCCCTCATACGAAGCACTCGGCTGCCGAACTGGAGCAAAAGCCGGTCGCGTGGCGAGTAGTCTACCATCGCGTCCCACGCCGCGATCATGGCGCTCAGGTGCCCGGCCGCCAGGGAGTACCGATCCCCCTGCCACTCCTCGCACCAGATGATGTAGAGGGCCCGGTTCTCCGGGAAAATCGGTTCGTGGATTCGGTGGCGGGGCATGGCTGTCTCCTTCCGGTCCAATTAGAACGTAAGAAGAACATTGAGCAAGACGTGCGACAGTCTCAGATCAGCCGGTGGGCCGACTTGTCGTAAAGCCTGAGCACGCGATCGGCATGAGCGACCTTCTTATCAATCATCTGGTCTAGAAAGCTCTCTTGCTTGTAGGGGTGATCCAGCATGCTCACTCTCGGATCTCTAAGCCTCTCCATCAAAGCGGCAGCAGATGGCGGCTGGAGCTTTCTCGTCTTCACACGTTCGGCCACAGCGCTTCCTCCCTCAGTAATGGATGAGGTCATAGTAACACTAAACTGACGGGTTTGTTTCGGAAACGCCGATCAATCGTTTAGCGTCGTTGCATCTCCGCCTTCACGCCTGGCACCTTGTTCAGAGCCGTGGTCAGGGCATCGGCCTCCGTCAGAGCCTCGACGGCCTGCTTCCTGTTCCAGATCGCCCGGGTCTTGCCGAGCATGCGCTCGACACCCGCCCAGACCAGACCTGCCACGGTGATCACCGCATAGACCGTTTCTGCCGTGACATCGACTGGCATGGGAAAAGGCAGGCCGATCATCAGCGCGGCCGCGGCGACGAACGCCACACAGGCGACGATGAAGGAGCGGTTGGTGAAGGCCAGCGACCAGCGCTTGTCCGGCCCAGCCAGGCGGTTCGCCTGCTCGATCAGGGCAGACAGGTCGCGGAGGGCCTTGAAGATCATCAGGGGGTTCATTCGACAACTCCAAAGCCAGGCAGTGGCACCGTTTGGCCCGCCAGTTGATGTGTGCAGTCGGCAAGAAACTGGATCTGCCCGTCGCTTACGAAGCTGTGGCAGACGGTCGGCGGATCACCCGGCTCATCAATAAAGCTCGGATCAACCGCAGAGCCGCAGCGAACAAGGATTGACGGAGTGAATGTGGGGGCGTCAACATTACCGTTGAAACCCCACGAATTGGGCCCTTCTACGGTAATGGCGTGCATCCCATTGCAGCCGGGGCACATGAACCCGACCATGCCGTTTTGCAGGCTTCGGAGCTTCTTTCCGATTTGAGCCACGATCATTTCACTCCGAAATAGGCCAGCGTGGCAGCAGCCAGCGCAGCGAGGATGTAGATGGCGCCCTTGGCAGGGCCGGTCGTGACAGGTGCAGATGGGGACGGCAGGGGCTTCGCCGGGATGCTGTCCACGACGGGCGGCCGGGCGTTGGCCGCGGCCCACCAGCTGCGCACGTCAAAGCCGGGGCACTGGGTGGCGCCCAGATCACGATGGCCGACGACCTGGGCGCCGGGATGCTTGGCCAGCAGTTCGCGGACCAGCTTCACGGTCGCAGCCTTCTGCGCCTCGGTGCGGTTGTCGACACCGACATTGGGGCCGGTCGCCCGCTCGATGCCCCCGATGCAGCAGATGCCTAGGCTGCCGGTGTTGTGGCCCGCGACGTGCGCACCGACGGTCGCGTCCTGGCGGCCTTTCTCGACGGCTCCGCTGCGCCGGATCACGTAGTGATAGCCGACGTCGTTGAACCCGCGGGCGAGGTGCATCTTGCGAATGTCGGCCACGCCGCAATCCTGGTCGGGATAGGTCGCGCTGTAGTGCAGCACGATGAGCTTGATGGGGAAGTGTGGCATGACTGCCTCCTCGTGGGCATGGACATGAAAAAGCCCGCCGGTCAGGGCGGGCGAGCTTGGCTTTCATTTGCAGGCGATTAATGTGTGTGCAGCCGAGTCGCGCATATTCGTTGTCGTTCGGTTAGGCGGTCCCTGTCTTGCCCGATCTGGGGCCGCCGCCGAACTTCCGAAACAACTTGGAATGGAACCATCCGGGAGAAGTCCCGTTATGGGGCATACACAGTGGAATATTTACCCTGCTTCTGTTCTCGCCCCGCCTGCCAGCGGGGCCTTTTTTCTATCGCCAAGGCAGCAGCCTGATCTTCGTGGGGTGCAGCCAAGCGCGCCACAGAGGCCAATGGTGTCGCTCATCCTCCGGGATCAGCAGCTGGCGGCACTTCAAGGCGCAGAAGAATGACGCCATCTTCATCAGGCCAAAGACGATGTTGATCAGCCGCCCGTGGGTCGCATCGGTCCACTGCTCGGCGAACCCCGGCACCCACATCCGCAGAAGCGGCATGCCAACGTCCCAGTATAGGCCGCGCAGGATGATGGCCCCGGCGAGGATCATGAAGCCGGTGGCGAACCACCAGGTCGCGGACCGCAGCTCGCGGAAGCTGGCGCGGAACGCCCAGATCACGGCGAAATAGCCGAGCGCGTTGATGACGGCGATCAGCCCGATTGTCAGTGCCATGTCTGCGTGTCCTTCTCCAGCTGCTCCACGAGGCGTTCGATTGCCCGCACCCGTGCCTTTATGGCCCGCTTCTCCGGGGCCGAGTCTGTCATGTGCTCGCGCATGATCGTGTCGGCCTTCTCGGCCCGGCGCCCGTGGCCGGTCAGCTGTCGAATGAGCCGCCCCATCATCGCCGATCCTCCAGAAGCCGGGTTTCGCTCCGGCGATCCTCCAAGAGCCGGACAGCCCGGCCCATGATTTCGGTGTTTGCCGCGGTGGTCTTGTTCGTGTCGGTGATCAGGTCGCGGCTTTCCTTCACCATCGCCTGCGCCATCTCCAGCATCTTGTCCTGCAGCTCGCCGTTGCGCTTGTACTGGATCCAGTTGGCCCAGCCCTGGACGACAATCACGACCCCGGCGAGGCCGCCGCCCACCTCCCGGACGAGGGTCATCAGCTCATTCATGGTATGGGCCCGGCCGTGCGACGGCGGGTGGTGTCATCAGCCATCGCGGCCTCCGTGAAATGGGCTGGGGTTCACGCCCGGTCGCCGGGCATGAAAAAGCCCGCACAATGGCGGGCGGGTTGGTCGGAACCATGGAGATCAGATCAGGCGAACTGTGCACCTGTCGGATAGTAGGCCACATCCCGCACCAGCATGTCACCGGTTCGGCCGCGCCCGTCGTCGGTGTTGTACCGCTCCGGAGTGTAACCTGATGGCGTTTTCACGGCGACATTGAAGATCGGGTAGAACTCGATCTTGCGGGCCAGATCCTGGTGTCGTGCGTGCAGGATCTGGCAGCCCACCTCGCGGTCGTTCACGAAGAACGTGACTTCCGACTTAGTGGTGTCCACCGGGTCATAGGTCACGTGAACCGCCCAGGATGTGTAGACCTCATCCAGCGGTGTCCGGGGCGAACCGTACTGGTCAACTTCGAAGTCGTTTCCGAAAGCGCCCTTCTTGTTCTGCCATTCGTTGATCGGACCAAAGTGCTGCGCGAACGAGCTGGTGTACGGCGTATCAGCCGCGCCCCACGCATGGTTGAACTTCTCCAGGATGTCGATCTCGCCGGGCCACTGGCTGTAGTAGAACCCGGCAGAAGCCTTTGAACGATTGACGAGCCAGAACGCGGGCCAGCTGTAGCGGCGCACAGGGATCTTGGCCTCGATGCGCCAGACTCCCTCGACCCCGCAGACATCATCTCGATGCAGGCCTTGAAGCACAGCAGCTTGGTAGCTCCAGTTGCGCTTGTCCCATTCGACCCGGCTCGCATATCCGACCGAGTGGAGGCGGATCGCCTTCTCGGCAGCATCGTAGCTGATGGGATTGTCCGCCCCTGCGATAGAAGCATCGGCATAAAGACCCGTCTCCTGATTGCCGTCCTGCGACCGTCCATGGCTCAGGGCAGACATCCATTCGCCGCCATCTCCTGTCGGGTTGTACGTCAGCGTAGCCGGGTCGAACATGTTCTTGCGTGTGGCGCGGGACAGGTCCAGGCGGCGCAGAGGACGGTGGAACGGCTGCGTGATGACTTGCGTGGGAACTGCCGAGGAGAACCGAACCTTGACAGTGCGGCCCTTCTGCTTATCGCCGAGGCCCTTGACCCGGATGGTGATCTGGAAAGCCTGACCGTCGGCGTGGCGGTCGCGAGGCGTGATCTTGATCCAATGCAGGACATCGTCACCGGGGGACCAGTGATACACCACGTCCATGCCGGCAAACTTCGCGCGTTGCGAGTCCGCAGACCCGACGTTGATGCTGCCGCCCGTGAGGTTCACCAGACGATCGACATACGCCATGAAAGAATTGCGGTCGCACTGATCAACGGACACAGGAATGTAGATGTCAGCCGCACCGGCAGGCACCGTTATCTCCGGCGGAATGCTGAGAACCGGTTGTTTGTACTGGTCCCAGATCGGCCCTGCCGGTGCGGCGACGGGCGGCGAGACCGGAAAAATCACCGGCGGAACGACATCGGGCGGCGTCGCGACAGGATCGGCTGCAAGATAGGTCTGCAGGTCTGCGGTCGTAGATTGAAGGACGCTCAGGAGTTCAATCAGCTTTTGTCGGGCACTCATATCGGGTTCCTCGGGGGTTGGATCAACCGGCACGGGGACCGGAGTGGGGATTGGCTCAGGAACAGGCGCGGGCGTGGGGATGGGTTCCCTATCCGGCACAGGCGTCGGCACCGGAACAGGCTCCGGGACCGGCACAGGCACGGGCTTAGGCACCGTGACGGGCGCATCCTCGATCAGCGCCCGCACCGCAGCCCAGGCCGGGTTGCGGTCGCCCAACCAGCGCTGCAGGCCGTGCATGATGTTCTGGTCGGGCATCCGGCATTCGACCGACATGCATAGCGGCCCGTTGAAGCCCGCGGCATCAAGAGCGGCGAAAGTGGCGGCATAGACCTCGCCCATCTGCGGGCTGACCGAGAAGGCATGGATGAACGATCGCAGGGCCGTGCTGCCGCCGACGCCGTTCATGTGGTTGCCGACCTCGTAAGCGCTCAGCTCCATGCCGTACTTCGACGCCTCGCTCCGGTAGTGCCGCCACTTGAGCACCAGGCTGCGGACCGTGCGGTCTGCGCCCCACGCGTTGCCCGTCAGCAGCTGGTCGCGGATCCGGTCGAAGGCCGCGCCCTGTGACAGGGAGGTGCGCCAGCCCTCCAGCTGCGAGGCCCGGCCGCCATAGGCCATGCCGCCGTCTATCTGCGCGTGCACGGTCAGCATGTCGATCACCGAGTGCGGCGCGACGTAGACCGGCAGACCCTGAGTCCCGCTGCGGTCCCGCCATAGCGGTGCCAGCAGGATGTCGGCCTCGCCGCCCACCCAGTCCGCCTGGTGCTGAACCACGGTGTGCAGCCGCTCGTCGCCGCCCCAGACCCGGCGCCAGATCTGCGCCATCTGCACCGACCGCAAGCCGTACCAGTTCCGGAACTCGGACCCGGTGCTGGTGCCGAAGGCCTCGCGGCCCCGGGCGGCGCAGTAGTGCGCCTGTGGGGTGCCGGAGAAGTCCCAGGTCTTGGTGCTGTACTCGACATAGACCTGCCGCGGCGCGGGCATCAGATCGCGGATCAGGGCTGCGCACTGGTGCATGTGATCGTCGGTCGCCGCGGTCGGCAGGCACAGCCACATGTCGGCATCGACCTCACGGCAGAGCGCCGCCATCCACTCGTAGGGCACGAAGCGGTGGAAGATCTCGTCGGTCGGCAGCGCCCGGCTGGCCCAGTCTGTGATCCGCAGGCCGCCCTGGTTCTCCGAGGTCAGGATGCCGATCCACTCATCGAACCGCAGGGCGTGATAGGGCGCCACCTCGGTCAGGTACTGCCGGCGGAAGATCTTGCCCTGATCGGCGTCGGCCCAGTCATCCTGGTGCACCAGCGAGATGTTCTCGATCGGTCCGCCTGCGGGCTCAATCGTCCGGACGATCAGGTCAATCCAGGACGCACCATTGGCAGTGAAGTCGAACTGGATCTCGTTCGGCGACACGCGGGTGATGTTTCGGGCGCCATGCAGATCAATGGTGCAGGTCCCGTCCCACCGCAGACGCTGGCGGCCGGAGCCGCCCGCCTCCGCCGGCATGTTGTGGAACAGGCGTGTGCGGAACCCGCCTGACCCCGGCGGGATCGAGATCAACTGGCCGCCGGGGGTCATGTGACCGGCCGCGACCAGCTGGTCCCATTGCGCGCCGCCCCGGTCGGCCTGCCAGGACCACGCCTGCTTGAAGGCGTTGATGAAGGGACGTGCGGTCTCGCCATTGATGACGCCGAGGCGCGCCGCGATTTCAGCGGTGGGCATGAAATGTCCTTTCTGGACGGTTTTCAGGAGAGGGTGATGCCTTTGGCTAAGGCGATGGCTCGGAGCTCGGCCTCGAACCCGGCAATGTCGGTCAAGGCGGCGTTTGTCGCGTATCCGAAGCCGATCATGTCGCCGTCTAGCAAATCGGTGTAGGCCGAGCCGGTGTACCGGCCTGCGATGGCAACCCCGGCATCAGGCGTAGCCTTGTTCCGAACAGGGTGTGAGGCGGATGCGACCTCCACCCCGTTCAGGCGGAGGGTCGTGGCCATATCACCCATGCGAACCACGGCCATAGCCCAATCGCCTATGACCAGAAGGCTTGGAGACGCGAGGATCGTTGCCGTATTTGCATTGCCGGTAAAAACGACAGCCTCCAGCGCTGCGGCATTAGCCCGAAACTGGTACTGGTTGGTCACCCCTACACGCAGGGCAGCTAGTGCTTGTGTCCCGGTGATCCTGTCCAGGCGGAACACGGCCCCGATCAGCAAGTCATCAGCGTTCAGTCCTGCGCCCGGCAGGATCATGTGGCTGGTCGTGCCGCTATGGGCGATACCAACAGGGTCAGTTCGCCACGTCGCGCCGCTGGCGCGGGTCATTGCGAGAGTGCCGCCACGCTGTGTGGGTGATCCATTGCCCTCGTTCAGATCAAAGAACCGGTTCACGGCATTGGATGGCCCCGGCGGGGCAATGACAGCGTAGTCGTCAATCAGAGCCTGCATTGCCGCGGCAATTGCCGCGTCGGACGCAGTCTTGGTGACATAGAACCGATTGCCGCTGGCGTTTACCGTCCAGGTGCTGACACCCGTGCCGTCGATCGCAATCGTTCCGGCTGCGGACAGGGTGTAGAGGGCCTGATTGCCATAGATGGCGTGATGGACCGTCGCCGGGTCCCATGATTGGCGGCGGCCACTCTGCAGCGTACCGCCATAGATGTTCTGGAACGCATCAAAGGCCGTCTTGACCGGATCATCGCCGTAAACCGTGCTCGGGGCTGGTCCAGTGAAAATCGTAGCCCCAACCTCCCCGCCGTGCGCATAGATGGGCGTGGGCCAGCTGCTGTACACAGCCTGCGACGAGGCCACGTCGCGGTTCATGTTGTACTCGGACACGCCGGTCGGGAAATTGCCCGCCATGGCCCACAAGCCTACGACCTTTGCCGCTACAAGCTCTGCGCCGGTAAGAGGTGAGATGCCATCGGCAGGACTGGCTAGCAAGCGAGCAGTCGAGATAGGCGCGCCGATGTCAATCAGCTTGACCGAGGCGCTCGGCGCTGCCGCGAGCATCGTCCGCAACCCGGCGACGTCGTCCTGGTATGCAGTTCGTGTCTGGCCGGGAACGCCGAACTCGTCACGCATCTGAATGCTGTATCGGTCGTTGTACGTTCCGACAGCGCCTTGGTAGGCGTAGACTGGAATGGACTGTAACCTGTAAGCGTCAAGATTGCCGCGAAGACCTGGCGCTGATGTAGAGACCGTTGAGGTTGTGACCACACCTAGCAGATTTATGTCACCTTCCTCATGCGCACGCGCCACAATAGCCATCGCTGCCGCGTCATCGCAGTCACCCGCGTAGTCCGTCAGAACGATGACCCGCTGTGCGGACGTATCAGCCGCCCCGCTGGTGGCCGTCTTCGTGTCACCAGGCGTGCTGTTGCCCACTGCGTTCACGGCGCGCAGGCGGATCGAGTAGCTCGTGGCGGCCGCGGGCATGGTCAGCGTACGGGGGCCGGTTCCAGCGCCACCAGGCAGCGCCGTCCACGTGCCCCCATTGGCGGAGTACTGGATCGCGGTGATCGGAGACCCGCCATTGGCCGGCAGCGATGCAATGTTCACGACCAGCTGGTTCGCCTCCAGACCGGTGGCGAGGGACCAGTCGCCTGCCGCGAACGGAACGGGGGCGGTCGCAGCGGCCACGATGGTAATGGCATTGGAGGTCGCGACGGCCGGGCTTCCGATGCCGTTTGACCAGGTCACGCGCAGGCTGATGGACTGGCCGGCACGGCCCGTGGTGTCCAGCGTAGCACCGGTTGCGCCAGCGATGGCCACACCGTCAGCCAGCCATTGCCGCGTCGCGTTGGGCGCGGGATTTCCGCTGGCGGCTCCAAGCGTCGACGACAGCGTGCCGCCTGCAACCGCGCTGCCGGTGATCACGGGGCTGGTCACGATGGCCGGGTCGGCAGCCGGGATATCGCCCGGCACGGCCGCCGGAGGATCGTTGAAGATGGACCTGGCGCCACGCCCGTTCACCGCGCGCATCAGCACCGCGACGAGGCCAGCACCGGTGACAGTCACGGGGCCCTTCAGATAGGCGGCCACGGTGTCGAGCGGGATGGCGCGGACGGCACCGGCCGGGACGGGGGTGGAGTAGCCGCCGGCGACGGAGATGAACGGCGCGCCGGGGAAGTTGACGGTCGTGCTGTCCGCGCCGCGCAGCACGCAGTCGATCGATGCCGCGGTCGGGTTGCGCAGGATCAGCACGTGCCCCGCCCCCGGCTCATAGGTCAGGTCGTTGGTGGCGGTCAGGACGATCTCCGTGACGGGCCGCGTACCGGCCCCCCCGACGGAGGTCTTGATGATGTTGGCCATGGCCCCTCTCGGTGATTGTGCCCCTCGCAGGGGAGGTTGGTCGCGATGGCTGGGCGGGCTGCTCTAGCCGGGCCAGCCTGCTTCCGGATCGACGGCTTCGCCCGCGTCCAGTGCCGCCAGAAGATCGGCTTCGCGGTCGTAGCAAGCCTGCACATGCGCCCGGACGGCGCTGGCAATTCCGATGATTTCGGCACCGGACAGCAGCCGGAACGACCCGTCGCCCGTCTTCCACCGGACGGCATAGTCGGGGTCCAGCATGGCGCTGACGGCGGCCCCGGCGAAACGGGTCTGGCTGACGTCGTCGGTTGCGACCGACATTCCCGCGATGCTGATCCCCGCGCACATCGCCTCATGGCGGCGGGCCGCGATCAGATTGCGCAGCGCCTGGCGATCCGTTTCCTGCTGCTGCGCGGCGGTGACGACCTGGCTCCAGTCGATCATTCGGGCGCCTCCTCGGCATAGGTCACTGGCAGTGGGATCGGCCCGGTCTGGGTAACGGTGATGGGCTGGGGAAACCGGGCCGCCTCGGGCGCGTCGCTGCCGTGGGGCAGGATCAGCGCTAGCATGATGTGACCGCCTACACGGGTGACGTCGGAGGCCAGCAGCGGGCAGCCGACAGCCTCGCGGGGCAGCGTGCCACCCTCGGCCAGCGGGCCGAAGTCGTAGGCGGTGCCGTTGACGGTCAGCACGTCACCATCGAGGGACAGCGACAGGGCATCAGCCCGCAGCTGCGGGGTAAACATGATCTTCATGGGGTGATCCTCAGTACCAGCGGCCGACGGCGATGAAGGTGACGCGCACGGAGATGAGCGCTTGGGTATCTGTCCGAAAGGCGGCGAAACTTAACCCGGTGTTGGTCATCGCGGTAAAGCGCGTCGCCATGCCGAAAGCCGTTGTGGTCGAGTTGATCCCAAGCGTGACCATGATCTCGCTGGCAGCGTTCGACGCCATAAAGACCGCAGGAAAGGTCGCTGGTGTGTCTGACGAGGTGCCGCTCGTCCCGAACCCCCAGCACAGCAGCGTGCCATCTGCCGTACGCTGGAACGCCCCATTGGCATTGATCCCGTTCTCGATCTGGCGGTCCACGATCCAGCGTGTCCCGTCATAGGTCGCGACCGTGTCGGCATCGGTGCGGATGTAGCCGGCGGGCAGCGCGACATTGGTGATGGTCCGCGCCTCGATCGCGCCCTGCCCGTCAACGTTGATCGTGACCGGACCGGAGTTCGCCGCCGCCGCCCGCCACCGGACCTGCATGCCCGTCGCAAGCGCCACGCCCCCGGTGTTCAGCGTGATCGCGTTCGCCGTGCCGCCGCGGGCGGCGTAGGTCTTTCCACGCAGCAGGGGAAGGTCGGCGTTGTAGTCCGAGACGAACGTTGGAAACCAGCCGAAGAAGGCGTCTGCCCGCTCCTCCAGCTGCGCAGGGTTGCCGGTGTTCGGCGGCGTGGGCGGTGGGGTAATTGCCATGCTAAATCACCCGGGTGACGGGCGCTCCTGAGATGATGGGTGATGGTTTTAGACGAGGCTTTCCGCGTCGATGGTTCCGAAGGATTTGCCCGCGCCGATCGTCAGGTCGTAGTCGCGCAGGATGCCCGCAATGGTCATCCCGAAACGGTCCTCGCCCTCGATGGCGTAGAAGACGCAGATCTTGGACGTAATCCGCCGGATGATCTGCTGCACGCGGGCCTCCCCGCCGGAGGGTACCGAGAAGCGGAACCGGACGGTCTCGCTGACCGGGCGCGGAACGATGAACACGCCCCCGAACTCGTCCCGGTCCTTCTTGGAATAGTCCACGATGCCCAGGCTCGATCCCATCAGCGAGATGCCGATGTCGATCTGGTTGCCGATCATGATCTCGCCGACCTCGGCCGAGCCAGTCGAGGCCACGGTGATCTCGATCGAGGACCCGGACGGCAGCGACAGACCCGTCAGGATCAGGTCCGACCGCACCGTGAAGGGCGTGTAGATGTACTCCCAGAACGTCCCCACCTGATCGCGCGAGGCGAGCTGGAAGGTCTGGTCGTAGATCAGCACGGCGCCCGGGGTGGTGACCCTGATCCGGACGCTCTGCGCATCGAGTCCAAAGAACGCGATGCTGTTGAGGGTCCGCGGCGGGCGGATCGTGTAGGTGATGTTGCCGGGCTGGCGGGTGACCCCGCCAAGCCGGTTGTCGAAGGCACGCCAGCGGTTGGTGGCCCCGATCCGGAACCACCACTCCGACACCATGTCCGTGAGAGGGTCATGCCCGACATTGGCCGCCTGGATGCTTTCCCAGATGGCGTTCTGCCGGATCACCCGCGCGCCGTTCTCGTAGCTCGTCCCGGAGACCCACGCGGGATGGTCGGTCTCCGGAACATTGCTGGCCAGCATCATGGAGGGGGTGACGTCGTACGGCTCGATGATTTTCAAATTAGCCCCCATACGGCAATAAATATTCTCAGTGCATCATTTATTTTATTACGAAAAGCCCCGCCGAATGGCGAGGCTTTATATTAGATTGAAAGATATCAATGATAATAGAAAATTTATTTTTCCGATGACATTATGGAGGCTAGCGCTTTAGAATCTACAAGTTCATTCCAAAGCTTCGGAAATTCAGCGTCCGGGGAGGTACGCCGACCCATCATTAACGGATACGATAAAAAATGTGGACGTTCAGAATCAGGTGAGGTTGTAGGAAAGTATCGCTCAGCTAGTCCGCACAAAATATCATCAGGCATGATCGCCTCAATCATTTCATCGTGAAAAAACTGAGTCCGGAAAAATACAATACTTCTCCAATATCGCGCTAGTTCTGGCAGGAGGCTTCGGAAGAATGAGTCGCCGAAGATGAGCAGTGTACGATCGGTCATAGAATTTTCAGATACTGTGAGCTGTATGATACCCATGTTTCCAGCTTGGACGCCGTTTGAAGCGGTCCTGATACCTGCAAGCTGTGGTGGCTTGGCACGAAGCTCTGATACATGAGGATTGCACTGCACACCGAGGTCCCCGGTGTAAGATACGAGCGGCAAAAGGCTAGAGCAAAGCACGTCCAGTGCCGTGGAGGTATCTATCGATAGCGTTTTTTGAGCGACTTCAGCCGCAAGATGCATATTGCCAACTAAACTGTAATGGCTGTCCGTCAGGCTCTGTCGATCAGAATGTCCATCGATCACATCAAGCGGGTACATGATATTTGACGGGCGAATATGTAGAGGTACCGATGCTTCAAATATTGACCGAACAGATCCCGGTGGCATTGAACCTTTAAATACTATCGGATCTGGGAACACCCACTGGGAATAGGTTATATTACGAGTGCGTGTCCAACTCATACGCCGATCATGGTTATCTAGGAACACTGAAACACGACTGTCGGGGACTCCCGGACTATCACTTGCGAAAACTTTTGCCACGCCGTGATTTCCACCGATAAGCAAAAGCCGCCCATTTTCTGCCTGTCGTATACTGGACGGTATTTTGATAGGGTCTTTAAGGTTGTCCGGCACGTGAAACCTTTCTTCTCAAGAATACGATGGCAGCGTAAGTTTAGCCAAAGATTTAATCCGTGAACGAGACTCAGTCTCGTTGCAAGATCAAGTATTGCTACGAGGGATCCTACGCTGTGTTCTTCGCGCCAGCCAACCAACGATCCAAAGGCAAAATTCGCTACACTGTCTACAAAGTGCCGACGCGACGGCTACAAGCGGGGTGCGTTAGTTAGGGCACCCTGCCCTTTTTGGCGCCCATACGCATACTAAGACACAACAATGCGCGCTGATTATAGTGCCTTTGCACGCCGGCCTGAAGAATACGGTACCTAAGTCACGCAAAGCCAAGACCGGAGACTACGTTCCGGTCAGGGTCGATCCCGACGCCGACGGAATTGATCTCCCGCAGCGTCTTGAACGTGTCCCTCGTGCTCTCGGCCGTGCCGCGGGCGTGCGCCTTCATCTCCGCGAGCTCAGCGCGGACCGCGCGCAGTTCCCGCACCATCTCGCTGTTGTCCAGCATGGCGCGGCTCTGGCGGTGGCTGAAGATGCGGCTCGGACCGGTGGCTTCCAGTTCCGGACCGTTCTCGCCCACGATACGGAGGCCCCCGAGGTGGGTACCGCCCGTCGCGAAGCCCGGCGTGTTGCGCAGCGCCGTCTCGGCGGACGTGAACCGCGCCCACAGCCCGCCCGAGCCCCAGAGGGTGTTCCAGAACGGGTGGTTGTGGTCGGTGATGTGCCTCCCGTTGATGAAGAAGTGCCCGGTGTGCGGGTTGGACCGCACGCCCTTGTCGTTCAGCACGAACGGGTTGGCCGTGGTCACCCCGTACTGGGTCATCATCTGCCGGATGGTGCCGTAGATGCCGCTGACCTCCTGCTTCAGCCGCTCCTTCTCCAGGTAGTTGCGCTCCAGGCTGCCCGTGGGATCGTAGACCGTCCCGCGCAGCAGGTCGCCGCCGTCGAAGGACGCCAGCCGATTGCGGATCTGGCTGGTGTTGAGCCCGGCCGTGTTGATCCCCGCGGCCCGAGACATCGCCGTGAGATCGGCATCGTCCACGAAGTGGTTGCCCGCGGCATTGGCCGTGAGGCCACCGACATAGGTGTTCAGGGCCGCGACCTTGCGCTGCCGTTCGCTCCGCGCCGTCTCGGCCGCGATGGCCTGACGGAGATCCACCAGCGACATGCGCAACGTACCCATGCTGGTGCGCAGCCCGTCCGCGCCCGTGAGCGACGCCGTGACGTTGGCATTGCCCAGGGCATCGCTGACGCCCGCGACGATGGTGCGGGCATCGCCGGCCCGCAGCGCGATGCGATCGTCCAGGCTGCCAAGCTGACCCAGAAGGCGCGTGATCCCCGCCTGCGTCAGGCTGTTGCCTGCCGCCAGGTAGTTCTGCACGCCGGTCAGGATGTCGACCTGCCGCTGCTGCAGCGCCGCGACCCGTTCCAGCGCCGTCGCGGTGGTATCGGTCCTGACCGCGACCTTGCTTAGCGCCACGGCCACGCGGGCCTGTGCCAGCGCGGCCTCGGTCCTGGACCGTGCCATGTCGTTGACGCTGGACAAGTAGCTGTCGGCCACGCCGGGCAGACGACCCGCCGCCTCCACATCGCCGCTGTTCGCCTGCCTCAAGGTGCGCTGGTAGAGCGCCTGGTTGTAGGCGCGCGCCTGCTGCGGGCTGAACAGTGCCGAGGCCGTGCCCCGGAGCTTGTCCAGGTAGTCGCGGATGCCGTCACCCGCCTTGCGCCAGTCGGCCGCGGCGGACGTGTTCAGGCGGATCGCTTCGGACAGGCCGCCGATGACGGTGCCGATCGAGGCGACGACCCGATCCTGCAGTGCCGTCATCTCCCGCGTGAAGCCCGAAATCTGCGGCAGGATCAGGTCGAAGGCACCCGACAGGCCGATCAGCGCGGCATAGGCCTCGCGGCCCGCCTCCGTGGTCAGGTCCAGGGACGCGATCATGCGGCGGTACTCCTGGCGGGTCTGCGGCATGGCGATGCCCAGCTCCGCCAGCGCGGCCGAGGTCTGGCGGGTGGTGACGGCCAGTCGTTCGGCATCGGTGTAGAACGCCTGGTAGTACTGCTGCGTGGCACTCACCATCGCGTCCAGGCCGCCGAACGCCTCGGCAATCTTGGACGCCGCATCCGCACCAGCAAGACCCACGGCATGGAAGCGGTGACCCAGTGTGTCCATGATGCCGTTGACGCCGGTCAGCGACGTGGACAGGCGGTTCAGCGCCTCCGTGGTGCTTTCGCCATCCTTGCGGAGGGCATTGAGGCCGGGGATCATCCCGGCGAACCCGTCGCCGAGACCCGCGAGGGCCTGCTCGACGGCGCGCTGCGCGTCCTCCTTGCTCATGCCTTTGGTGCTGATGGTCATCTGGTGCGCGAAACCCGCGAAGGTCTCGGCCCCGAAGCCGAGCGCCGCGGCGGCATCCATGACACCGGTCTGGATGTTACCTACGATACTGGACAGCGCGTCCTGGGTCTCCTGATCGGCGCGGTCGTAGCTGGTGCGGGTCTTCTTCGACAGGCCCCAGAACCGGCGCGTCTCGGTCTTGCGGAAGGTATCGACCGCGGTGTTCAAGCCATCGACGGTGATGCGCAGACCGGCATCCAGTTCCTTGGTCTTCTTCCTGAAGAAGGAGAACACCGCGGCGACCGCCAGCAGGGGAACGGCGATGGCCCCAGCAGCCGAGGCGAGCCCGGCAAGGCTCGTCGTCGCGCCACCCATCATCAGAGACGTGTACTGGGTGATCGACCCGATGCCGCCCATGGCCGCCTGCAGGCCGCCCGTAAAGGCGGACATGGCTGCCGTGCCGAGCGACGCGATGCCGCCCAGAACGCCACCGACGCCGGTCAGGCCACCTACAGGTGCCCCGGCCGCGCCCGGCATGCCTGCCATGGCACTTCCCGCTGCACCGATAGCACCCCTGCTGAAGCCCATGGACAGCATGATGCGGTTCCTGGCAGCCATGGCGATCATCTGGGAGATCATGTTCTTGAAGCTGCCCAAGATGCTGTCGAACGCGCCTTTGGCATCGCGCAGGCCGCTGGCGATGAAGTCGCCGAACGCCTTGGAGACGTCACCGACCATGGGCAGCCCATCAGCCAGTTCGCCCGTGACCAACGCCTGCGCCTTGGCATAGTCGGCCGCGTTAAGCGCACCAGCCTTATGGAGCGATGACAGCTCGGTCATGTCGCGGTTGTAGCTGGCCATGGGGCCAAGGGCACCCTGCAGCTTCTGGCGCCACCGATCGGCGGCTTGCGTCAGTTCGTTCACGCCCTTTACGGCTCCGGATGCGGATTTTCCGGCCTTCTTGGCCCCGCCGCCGAATTCAACCACAGCATCCGTGGTTGCTTGAATTTCATCAGGCAGATTGGGCCCAAACATACCGCCCGTGGCACGACGCAGCGCAGCGACAGAATCCAGTGACGTGGTGGCAAGATCCCGAAGGGCTGTGCCGGCCGCCGTGGCACGCTCCAATGACGTAACCATCGCGGCGTCAGCATCAGCAGTCAATTGGGCAGCAAAGCCCGATCCGATACCGACCCCATCGCCAACTCCGATGATCTTCAGACCCTGCGCGATCGTCGTCATCATCGAAGCGAAACCGCGCGCAATGGTGGCGAATGCTTCGAGGAACACACCCTTCATGTAGGTCGCACCGCTGGCGATCAAAGCACCAGCCTGCACAAACCCTTGCCCGATCCGGCCTGCCACCTCGATACCGACGTCGCCTAGCAGGGACATGGCATTGCCCGCTCCACCCACGTTGTCGGCAAGGTCCAGAAACTTGGCTACGACGAGACCCACGGCGACAGCGAAGGCACCGATGCCGGTGGCAATCAGCGCGCCGCGCATCGCGACCAAGGCTGCCACAGAGCCCCAAATGCCTCCATTCAGCAGGATGAACGCGCCTGTTTGGGCAGCAAGTGCTGTGACAGCCCCGTATGCCGCAGGAATGAACGACGCGACGAGTGCCGCGGTGATTCCGGAAAGCGCCCCGATGACGATGTTCGAGTTCGCGGCAAGGTACTTGATGCCGTCCGACACCTTGATGATGCCCGTGGCCATGGTAGCGCTTGCCCCCGTCACCTGATCGAATGATCCGACGAGCGTCAGGATGGAGTTGCCCATCAGAGTGAAGGCGTCGCCCATCGTGGCAGGCATTGAGGCCGCCTCGTCGCGAAGGGCGCCCATCGACCCGACGAGGGCATTGTAGATCACGTCGGAGGTGATCTTGCCGTCGGTTGCCATCTGCCGCAGGCCGTTCGTGGTCGTGCCCAGTTCAGCGGCCAGGACCTGTGCGACGCGACCGCCGGACGTCAGCACGGTGTTGAGCTGATCGCCCTGCATCTTGCCCATCGCCATCGATGCGGCCAGCGCACGGTTCACGCTTTCGGCGCGCTGCCCGCGGGCGCCAGAGACCACCAGGGCGTTGTTGAGCGCTTCGGTATAATCCAGCTGCTGCTGAGTGTTCAGGCCCAGCTCGCGCAGGCTGACGCTGTTGGCGATAAAGCCCTCGGCCGTCAGGTTCAAAGACGAATAGGTTTGCCGCGCCATGTCGGACAGACGGGACATCGTCGGGGCCGCGTTGTCCATGTCACCCACAGCCAAGCCGACACGCGCAGAAATGTCGGACCAGGTATCCGCGTAATTGACCAGCTGGTGGACGCCCAAGGCAGCGCCGAGGCCTCCCAGCATCAGGCGGATCTTCCCGGCCATGCCTGCAAATGCGCCGCCCGCCTTCTCCGCGGCGCGCCCCGTCTGATCAAGCTCCCGGTTCAGCGGGCGGAGGTCGCCCGTCGCCTGGACAAGAGCCTTGTCGAGCTGACTCATGCCGGCGCCGAGACGACCCGTCGCAACGCCGGACCTCGCCATCGCACGCTCAATATCAGACATGCTGGCAGTGATCTGCTGCTCGGTCTGCTCACCTTTGCGAGCAAGGCTGTCGAGAGCCTTTTCGCCAGGCGCCATGCGGGTGGTGTCGACGATGAGTTGGAGCGTCGGACCTGCGGTCATTTGTTTATCCTTGGCCCATGTGCAAAAGCCCCGCAGGATGGCGCAGGGCAAGTGGAGGATTGACGATGAGGGAATGCGCAGACTGCGGACGAGAGGTCGGTTTCTTCCAGCAAATCAATGGTCGGTGTAAATCATGCAACCAGAGATTCATGCGCTTGCACCTGCTCACACAGGAGCACGGAGCCGATCGCGCTGCAGAGATTCTTCAGTATGAAACTGCAAGCAGTGATCAAGAGAAGATAGATTCGGTCATTTTAACTACAGAAGTAGCATCAGACCTTATCATCATTGAGCGGATCGACATCGTGACGGCTGAGTGTGCTTTTGGCATGAACATATTTAAAGATCTGTTTGCCAGTGCTCGGGACATTTTCGGCGGTAGGTCTAGAGCTGTTCAAAACACAATGCGCGACGCACGCAAGACGGCTTTATCGGAACTAAGGCGGGAAGCTTATCTGGTTGGTGCAAATGCAGTGGTAGGTGTGGACTTAGACTACGTCGAACTATCAGCATCTGGCAGTATGGTAATGTTAGTTGCATCAGGCACGGCAGTGCGAGTTCAGACCCACCAAGACCCAGGAAATGGTGGCTCTCGTAGCGTATCCGCGCCCTCGTCGGCCTCCAAAGCATAGGCATCGCACATCGCGTGCAGTGCCTCCGCCTCCCACGGTTCGCTGATCGCCCGTGTCAGGCGCGCGAAGGCGTCCAGCTCGGTCCAGTCCACGCCTCGGGTGCCGTTAAAGTCCGCGCGCACGGGGCCGAGCCGGAACATGGCATCGATCAGGTATGCCCCCGCCATAACGGGGGGCATCTCGACGTCACGGCCCTTCTTGCGGGCGTACTGCAGCCGCGTCTCCTTCCAGCTCTTTGGCGTCCCATGCAGGAACGCCAGCTGCCGGGCGTAGAGGACTAGGGCTGCGTGGACGCCGCCAAAAAATCCGCATCATCCTGGGCAAAGTCCAAGACCTGCTGCGCGAAGCTCGGCTTGGTCCAGTGCTCGGCGTCTTTTTCGCGCATCAGGTGCGCCATGCTGATGAAGTTCAGGTCCAGCAGCGCCGGCGCATCCTCGACGGTCAGATCGCGTGCCTTGCCGTCCTCACCGGTGGTCTGCATGTTGCCGAAGCCCACGATCAGGCGCAGCGCGGCCTTCACGGTCGCCTCGTGCATGTCCTGTGCGGTGTTCGTGTCGACCTGTGTGCCGGTCTTGGCGGCGGCCTTGGCCTTCTTGGCCCGTTCCAACTCGTCGCGGCGCAGCTCGGCCTGAACGGCCCGGCTGGAGGCGCCCTTGACCATGACGATGCAGGGCTTGCCGTTGTTCTCGATCACCTCGCCGGTGGCCTGGTCGCGCAGCTCCAGGGGGCGTGCGGTCTCGGCCGCGCCGCGCGCGTCGTATTGCTTCAGAAAGTCCATGGTGTGTTCCTTTGCATGGGGTGTGTGAGGTGATGGGGCGGCGGGCCACACCCGAAGCCGCCGCCCCTTACCGATCAGCCGAAGCCAACCGGATCAGCCGACGCGGACCGTCCCGGAGTTGACGCGGAACTCGCCGCTCAGACCCTTCATGGTCGACGCGTTGCGGGCGCGGTCGCGCAGGTTGGCGACCTTGCCGTGGTAGTAGATGATCTGGCCGTCGGGATCGGTGATCCGGACCGAAACCTCGTCATTGGTGTTGTTGGCGGTGCGCAGGATCGCCTGCCCGGCATCGGGGCCGTCGCTCAGGAAGGTGAAGGGGATCGATCCGCCGTCCAGGGCGCCGTTGGCGTGATAGGTCCGCCCGGCCAGCGTGGTCTCGGTCACGTCCTCGGACTGGTCGCCCGTCTCACCCCACTCGGTGATCTTGCCGACCGTAGAATAGGTCCGGGCGGCAAAGCCTGCCGCGTCGACGGTTGCGGGAACGCCCGCGGATACGGCGATCAGAGCGCCGATATAGGTGATGAGTGCCATGATCAGGCGTCCTTCTTGGGTTCAGCGGGCACGTCGGCCCATGCGGTGGGGGTGAGCGGGATCTGCGGGCACGGCTTGCGGTCCGGCGCATCGATCACCGATGTGGCGGCCTCGGCGGCTTCCTCGATCGGGTCGGGATCGTATTCGACGTCGATCATTTTGGCCGCGACCATGGTGGTGATGGTGCGGACATTGTCGGCACTGCGCAGGACTGCGTTCGAGGTCTCAAGGCGGTCCAGCCGGGCCACGGTGTGACCGGTCGGCAGGATCACCGCCTCGCGGGTGTTGTTGGTGATGCTCGCCATGATCAGTTCCCCAGAAGCACGGCGACGAGGCCGGTGCCGGTCACGTTGATGGCGCCCTGCAGGTAGGCCGAGATGGTGTCGAGCGGGACGGCCACGACGCCGCCGGCCGGGATCGCACCGACCGCGAAGCCTGCCGCGACGGAGATGTTCGGGGCGCCGGGGTAACTGACGGTGGTCCCGTCCGCTCCGTCGATGACGGGCGACACTGCGCCTGCCGTGGGGTTGCGCAGGATCAGCACCTGGCCGGTGCCGGGCTCGTAGGTCAGCACGTTCGTTGCGGTCAGGGTGACCTCCGTCACGGGCCGCTGACCGGGGCCGCCCATGGACGTTTTGACAATAGTGGCCATGAGCGGCCCCTTTCGCTGGTTGAGCCCTTGTCAGAGCGGTCTGGTGGGGTGCCTCTGCTGCCCTTGGGCATCCCGAGGCAGGGAATGGATTCAGGCGATCCAGTCGATCTGCACAGGCACGCGCCACGACACGGCGTCCGGATAGCCGGTAAGGACAGAGGACTGACGGACCGTCACGCCCTCGAAGCGTGCGGCCTTCGGGAAGGCGGCCTTGATCTCCGCTGCGAGATCATCGGCAGCCGTGGTGCGGCTGTTGAGCGCCACCACGACCATCACGATGGTACTGCCCTCGGTATAGCCATCGCTTCCTGCAAGCGTCGGGTCCAGATCGGCCCGGCTGCGTGGTTGCAGGATCAGATAGGGCACAGCCGGGGCCGTGGTCGTCTCGTTCGGCACCACGATAATGGGCGCGCCGGGGATCGCCGCCAGCCGCCGCCCGATCGCGTGCTGGATCGCTGATGGCTTCACTTGCGCACCTCTGCCGCGCGGGCTTCCACGAACTGCGGGAACTTGGCGGCATTGGCCCCGACGAAGAAGCGGCCGGGCACGATGGTTCCTACGCTGGTAGTCCAGCCGTATTCGATCGGCATTGCGTGGGGCGTGGTCCATTCGAACGTCAGCACGTCGCCGAGCTCCATTCCCGCGATGGCAGTGACGTAGGCTTGCGGGCCAGTCGAACCGTCTATGGACAGGCTGTTGACCAGGTCCGATGTGAGGCCGACCGGGATCTTGCCGACCTCGAAGCTCTCCGCCCCTTGGGTGATGCCCCGCTGCGTGGTCTGAGCCCCTTCCAGAACGTCCTGAATGGCCTGCGTGGCCACATAGCGCAGATCTTCCTTCGCCAGATCCACCATCGCTCTCAGGTCTGCTGAAAAGCTCGCCATCTCATGACCTCCTGGGGATTGCTCGATAGAAGGCGGTGCACCGGCACGAGGCGCTGTGCCGCACACCGCCAGCCGGATCGTGCGGGTATTGCATGACCGTCCCGTCATCCATGACGAAGCCCTCGTCGAAGTTGCGGACCTCGCCATCCATGCGCTTGTGATCGGGCCTGGCATCCCGGCTGAATCCATGGATCCATTTGCAGGTCACAGCCTCTATGTCGGGGCGGTCCAGCATCTGGCGATAGGCCTCGTGACGACCAGCAGACTGCGCGGTGTGCGCTTCGTTCTGGGCTATCAGTTGGCCCCTCTCGCGAAGCAGCTGGTTCTTGTATTGGCGTTCGCTGATCGCTCGATCGGGTGCCGAGACAGCTTCGCCCATCTTGTAGGCGGCGATGATCCGGTTCGACGTTGCCGGATTGACCTTATAGCGGACCATCAGCAAGCCATTTTTCTTGACCACAAGCTCCTGCACTCCTTCGGCGGTCTGCATCAGGCGCTGAACCTTGAGGTATCTGTCAGTTTGGGGGCCGCTGAGACCGACGATACCACCTTCGCGCAACCCGCTGGCCAGGCTCTTTCGGCCAACGATCTCCAGTGCGGTCTGGCTCGAAGAGCAGTTGCGCTCGATGGCATCCAGCAGCACGGCCCGGATTGCCTCATTCTGCTCGCGCTCGAGCGTTCTAACCAGGTCACCACCGATCCGAGCTATATCTGCTTCCGCACGTGGATGGCGACCGTTAAAGCCGAACCGACCTTCGATGCCGGTGGGTGCGAACGCATCGACTGCCACACCGCCGGCCAGATACGACCGCCGCAGAGCTTCCTCCAGTGGCCACAGTACGCCCTGATCCATGCGAAGCAGTGCAATGGCCCCTTCGATATCTCCCGCCTCTATCATCGCCACCAGTGCGTCCAAATTCACCCTAGAGCGGGCCGAGTAGACTGCCGCCAGAAAGGCGTCCCGAACCTCGGCATCGGCCTTTTCTAGCAGGGCCTCAAATGCAGCGATCTGGCTGGGTGTGGGTCTGCGGGCCATGGGTGATCCAATGCAAAAAGCCCCGGGCAATGCCGGGGCGTCGTTTCTGGGTCGGGCGGATCAGCGGCGGGCCATCTCGTCGGCGGCCCCAGCTAGCCATGCCGCGCGGATCATGTCGTCGAAGGGTGCGAAGAAGCTGTCCGGCAAGGCCACGATCAGCCGAGCCATAGCCTCATCCCCATGCATCAGCGCGCCGGCCAAGCAGATGTATCGGTATCGGACCATGCCGCAGCCTAGGCAGCGATCTCGACCTCGTAAAGAAGCGCCGTGCCGCCTGGTTGAAGAGCTACCACGCGGGTGATCTCTTGCGGACCATCTGCGAGGGTAATCGTATCTCCCATACGCGGGGCCTCACCATTCGCTGCAACCATCAACACGCGCACATTGCGAGGGATCAGGGTGCCTGCGTCATCGCGGCTATACCGGACGGAGGTGTCGTCCTCGACGACACTTACCGGGAAAGTTTCAGTCTCTGTGTCCGACGGTCCATCCCACTCGTACTGTGTTCCGGTCTTCGTCATGCGGCTCAACGTGGCGACATAACCGACGTCACCGAGCGCGCCAGCCACCTCGGCTGCGATGGCCTGCCAGTCTTCCATAAATCACGCCCTCATGAGAAACGACACACCACCCATGGCGGACCGCACCAGCCCGGCCAGAAGTCCGTCAATGATCGCCGAGCGCGGCATGTAGGCATCGGGCCCGGACGCACCCCTGACCCGCTCCCAGGTCAGCTTCCCCGCGCCGACCAGCACCTTGTCGGTGGCAGGTGTCGAGACGGGCGATAGGACGCCGGGCGTGCGGGCCTCGATGACCGCCGCCTCGATGATGGCGTGCTTGACCGCCTCCGGGACCACATTGTTCCCCCACTCAGACAGCCACCGGCTGTTAAAGCGCGCGGCGATATAGCGCTGACCACGGATCAGGTCGGTCACACCCGGCTGCGGGGTGACACCGGCCGCGCTGGTGTATTCGGTGGCCTCGGCTACAGTAACGGCCGGGACGGTGTAGCTGAGCATGTGCCTGCCTCCGCTGTGCTTTGGATGGGGGCCGGACCGGCCAGCCCCGCACCGAAGATCAGCCCTGCTTGCCCGCGATGCGCGCGATCATCGTCGCTCGGCCTGCGGCGTGGTGGGGCTTTTCGCCCAGCACGTCTTGGTAGCGCGCGCGAAGATCATCGTCGGACAGGGTGTCGAGGTCGTCGCCTACCGGCTGGTCGCCAATGATGGCCTGCGCGCCCTCGGTGATGGCCACGCCTGCCTCGTCCGCGTTGTTCGCGGGCTTGCCGGTCTCGACGTTGGTGTTGCTGGCTTTGATGCCGGTGCCGCCGGTGGCCGCGACCTCGGCGTTGGGCGCGAAGTTGCCCTCGCTGTCCGCCAGCAGGCGGGCGGTGCCCTCGGGGTCGGGGCGCACCGGCTCGACCTTGTCCGCGGCTTCGGCCGACTTGCGGGCCTCGGCGGTCGCCTGATCGGCCATCTTGCCGAACGCGTCAGCCAACCGATCCATCGCGTTGCCGCCGGCCTGGGCGCGCGACTGCAGGATCATCGCCCGGCTCTCGTCGCGGCGCGCGATGGCCTCGGCAAGCAGCGGGTCGTTGTCATGGGTGTCCATGATGCATCTCCGTGTCTCTAAAATGGAAAGACGCAGGGGCCGAGGCCCCTGCCCTCAGCCGTTGGTCACGACGGCGACCATGCGGACCAGCTTCGGATCGTAGACCCGCGTCCAGTTCGCGCCGCCGCCCAGCTCGGTGTCGCTGACGCCCGAGGCCGAGGCCGGGGTGCCACTGAACGACACCCCTCGGGGGTGCATGACCCAGTGCCTGCGGTACCAGACCGTCTCGACGCCTTCGCCGTTGCCGGCCGAGGCATTGCTCTCGATCTCGACGGGCTTCTTCGGACCACCCTCGCCGGTGGCTTCGGCATAGCCGATGGCCCCGTTGCCGAAGAGGTAGGTGGTGTACTTGAAGCCGCTGGTGTCGCCGGGCTCGCGGGGGCACTGGTCCGAGACGTAGACGATCTTGCCGTCCCAGGTGTCGAACTCAAGGCCGGTGGCCGGGTCCTTGAACCGTTCGATCGCCCTGGCGGCGCGCAGGTTGAAGAACACCCGCGAGTGCATCAGGGCGGCCGACAGGGTGGTGCCGTACTCGCCCAGCAGAGCATAGGCGTTCGACGCGATCTCGGCATCGAAGCGGACCGGGGTGACGGCGCCGTCCTCGGATGCCACGTCCAGCACGTTGCCGGCCATGCCGGGCGAGGCGAACACGCCGCGCATCTGCAGGCCCATGATGCGCTGCTCCTCGCGCACCCAGTACTCGGCGATCAGCTGCGCCACGGCGTCCAGCGGATCCTCCGCCAGCATCGAGGCGACCAGGTTGGCCGACTGCCAGCCGTTGTTGCGGCGGATCTTGCGGGCCATGTCCTGGCCTTGGGTCAGCTTGTTCGGGATGGCGTTCTGGGCCGGATCGTCCGTCGAGACGTTCGAGTTGCCGGTCAGATCGTTCCAGAACGGCATCTGCACCAGGTCCCCGGGACCGTTGGCGAAGCGCTGCAGCTCGGCATCGGTCGAGACGATTGGCGAGTTGCGGATTCGCGAAAGCTGGGCGATGCGCTGGATGGTGGTGGGGAGGAAGAGCGGGCCATAGATGACGTCGCTCAGGCGGGTCGTAGCCATGTGAGGCTCCTTTGCGTGAGATTGCCTTGCGGGGGATGGTCAGCCATCCCGTCGGGCCCGGCTGATTGATGCGCCATCGGCGCGGTTATTGCGGAGAGCCCGTCACCAGTTGGGCGTGACGCCGACGGCTTGGGCCATCTGACGCGCTTTGGTGGGGTTCTCCGAAATGGCTTGCTGCTGCTTGGTCAGGTTCGGCTTCTTGCCGTTGCTGCTGTCCCAAGGGTTGTCGGTGAAGCGTGCGCCGGTGCCACCTTGTGCGTCGCCGCCGGTGGCCTTCTTGACGTAGATCTTGCCCTCTTCGGAGCCGGACCAGTCCTTGACGTAGCTGCCGAGCGGCATGGGGCCCATGTCGGTGTCGACCTGCGCCTTGAAGTGGCCGTCTTCCTCGACCAGCTTCACTGCGCCCTTGGACTTCAGCAGGGCCATCGCGCCGGGTTTGAAGGCCGGATCCACGCCCGCCTCGTCCAGCGCCTTCGACAGGCCGTCGTCGATCGACAGCTTGTTGACCGCGCCGGTCAGGGTGTTGATGCGCTCGTCCTTCTTCGCCAGGTCGGCCTGGTGCTTGCGTTCAAGCTGCTGGCGGATCTGGGCGACCTGCTCGTCGGTCTTGGCTGGGGCCTTGCCCTCCGCTTGCGCCTGCAGCGCCTCGTAGGCATCAGCGTCGAAATCGTCGGGCAGACCTTCCAGGCGCGTCCGCGCTGCGGTCAGGTCCGACTGCAGGGTGCGGTTGGTCTGCTTCTGGCGCTCGTGCGCCGTCTTCAGATTGACCACCGTGGGGTGCACGTCGATGCCGTCGAGGTCGAGGACGAACTTGCCGTCGATTTCCTTGTACTCGGCGCGCAGGGCTTCCGGAACGTCGTCCAGGTTGTCGAGAACGGTCTTCAGAGCCATCGGCTCACTCCTTGTGATGAAGCCTGCCTCGCAGGCATGAAAAAACCCGCCGCGGAATGCCGGGCGGGTGAGGTGTTAGGTGATCAAGGCGATAGACTGTAACGAGACGGATAGAACTAGGAGAGAATCATGATGCCTGAAGAATTCAGCCGTAAGTCTATCACTTTCGAACAAGCCGAAGGAGAGCACCCTCTTCCACGGCAGTTGCGACCTAAAGAACTAACGGCTGAACTACGCTCACTAGTTTGGGCTACCTTATATGAGACGATAGGCAAGCATGATGTTGGCCACGTATACCCTGACCTCCGGATCATGGACCCATGGCACTCAATCATGCGCCGGCACCACGTGTTCAGGCTGCATCTACCCTCTGATGAATATGATCCAAGTTTCGACAAGAATATGACGATTCTTAAGAGGATCATCTTCCAAGGTGATTACTTGAAGTTTTTTGGTTTTCTTGAGTGGCTTCTACGATTGGATATTGGTCATGCAGACATGTCCCAACGCATTGACCATGCCCTCATTTATGCAAAGGCTGCTTATAGGGTCGTCGACAATGACACCATCGCACCGTACGCGTCTGAACAAGAGGCCGTAGCCCTTGAAGCAGCACTTCATGATATACGGCAGGCAGGGTTTTCAGGAGCATCGCAGCATCTCAGAGCGGCCGCAAGCTTAGCCACTGGCGGAAAATGGTCCGACAGCATCAGAGAGAGCGTCCATGCAGTTGAAGCATCAGCGCGCATGTTAGCTCCTGGGACAAGGGAACTCGGGCCAGCGTTAAGCGCGCTGGAGCGGAATGAGGTTGTCCACGCAGCCCTAAAGAAAGGCTTTGGCGCCATTTATGGCTTCAGCAGCGACGAACAAGGGATCCGGCATCCATTGGTGGATGATCCGAAAGCTCGTCCTGGCGAAGAAGAGGCGATGTTTATGCTTGGAGCATGCGCGGCATTTATTTCATACCTCATAAATAAAGGTAGACAGGCTGGTCTCGTAAAAATCTGAGTGGTCATTGGCCTTCTAGTGCTGCTCTTGTCTCCTGATCACTGAAATCCCCTTTCGTGATCAGGGTATATTCCTCCTCGGCTGTCCGCTCCGCGCTGGCGATCTCGCCGCGCTGGAGGTTCTCGTAATAGGTCTCGTAGCTGATGCCGCCACCTTGCCAGACGCGCATCAGTGCCTCGGCCTGCTCAGGCGTCATGCCCGCGTCTACGAAGGACAGGTTCGGCTTGACCACGACCTGATTGGGGTCCGCGCCGATCATCACCGCGATGTGCCGCAGGCCCTTCTCCAGCCCCTGGGCGCTGGTCAGGGCGACAGAGGTCAGCGTGGCGGTCTGCGCCGCGTAGCGGATGCGCAGCGCGTCGCCGCTTTCCGCTGACCGCCTCTCGCTGTCGAAGAGGCGCGCCCCGGCCGAGGCGGCGTTCTCGCGCTCGTCAAGGATCGCAGTGCGATGCGCCTCGATGCCCGTGCCGGATGGCCCGACATACTTGGCATCGGGTGCGTGATCTTCTCGGCTCGCCGTGAGGCTGATGACGACCCCGGCGCCGACGGCCGCAGGCGCGTCGCCGTTGATGATGACCAGCGTCTCCTGGCCCGTCATGTAGAGCTGGTGCCGATAGTCAGCGTCCAGCCGGTACATGGCCAGCGCGGCGCGGGCGACACCGATCAGCGGCGGCTCCTGAGGGGATACGGAAAGATCCTGCGGGCCCATGACCACAAGCGGAATGGCCGTCAGGGCCGCCCCGCCGCGCGCGGTCGGCTGCACAGGCCCGCCGTTCTGCTCCTCGCCGTCGTACCTCTCGACCGAATAGCGGCCGTCATCGATCCTCAGCACCCGGTATGCCTTGTGCTGCTTCCACGAGAAGCCATCCCGGGACAGCCCACTCTCGTCCAGCACGAAGAAGTCGCGGGACGGCGACCAGTTGATCAGCGCCTCCGTGGTGTAACCTGCCAGCCAGGGCAGGTCCGAGCCCTCCGACGCGGCATCGGCCAGCAGCCCGTACCGCCCGGTCAGCAGCAGCTCGGCCGTGATCCGGCGGTGCAGGGCCTCCAACGGCAGACCATCGGCAGTGGCGCGCTCCCACAGCCCCTGCATGGCAGGTGGCATGTCGATCTGCGCCTCGGTGCGGTGGATGACGCCGATCATGCCACGGATCGTCGGCGCCAGGATCTCCGAGAACTGGGCCCGCGTCTGGTAGGCCTCGAACATCTTTGCGCCACCATCCTCCTGAACGCGGAAGCCGGAGGGCATCGGCAGGTACCGCTCGCCCGCGGCCTTTACCGCAGTCTCCCCGCGCACGCAGTCGCGCATGAGGGCCCATTCGTCGACGCGGTCGAGATAGTCCGGGTGCTTGGTGTCGACGGTGCCTGTCATCGCTCAGTACATCCCTACCATCGTCGTCGTTCTGGTCTCGGTCGGCTTGGGTGCCGTCGTCAGTTCGGTGAAGGCGCGGCTGGCCGCGTCGACCTGGTCTTTCCATTTGCCCATCGGGAACACCGCGACCTCATCGAGGAAGACGTCATTCCAAGGCCCTTCCAGCAGGAACACGTTGCCTGCCTCGGCCTGTGCAGCGAGGGGCAGGGCGCGCGTCTCCTTGTCCCCGCTTTCGGGGCTGAAGTGGTAGTCGAAGCCGGTCAGGACGTGGCGCATGATGTGCTGCGCCTGCGCCTTGCCCGCCTGTCCGGGGTCCTGCGGGTAGGAGCCGCGGACGGCCCCATACGTCGCCCGATCCTGCTCGGCAGTCGCCTTCATCAGCCGCTCGACGCCCATGGGCCCCAGCTGCTCTCGTGTCGAATCCACGATGATGAACCGTCCGTCCGGGGCCCGTGCGATCAGCACGCCGGCAGTGGCCGCTGCTTCCTTGTCCTCGGTCGCTGCCAAGTCCCAGCCCCGGACAAACCGGCACCCGACAGGCAGGGCTTTGATGGTGTTGAACCAGCCCTTCTTGAACAGGCCGCCGCCGCGCGGGACAGGCCTTTGCTGCAGCTGTCCCGCCGTTGCGTAGCTGCCGAGGGTCCGTTCCAGTTCCTTGACCTGCTCCTCGGGGAACCGATCAGGGAACAGCAGCTCGCCCTCGGTCGTGCGCGGGTCGATGAACCCGATCGAGGTCTCGCACCGCCGTTCCGCCTCGAAGCGCATCGGCAGGCAGAGGTGCGTGTAGGGCAGGCCCTTCGACAGGATCAGCCCCGAGGTGTCGCGCTCGTGCAGGCGCTGCATGATGACCACGATGGCGGAGCGGTCGTTGTTGATCCGGGTCGGCAGTGCTTCGAGGAACGACAGCTCGGCCGCCAGCAGGGCCGCGTCGCTGTTGGCATCATCGGCCGCCAGCGGATCGTCCAGGATCACCCGGTCGCCGCGCGCGCCCGTCATGCTGGTGAAGGCCATCGCCTCGCGAAAGCCGGTCTGCACCGTCTCGAACTTGGTCTTCATGTTCTGGTCGTGGACCAGCGGCACCGGCCAGCGGGCCTGGTACCACTCCGACTGGATCAGCCGGCGGCACTTTACGTTGTCGCGGACTGCCAGGTCCTGCTTGTGCGCAGTGGCGAGGAAGCGCTTGTGGGGCATCCCCTGCGGGCCGAACTCCCACGCGGGCCAGATCACCCCGGTCAGAAGCGACTTCATGGTGCCCGGCGGCACGTTCATCAGCAGCCGGGTGATCTCGCCGCGGGTGACGGCCTCCAGGTGGGCGCAGATCGCATCCAGCGCCCAGCCCCATCTGAGCGGCGTGGCAGGCTCTAGAACGCGCCAGGCGCGCTTGGCGAACGTCGCCAGTGATCGGCGACAGGCCTCGCGCTCCAGGGCGATCAGGTCAATCGCCGGGAAGGTCCTCTTTCTGAGCATCTGCAACCGCCAGCATTTCCGCCAGGGTGGCGTCGGAGAGCTTCGACACGTCGAGCGTCTGGACCGGGCCTCCCTCGGGACCGCTCAGCTCCACCTTGCTGGTCTCGCGCCACCCGGCCTGTGTTTTCAGGAAGAAGATGATGGAGGCGGTGTCGCCCTTCCGGCACTTGTCCATCAGCTTGCCGCCGATTTCCTCGATGGCCTTGGCTTTGCCCATGTCGAACCGCGCGCGGATCTCCGGGTCTTCGGCCATGATCTTCGACAGGGTGGACCGCGACATGCCGAACCGATGGGCGATCTGCTCGATCGTCAAGACCGAGGCCAGCGCTTCAAGCTGCACCTCCTGCTCGTAGGACAGCGTCTTGGCAGGTCGCCCGCCTTCATTCCGCTCTGACATCGCGGCCCCCATCTGTCTCGCCCGTGCCGTCGCAGCTCGGGCACGTCCGCGCACCCTCGGCGAACCAGAAGCACGGCAGGTCGCGCCGGGACCAATAGGGCGCAGGCTTCACTGCGCCCTTGCCCTGGCATTTCTTGCAGACGGTCATGCTGGCCTCGTTGATTTCGGAGGGGGTCCGCACGGCGAGGGGCCGGGACCACGCCCTCCCCGCCCGGGAGGACCAGGGCGGATGGGGATGCAATTTTTGCGTGTGATTAACTTGTGCGAATCATCTCCAGCACGTGACAGTTGGAGATATTCAAAGGAGAAAATCATGCCAAGCTACATTGTCAGCTATGACTTGCGCAAAGTCAGGAACTACGACGGCCTTACCAAGGCGTTGCGTGACGGGAATTTCGTGTCGCCTCTGGAATCTGTATGGCTTGGGAATTCGACACATAATGCCGGAGGCCTGCGGGATGTCCTTAAGTCTTACATGGATGCAGATGACGGCATCCTAGTCCTTGAACTTAAGCATGGAAGCGGTTGGGCCTTGTCGAAAGTAAATGACCAGAAGGCAGTGACTGATTGGATCAGAACTAACGTCGCGCCTTAGATGCGAAGCGCCTGGCACGACTATCTGTTGTCCGGGCGCAATATTCAGAAAAGCTCGATGGGCCTCACATGACTGCCTCCATCGCAAATGCAAAATGCGCCGTAGAGTTTCCCCTCGGCGCACGTATCTCCTCTGGCAACAATGCAAGTTTCTTGCGCGCACGTCAACGGAAATGTTGGCTTTGCATAATAGGAGAACGAACGGCAGGAGCATGCCCCATGCCGTATCGTCTTATTGCCAAACTCAAGCCTGTGCACCCTTCTGGGCATCCAGTTTGCTATCCACCCACGCTCCAACCTGGTCGCAGCCTTTTAGCAGACCACTGACGAGCCTGTCGATCAGCTGCTCACGGGTACCCTGGATGGTCTGGTGCTCGCTAATGCGCAGAGTGTGGATGCGCGAGGTTTGAGTTGCGTCGGTCATGGCCAATCTCCTTTGCGCGGTGCTTCGAGCCGCACTGAGTGAGGCTATACAGTTCGCGCTTAAGTTGAGTAAAAGCAAGGGTGCTTTTGTGGCTGTTTCATAATCTCAGCATGCCATGCTTTATCTCGTCGTCTAGCACCTTGATTCAGTGCCGGAACCTTGAAATTCATCGTGCAGTGCGCCGGCGATATGGTCATACATGCATCACGAATTGATTGGAGGGAGAACCAACATGCGCTCATTTGCCATTGCCGTCATCGCCATTTTGGCCCCGGTCGCAGTTGCCGCTCAGGCAATCGCTCCCGCAGGCTCTACCCCGGCGCAGGAGCAGATGGTCACTGACTGGGCCCGCTATGCGACCGCCTGCAGGGGCGGCGCTGTAGATGGGACACAAGAGACTGCATGGGGATATTGTGGCACGGCTGAGTATCTTCTGTACCAACTGGACACGCAGGGCATCTGTCTCGACACATCCCAGTCAACATATTTCTCGACCTGTACTCCGGGTGCATTGAACGACCCGCTGGACGGCTACCCATTCTGAACAGGCGTAGCGATCCTAGCTTTCAATCGTCAATATTCCGATACCAATCCAACCTGATTTTACACGAAAAGGCATTCCCGGTATGTTTTCTTGGCTTAAGAGCGGCAGTCCGCTTCTGCTTACAGTCGCCTCCGTTGGCGAGATTTGTGCAGTATGCGCAGCCGCGTGGGCGTTCTTTTTCCCTGATCAGGCAGCTGAAAAATGGGCGCAATTCCAGCAAAAAGTCGAAGCGGCCCAAGAAGATTTGGGATTGATCAATGCCAATCTGGAGATCGCCAACGGGATCGCCGCGGCGACTGAAATCAGTAACCGAGCGATCGAAGCTAGCAACCGCGCCATCGAAGCTTCGGCCAATGTCATCGCGGCTACTAATTTGATCATTGCCGAACAGGCCGCTCGGCAAACAGCAGCGCAGGAGGGGACGAACCTCAATACTGCTGTGTTGGCAGATGAATCAAATCGCCTATCCTCGCTAGCCGAGGGCTTAAAGCTTAGCATTTTGATGAATGAGTATGATGGTGTGATCGAGATGCTTTTCTACGTCGGCAACTCCACCACGCGCGGCGTGAGTAATTTGCAAGGTAATTACCGTGCCGCCGACGACACGTTGCTAATTTCGACCGTGCTTGGAGTAGTTAACCGGAACGACGAAGCAGGCCAGAATGGTAAGATCCCCATCGAAAGTATTAGCGATCCAGACGCTCTGTCGCGAGTTACGGCCTGCTTAAACGGCAAAGTCGAGGGTGACGAAAATGAGTTCTATCTGCAGGCGGAGTTGGTCACGGAAGGAATCGATTCCATGTTCTCAGGCGAGGGGATCCAACTAGTTATGCGTGAGCGTCCGTTGATCACCGACGCGCCAACCGAAACCTGCGCTTCCTAGCACGATGCTCCGGGGCACATAGGTACTTGGTGCTGTCGGGAATGGCAGCACCAGGAAAAGACAGATAGTAATCGTAAGGTGCGGCGTGTGGCTCAGACTAACCGTATCACTACATTGCAAAACTCGCGATATTTTCCACTCGCAAGAAACTAGCGATCGACAGCATCATAGTCTTGCACCCCGCTGCCGGCATCGGGCAGAACCCCGGGCATCAAGGTCGCCAATATGAATACCACATTCAAAATATACGGAACGTCTTACCTCGCGACCATCGAAGGTCTGGAGGCCTTGGCGAATAAGCTTGAAGTACCTGTTGAGCCCAATACAGCGCGCGAGACTTGGATCGGACTCCAGGGTTCACTTCTCAGCTACGCAACCTGTTCAAGCCGACTGCAAATTGGGGCCTCGTCATGTTCCACTATCGGCAACCCATGTACTCTAGTTTGAACAGGCGTGTTAACCTCACCCTCAGCAATTAAGGTTGGTGCATGGATGTTCAAACCGCAGCACATGCGGTTCCCAGCTGACGGGTGGATATGCGTTGTCCAAGGCGGTGGCGATCCAAGAAAAATATTGGCTAAGATTTTCTTAAAAGCACTGAAAATTCTGACAATCATTGACACTCCGAAAAGACAAATAATCACAATCGCGTGCTCAAATATTGCAGATCGTGCATTTTCAGCGCAAGAAAAAACACTAAGATTAGTTAATGTTTTGCCTTCGTTTCTCGCCACGGCGCCAGCGCCGGCAGCGCCCCCGTGATCTCGATCGTGTCCAGCATCCCCGGCCTGCTAAGGACGGCCCACAGGTCCAGCAGCGCCCCGTACCATGCCAGGTAGTTCCGGCGCTTGGCGGCGACCATGCTGGCGGTGCCGGTGTAGCTGATCGCGCAGACCTGCCCGATGTGCTCACGCCGGTGGCGGCGGTGATCGCGCCACACCCATAGGCTGCCGATCTGCGCAGTACCGGCCACGAAGCATCCCTCCTCGTCGCTCCAGTCCCATCCGCAGGGCGTGATGCTGATACGATCCCCCTGCCCCCAGTCCGGCGCGCTGCGGGCGCGTGCCAGTTCCGCGATCTGCGTGGCCATGCGACGGCCGCCGACGTGATCCGGCAGAGCCTCGACCAAAGCAGCGATGACCTGTGCGTCCCGGTGCGGATCGCTGGTCCCTCCCCCGTCAACCGTCACGCCGACCTTGTGCCGCTCGGCCATGATCCAAAGCGTGTCGACACCCGGCCGGTCGAACTCGTGGGCGCCGTACTGGTCGAAGTCGAGGACGGCCTTCTCCGTGAGGAAGGCCCACGCCAGGGCGTCGGTGATCGACATGGCGCGGGTGATGCGGGATCCGGTCTTGATCGGGTCGTGCAGGCTCATGCGGCCCCTCTGGTTTTTATAGCGTCCGGAAACCTGCTCATGCTGCGGTGTCCTTCCGGTACCGCAGCGCGGCCAGGAGCCGCTGTTGGCCGTCCATCGAGGGCTTGCCGTTCTCGCCCAGCACTTCGCCGCACAGGAACGCCTTCCAGCGAGCCAGCGCCATCGAGGCTTGGACCTCCAACTGCAGCGCAACGGCCTCGATCTTGTTGCCGCCGATCAGCAGCTCCGCGATGGTCAGGTCTTCCGCCAACGTGAAAGCCGGGGCCATCTTCTCCAGGTGCTTGACGATGGACCGCTCGGGCAGGCTCAGCGCGCCCCAAGGGCGATCGATGGTATGCGGCTTGGCGGGTTTGGGGGCATTGTGAACTTCTTGCACATTGCTCGAACCAGTCTGCGGCCTGGCTGCGGCCGGAGCTGCGAAGGGCCGTGCTGCAGGTTTCTTGATCGGGTCTTGAGCGGCGGTCGGTTTCGGGGGCACAGGCTTAGCAATTGCTGGCGCTGCGTTCTTGATCGGCTCCTGCACCGGTGCGGTCTCGGCGGGAGTATCGACCTTGGCTACAACCTCTGGAAGCGTCAGGCCGTGGTCAGGCTGCAAGCGGATCTCGACCGGCGCCGGCGATCCCACATACTGCGTCCCCTGGTCGGCCTCGCTGACGAACAGCGTGCGGCCCGTGGCCTCCTCGAACTCGGTCAGCGCGTTTGCCAGCAGGGCAAGGGCGGTGCCCTCCTGCATCAGCTTATGGGCGCGGTCGGTGATCTCCGAGACGGTCATGCTTGCGAAATGGATGCTCACTGTCGGGTTCCTCTTGGTGGGGTTGGGGTGTTGGGTGGCCATGGCTCAGCCTCCGATCATCTTGCGGCGCCTGGCACGGCGCTGTTCCGGGGTCTCAGTTTGCGAACTGGGAGAACCTGCTGCCCGTCGCGCAGACTTGGCATTGGCAAGATCGCTCATGCCTGCAGTGAACCAGGACCAGCGGTTCGGCATGAAGCCCGGAGACTTGCTGCGTTGCTTAGCGAGCATCTCCCGGATTTTCGCATCCTGCTCTGATCTGCTCAGGCCAAGAGCATCCCATTTCGGCAGTTCCTGCAGGTCGTTGGTCGTGCCGGTCCATCGGCCCTCAGGGGTCACGCCCGCGGCGCTGCATCCCATGAGGGTGAGGACCTCCTCCCTTCTGCTGTCCGGCCCCTGATCGACGACGACGGCATCGCTCGCGCGCAGTCGTTGACGGTTCCCTGACGGTTCCTGACGGTTCGGCGGAACGGCAGTTCCGGGTTTAGTGCAGTCCCGTTCCGGGTTTTGTGTCGTGACGTTCCGGGTTTTCGTCTCATTCCCGGTTTCTGGTTCCGGGTTTGATGTTCCGGGTTTCAGCATCAAAATCCGGTAAACATTCTTGCCGCCTCGGCCGCCGCCGGTCTTGATCGTGATCCATCCCGATGCTTCCAGACGGCGGACGATGCCTCTCGCCCCGCGCTCGGTGACGCCCGTCTTTTCCGCAATACCAACCATGCTCGGATAGCAGCTGCCTGCGTCGTCGGCCCAATCAGCGAGGGCCAGCAGTGTCAGACGCTCGGTGGGGTCCTTCGGCCCGTTATCCCAAACCCATGACATGACCTTGATGCTCATGATCCTACTCCGACCAAACGGTGTTGGTGGAGAGGGCGCAACGACAACGGGCAGTGCCGGTCTGTCCCATGCGCTGCTTTGCGACGCCAATTTCCAGCTTGCCGCGGGCGGCCTCCATATCGAGGAGCCAGTCGGCATATTCGTCTTGGTCGGAGGGCTCGGGCTCTTCCTGCGCAAGGTAGTATTCCGGCCGGTAGCAGAACAGCACGCTGTCTGCGTCCTGCTCCAGCTGGCCGCTCTCGCGCAGGTCGGACAGGATCGGCCGCTTATCTTCTCGCTTGTCCACCTCGCGGGACAGCTGAGACAGCGCCACCACCGGAATGTTCAGCGACATGGCAATGCCCTTGAGGGCTATGCTGATCTCGGTAACCTGCTCGTACCGGCTGCGGCCCCGGCTGGATTTGAGCAGCTGGGCATAGTCGACGATCAGCAGGCGGAATTTCGGGTTGGCCCGGGCGATCTGCCTGACGGCCATCGAAAGCGCCTCGACGTTGGCGTGAGCGCGCGAGAGGAAGGTGATGGGCAGGTTGCCTACTGCCTCGGCGTTCTCGACCAGGCCGCGGACCTGATCCTCGCTCATGATCCCGGTGCGCATGTCGACATAGGGCACCGCGCAACCGTACTGGGCAGAGGCCTCCGACAGAGCCCGCTGCGCCATGGCGGCCGGGGTCATCTCCAGAGAGGCAATGGCGACCCCATGCCCGGCCCGTGCAGCGTTCAGTGCCATCGTCAGCGCCACCGCGGACTTGCCCATGGCCGGGCGCCCGCCGAGGAGGGTCAGCTCGCCGGGATAGAGGCCCGGGATGATGTCATCCAGCGCGGGGATTCCGAAGCGGACGAGATCTGTATTGGTCCCTTGATAGGCCTCGATCGCCATGGCCATCGCCTCACGCACCGCGGCAATCATGGACACGGGGCGGTCGGCCTCGGTCGTGAACTCAGCTGCCAGAATCTCGCGCTCAAGCCCATGCGCAATCTCAGTGGCCGGAATGTCCCCGCGCAGTAGCGATGTCTGCGCCTGCGAGATTGCGGTGGCCAGAGCACGCTTTCGGGCCAGCTCGGCAAGGTGCTTGGCCATGTCCACGGCAAAGGCCGGCGGCAGGCTGTTCGACGCCATGCGCACGAGGTACGCCGGACCCCCGATCTCCTCCAGGTCGCGTGAACCATGCAGGTCCGCTTTGATCGTGACCGGGCTGACCAGGTCGCCCCGATTGGCGCGGGCCTCGATCAGGTCATAGATCTCCGCATGTAGCGGATGATGGAACAGCTCGGCGCCGCCCGTCCGCATGACTGCCGGGACAAGCCGATCGTTCATGAGCAGCGCGCCAAGAAGCTGCTGCTCGCCTTCCATTGAGTAGTGACCCGTCTCGGGCCGGATGGCGGTGACGACGTTCATTCTGCTGCCTCACATTTCTTCCAGACCTGCTCGGCGGCGAGGTCGCCCACGCTGCGCCAGAGGTCAGGCTGGGGGGTATGGTTCCAGACCTCGCCGCGGCTCACGCGCGCCAGGGCGGCAAGGGTTTGTTCCTTGGTGGGGCCCGGGCGGCTCACTCCGCACCCCCACCCACGATCAGGGCGCGCAGCTGGCTGTCCGTCAGCGGCAGCGCTTCGATCTCGACCACGGTTGCGGCGGCTTCGCCCCACATCTTCACGGCCCGGGCGTCGGCTACCTGGCAGTCGTCCGTCCATGCAACGCGGTTCAGACCATCCTTCACCGCTTTCAGCAGATTGTCCCCGTCCGGCTTCTGGACGTGCCAGTTGCCCATGGCGGCGGCGCGGCGCTTCTTCGACCAGCTGGCGGCGGGCTCGAAGATCGCGGTGATCGTCAGGCGTACCGGCCCGGTCAGGGGTTGGGTAAAGGCGGACATGCCGTGCTGCCGCACCACGTCCTCGAACCGGGCATTGGCCGGGTCGTTGACCGTGACGGCGCGACCGAGGCGGGGGTTGTAGAACCCCCTCGACCGCTTTTTGGCAAATGGCTTGCCGGGAATGGTGATGATGACCTTCATGCCCTGATCCGGCCAAGCGCCACAGCCAGGCGCTGTCGCACATCAGCGGTCGCAATAGACTTCGGACCCACGCAGGGGCAGGGCTGCAGGGCGACGCGGAGCCCATGCACCTCGGAAAGTGGGATACGGATGACCGCCATCCCCTCCTCGACCTTGACCGATCCAAGCGCCTCTGGAACCGACATCACCCGTCCTCGCGCACGAGGACCGCGGCAGTGCGCTTGGCGCTGTCGATGACGTCGGCGATCTGCTTGCGCGCGGTGGCGCGGCAGCCCTTGCCCAAGGCCAGCTGCGTGAGGGCCATCACGGCCTCGCCACCTTCGGCCGCAAGCTCGCCGGCGGACTGCATCAGGCAGGCTGCGTCCTGCACCTCGGGCAGCGACTGCATTAGCCAGCGGCGCACGGGCTGCTCGCCGACAGCATCCTCCAAGGCCATGATCTCGATCAGCGGCCAATCCAGCTGTCCAGACTGGCGCTTGGAGATTGAGCCCTTGGAGATGTCGTGCCCGAGGCGGGCGCCGATCATGGCAGCAGCGGCATCGAAGCCCCCTGCCTTCTCGATCAGGTTGGCCATGAAGGCGCGGATTATCCCTCGTTCAGACATGGATTCCTCCGGAAACCGCGTTTCCTTTTTTGACCGCCGGGCCCGTGGCATCAGAAGATGGGTGGAGCCGGTGGGGTTCTGAGTGGAGTGTGTGACGTGGCATCGGTTTCACCTGCGCCCTGGTCGGGCGGGTTGCGGATGGTGGAGCTCGAGAGTGAGACGGGGATTAGGCCGCGCCCTGCCCTCGATCTCCGGCGCGCTCGAAATCACGCTGCGCCGCATGCATCGAAAAGTGCTGATTACCTGCCCCGCGCTGCTGAAACAGGTCAGCCGGGAAAGGCACGTTTTTTTGGAAGGCCAAATGCTGGCAGGCAGAGAACCACGAGGCGGGAAAGGCTTGGCGGACTACCGCATTGCTAACTGCGGTCAGCCCTACGCCAACTGCTGCCGCGATCTCTTTGCGGCCCAAGGCATCAGCTAGTTTTTCGGAGGGAGTTTTGTTGTCCATGACCGCAATATATCCACACAATGTGGATTACTGCAAGACCACAATTGGTGGTTTGCTGGAAAGTTCACAATTTGTGAATATGTGCGCTATGGCAAAAGTCACCGAAGCAACCCCGTATGTCGAGATCGGCCAGCGTTTACAGGCTGTGCGCCGTGCAGAGTCGACTTTGAGCCAGAAAGAATGGGCGGAGAAACACGGCTTCGGCGCGACCCAGTACAACAACTGGGAAAAGGGCGTCCGTCGTATCAACGTCGACGAGGCGGAGAAGCTTTGTACCCTCTATGGGCTAACCCTGGATTTCATATACCGGGGCAGACTGAGCGGGTTGCCTGAGAACATCAAGAACGCTCTTTGATCGCAGCGCCCCATGTGGATCACCACGTGATCTAAGGGGACGTCTAGCTCGTCAGCTATCTCAATCATCCTATCGAGCCTGCGATCAATTTCCTTCATCGTTCCCTCTTAAAGTACATGAGAACATTACAGGAACACGCGCCGTTCTGTCTACCCGCTAGGTTTAGCATTTCGCAGGTCAGGGACCGCATAGCGAGCGTTTTGACGCAACATCTTGTGCGTAAGGGTTCGCTTATCAAAATGTAGGGCCGATAAACTCATTGCGCCAGGGCGCTAGACACAAGCCCCGGCGCGGCTCCATCATCGGTTTGCGACAACCTTTGATAATGGAGATTTCAGTGACTGAAGATACTGCCGATATTTCGATTAACGGCGTCAGCCATCCCATTCTTTGCGGCCTCTGCAATACGCCGATAGCCTACAGGGGAGAAGCAGATCCTGACCGAGGCGAGGTCGGTTGCGCGAGTTGCGGCAACTGGGCGGACGTCAAGGAGGCTGCCAGCATTGCCATTGAGTATGCCAAAGACGAGGCGCAGCTGGCCATCAACCGAATGGCTAAGGAAGCCGCTCGAAAGAGCAAATTCATGACATTCAAGGGCCAGACTTCTCACAATAAGAGCTATCGCTTTGTCGTCGGTGATCTTCAGATTTGATACCCAGGCATCGCGATCCTGAGACAGCCCCGCCGTTTGCGGGGCTTCTTCTTTTGCTGTCATTCTCTCGGTCTCCAAGGTGCGGTGATGCTTAGCTCGGGCTAGTTACAGACTAGCAGGATGCAGTCTCTACCCCAAGATAAAACCACCTTGTGTGGATTTGTGCTTGCATCATCCACAATTGGTGGATAGCTTAATCTTCACAGGACGCGACACACGAGCCGTCCGCCGAGATGGAGAGCCCCCATGCACCAGACGAATTACCAAGAGGATGATCGAGACGGCTGCTTCTTCTGCGGCGTGGCGAGCGCGTTTGCCATCTGGGCCATCGGCGCCGCAATCTTTGGGATGATCTGGCTCCTGACCAGTGATGCCTTCGCCGCACCCGCCGACCGCCCGGACCTCTGTGCCCAGTACCGCGGCGGCGAGGTCGCGGCCTGCATCGCGGAGATGGGCCAATGACCCTCCTCGGCAAGGACAAGTGCGCCAACGAGCTGCTGGGCAAGCTGATGACGCAGAACCTAGTTCTGCAGCAGCTGCTGAAAGAGCGTGGCGAGGTGAAGAAATGATCCGCACCCCCCTGCCCCCGGTCCTCTACCTGGTGGCCCGCGACTATGGCGACCTCGGGATCGGCAGCCCGGACATCACCCCGAGCCGCGACAAGGCCTACGACCAGTTCACCTGCGCGACCGATGCGGGCGAGCCAGTCGGTGTCTGGCAGATCACCACAGCTGACGGCCTGCCCGCCGGCATCACCGACGTAACCGACGCCTTCGAGCGCGAGCTGCAGGACGTCTGCATCAAGCGCGATCTGGATTTTCCGGCGGTGCGCCGCCTCGAAGACAACCCCGCGCTGAAGCTGGCTGCGGAATAGGAGAAACCCCCATGAACGACATGACCAACACCCCCGGCACGGGGCTGATGCTGCCTGCCGGAACGGATCTCGCGGCGCTGTTCAAGGACGGCACCAGGATCGACCCGCTGATCGCCCGGATCGAAGCGGAGGTCCGCGCCCACGTCCCCGACACCAGCAGCAACAAGGGCCGCGAGGCGATCAAGTCGCTGGCCTACAAGGTCAGCCGATCGAAGACGATGCTGGACGATGCCGGCAAGGCGCTGAACGAGGACGCCCGCAGGCAGATCAACCTGGTCGACGCATCCCGCAAGAACATCCGCGATCGGCTCGACGCGCTGCGCGACGAGGCCCGCGCCCCGCTGGTGGCATGGGAGGAGGCCGAGGCCGCCCGCCAGGAGCGGAACAAGCGGCTCCTGGCGCAGCTGACCAACCACGGCATGACCGGGCTGGAGGCATCGGCCGACATCATTGCGAAGGCGGCGCAGATCAAGGGCGTCGTCCTGCCCGACGATTTTGGCGACGGCCTTGAGGCGGCCGAGGCTGCACGGGCCGCCACCATGAACGCGCTGCGCAACATGTTCGTCGCGGCCCAGAAGCGTGAGGCCGAGGCTGCGGAGCTGGAGACACTGCGCCGGGAAGCCGCCGAGCGTGCTGCCGCCGACGAAGCCGCCCGGATCGAGCGTGAGCAAGCCGAGGCAGCGCGCCTGGCAGCCGAACGCGCCGAGCAGGACCGCAAGGACGCCGAGGCCCGCGCGGCGCGTGAGGCCGAGGAGCGGGCTGCCCGTGAACAGGCTGAGGCTGAGCGTATCGAGCGCGTCCGCAAGGAAGCAGCCGAGAAAGCCGCGGCTGAGGCGGAAGAGCGTCATCAGCGCGAGCTGGCCGAGGCCGCCCGCCGCGAGGAGCAGGCCGCGCAGCGCGAGCGGGACCGGATCACGGCCGAGAAGCGCGCCGAGGAAGAGGCGCAGCGCAAGCGCGAGGAGAACGCTCGCATCCGCAACCGGATCAAGCGCGAGATCGCCGCAGCGCTGACCGCCCTGCCCCAGCCCCTGACCCCCGAAACCATTGCCGAGGCCCTGGTGGCCGGCGGCATCCCCAACACGACCGTGAGGTTCTGACATGGATGGAGCATGGCCCTTTGACGACGCCCCGAAGCGTCCCGGCGCGGGCAAGCCCGCGGCAACCCCTGCGCCGGAGCGCGCGGAACAGCCGCGCCTCGCCGCCGGCGTCCACCAGATCGACGGCGAGGACTATCACCGCGACCCCTGCCCCGAGGCGTCGCTGTCCTCGACGCTGGCCAAGACCATGCTGGGGCAATCGCCCCTGCATGCCTGGACGGCCAGCCCGCGGCTGAACCCGGACTGGGAGCCGGTGAACAAGAAGACCTTCGACATCGGCCGGGCGGCGCACCGCGCGATCCTGGGCGCGGGCGGAGACTATGTCGCCATCCCCAGGAGCATGCTGGCCAGCAACGGTGCAGCCAGCACGAAGGAGGCCAAGGCCTTCATCGAGGACGCCCGGGCTGCCGGCCAGACGCCCCTCAAGGAGGACGAGGTCGCGCAGATCCATGCCATGCGCGCCAAGGCTCAAGACAAGCTGACCGCACTGCAGATCGACCTGGACCCCGCCCGCTCCGAGATGGTGGCCATTGCCGAGATCGACGGCGTCTGGTGCCGCGCGATGATCGACAACGTGCCTCTGGATGCGCGCCTGCCGATCTACGACTTCAAGACCTGCGAGAACGCCAGCCCCGAAGCCTGCCAGAAGGCCATCCTCAACTACGGCTATGACGTGCAGGCCGAGCACTACCGCCAGGTCTGGCACGCGGCCACCGGCGAGGACCGCGTGTTCCGCTTCGTGTTCCAGGAGAAGAGCGCGCCGCACGAGGTCTGCGTGGTCGAACTGGGTGCCGACACGCTGCTGATCGCCCGCAAGAAGATCGCCCGCGCCCGCGAGATGTGGGGCCTGTGCCTGCGCGCGGGCCAGTGGCCGGGCTATCCGCTCGGCGTCCATCGCGTCGACCTGCCCAGCTGGGCGATCGAGCGGTGGCTCGAGCGCGAAAGCCACGAGGCCCAGATCAAGCGCGACACGGGCCGCGACATCCTTGCCGCCTCCTATGCGGCGCAATCCCCCGAGAACCACGAGGTGAACCCATGGGCGTGATCCGCTTCATCCCCGTTACCGAGATCAACGATCCCCTGACCCTGTCGATCGGCCTGAGCGGCGGATCGGGCACGGGCAAGACATACACCGCGCTGCTGATGGCCCGCGGTATCGCCGAGGTCGTCACCGGCAAGCCCGGCGCCCCCATCGGCTATGTCGACACGGAGAACCGCCGCGCGCTGCACTACAAGGCGGCCTTCCCCGAGATGATGCACTTCGACTTCGCGGCGGTGGACGACAAGGGTAGCGTGGTCGGCTTCGGGCCCGAGCGCTGGATCGAGGTGATCGATGCTGCCGAGGAGGCCGGGCTGCCGGTGCTGATCCTCGACAGCTTCTCGCATGCCTGGGAAGGCGTCGGTGGGGTGCTGGACCTGCACGCCACGACGCTGGACCGCCTGACGCGCGGCGACGACAGCAAGAAGGACCAGCGCAGCCAGCTGGCATGGGCCGAGGTCAAGCCGCGGTACCGGCGCCTGATCGACCGCATCGTGCGCGCCAAGACCAACATCATCATCTGCACCCGCGCCAAGCCGGTCATGCAGGACTTCAAGACCAAGCTGAATGCCCGGACCACCAAGACCCGGCGCAAGGACGTGCCGTGGGATCCCGCTGCCGATGGGGACCTCATGTTCGAGATGACCACGATGGTGATCCTGGACCCGGTCGCGCCCGGCTGCCCCGTCCACCAGATCAAGGTCGCCGACCAGTTCAAGGCACTGCTGAACCCGCGCCAGCCGATGGGTGCCGAGACCGGCCGCAAGATGGCGGAGTGGGCGAAGGGGCAAGGTAGCGCACAGGAGCAGAAGGCAGCTCTGGATGAGGCCCGCACCCAAGCCCGCCGGGGGCGCAGCGCCATGCGCACTTGGTGGCAGGAGAACCCGCAGAAGGCGGAGGTTGCCAAGGCGATCCTGGCAGAGCTGCAGGAGCTTGCCGCCGCCGCCGATCGCGAAGCCGAGACTGCCGACGACGACCCGTTCGCTGATCGGCCTCAGCCCGGTGAGGACGAGGCCGGCGACAGCATGACGCCCGAGCAGCGCGCCGAGTACGAGGCCGCCATCGCCAACATGCGCGAGAGCGCCTGACCCCGTTCCCCGCCGTCCGTCGCCTGTGGCGCGCGGGGAGAACTGGCGGGTCGGCATCCCTCCTCCTGACCGACCCGCCCTTTTCACAGCATTACGAGGATCCGCTTATGCGCCACGATTTCGAGAACATCCCCGAGGATGCGGACGTCATCCTGCACCCCGCCGACGCGAACCCGATCCACCGTGGGCCGGTGAAGGCCACCCGGATTGGCATCTACTTCTTCTGCGAGGGCACGGACCCAGAACGCGGGCCGGACTACTACTTGGGCGACGTCGCGGCCTTCTGTGAGGGCTGGGAGCCGGTCGAGGTGGCGGCATGAGTGGTTCAATCCAAAAAAGCGGCGCCGATCTGGACAATCGTGCCCCAGAATATCCACCAAAAGCTCTCTTTGAGCCGCCTATTGGTTTTGATCTGCGCCTTCACTCGTGGAAGCGTCGCTTGCTTTGCCGGGTTGCTATTTCCAAAACGGGCATGGCTTTCGTCAACTATGTCCGCGCTGCTTTTCCCAAAATAAGTGGCTCCTCGCCAAGCGCCTACAAGAGTCAGAAGCAAGCCTACTGTAGCAACGGTATCTGCGGGCATGTTGAACTCCTAATCTTCACGATTGTCTCTGCGTCAACACTAGACGCTATGCGCCCTAGCTTTTCATCTTTTCAGGGGGCTGCATGAACGCCCCCTCCGCGAAGAGCTATTTCCGGGCGATCAGCGGCCAGGCAAACAAGGCCGATGCCGGCGCACCGCTGCTGACCGATGCGCCCCTGTCGCCACGCCCCAAGCGGGAGGCGTCCCGCCGTGCCGAGGACTTCTATCCAACTGCCCAGCCCGAGGCGATCCGGGCGCTATTCTCAGTCGACGGCGCGCAAATCGGCGAGTGCGGCACGGTCTGGGAGCCGGCCTGCGGCGATGGTGCGCTGGTGCGAGAGATCCGCGCGATGGGCATGCCCTGCTGCGCATCTGACCTGGTGGATCGGGGATGCCCTGACAGCTGGACCGCAGATTTCTACAGCTGCCTGCGCAGCCGCGGGGGCGCGATCATCACGAATCCGCCCTACAGCGAGATCAATGCGCGCGACGGGCATGGGCGGTGGCTGCGTCATACGCTCACGATGCCAGGCTGGGACTATTTGGCCTTGCTGTTGTCTTGGGATTGGCCTGCCGCCCGGGCCAACGGCCTGGGCAAGCTGATGGACGAACAGCCGTTCAGCTGGTGCTACCTGATGCGCTGGAAGCTCGACTTCACTGGAGAGGGAAACCCTGCGCAGCGCAACGCTTGGTTCGTGTGGGACCGGCGCGATCCGCGTGGCAATGGCCGGGTCGATCCCGGCTTTCGGTGGCTCGATCGCGTCGACGCGCGGCAGGAGATGCTGCTTTGAGCCCGCGTCCTGGTCCCATCAAGCACGGCACCATCTACGCCTACAAAGCCCGCGGGTGCCGGTGCGACGCATGCCGGACTGCCAATCGGGAAATGTGCCGGGCTGAGAGACGCCGGCGCGGCGTGATGCCGGTCGGTAACCCATGCCAAATCGGCGATCGGCAATTCAGCAGCCAGCTGGAAGCCGCCCGGTCCGCAAAAAGGTCCAAGAGCGCGATCAACTATCACCTGGACCGACACGGCAACCTCGATCGGCTAGGCGCGAAGCCGGGCGGACCGAACAACAGCATGGGCAAGCCAGTCCGCATCGGCGGGCAGGAGTGGCCGTCCCAATCAGCACTGGACCGGGCCTTGGGCGTCCCCCTCGGCACCGTGTCGCGATGGATCAAAGCGGGGGCGCTCGAGGCCCTGACCGGCGCCGTAATGCGCATGAACACACAGAGGAAAGCGGCATGACCATGTATTCAGTCATCGGCAGCTCTAACGCTCAAGATGCCTCAGTGAGTAGCCTTACTCGTCATCTTCCTCACCGACACCTGCAACTTCCAAAATGGCTAGCAACACAGCGATGTCTTCGCGCTGGCGCTCATATTCAACCGCATCCGAGGCACTCAAAATGCGCGCTTCTTCGCTCTCGTCGCAATGCAGTTCAGCAGTGCCTAAGACGCGGCGCAGAACTTGGCTGGGAACTGAAACAGAGTGTGTGTGAGACATCGCGACCTCGGAACGAAAACAGTGGCTACCGTTTAGCCTGCGCGGTGGCAGTACCGGAGAACGCCAAGCCATTCGAGTGCGTAAACGCTTCTGTCTTGGAGTTGTCATTGTTTCGTCACTTTTCTCGGAGGACAGATGTATGCGCATCCTGATCGCCTGCGAGACCTCGGGCGTGATGCGCCACGCCTTCGCAGCCCGCGGACACGATGTCTGGTCCTGCGACCTTCTCGCGGCCGAGGACGGTAGCAACCGCCACATCCGGGGCGACGTGCGGGACATCCTAGACGATGGCTGGGACCTGATGGCCGTCATGCACCCGCCCTGCACGCGCCTGTGCCGGTCCGGCCGCCGATGGATGTCCGGGCCGGGCAAGTGGACGCCGCCCAAGCAACTGCCCAAGGGCCGCACCTGGGCTAGCATGCGCGATGAGTTTGAGGCGGGCGTGGACCTGTTCACCGCCTGCTGGCGCGCGCCGATCGAGCGGGTCGCGATCGAGAACCCCGAGATGAACGATCTTGCCAAGGACCGGATGCCGTCCGACCTCCCTGCCCCGCAGATCGTCCAGCCGTACTGGTTCGGCGAGCCTGCCTACAAAGCCACCGGCTTTTACCTGCGCGGCCTACCGCGGTTGGTCGCTACGAACATGCTGCCAGAGCCGGAGCGGGGCAGCGACGAGTGGAAGGCATGGAGCGCGATCCACCGTGCGCCGCCGGGGCCGGACCGCTGGAAGATTAGGAGCAGGACCTTCGAGGGAGTGGCGGATGCCAGTGCTGACCAGTGGGGCGGCTATGCCGTCAATGAGAAAGAGCGGGTCGCATGAGCCCCGAAGCAAACGAGCTGCTGTCCAAGCTCTACAAGACCGGCAAGCACCCCGCGAAGAACCGCAAAGCCGCAACCGAGCTGATGGATGCCGGGCTGGCTGAGCCGGGCAAGAACGGCGGGCTGAAGATCTTGCCCGCGGGGCGGTTTGCCGCGTGGCAGGCCCAGCAAACCAATAAGTCAATTGAGAAGGAGAAGTGATGGGACGGCACGAGACGATCCGCGGGCCCTACTCGCCCGAAACCCTTGCCGAGCGATGGGGCGTAAGCGCAAATGCAGTGCGGAAGCGTTGCGCTGCAGGCGACCTGAAGCATTTCCGGTTTGGAAAACTGTACCGTATCCCGGCAGATGTAGTTGAGGAATTTGAAGCGTGCCAGACATCAGCATCGGAAGACTTCGCGGCGGATATTGCGTTTACTGGGCCGGCGCCGAAGGCAAACGAGTTCGGCATAAACTTGAGGCATGCTCCCGAGCGGAAGCCGAAGCAGAAGCGATAGACGTCTACCGCGCACAGCATTTCGTCCAGTCTCAGGCTGGGATGAACGTATCTGCGATATGGGCGGAATATGTCAGGGATCTGGGTGACCGCCCGACGGCGAAGACCATGGGCTATACCGGGAAGGCCGTCCTTGCTCACTTTGGGCACTATCGGCCTGACCAGATCACCACCGATCTGTGCCGATCGTACGCCAGGATGCGAATGGACAAGGGCATCTCGCAGGGATCGGTTCACACTGAGCTCGGCCACCTGCGCAGCGCCATGACCTTCGCTGAACGCGCACGGATCATTGACGCAGCCCCGTATATCGAGCGACCGGCGAAGCCGACACCCAAAGAACGCTTTTTGCGGAAGGACGAAATTCAACTGCTGATCGACAGCACAGAAGCCCCGCACATCGCTTTGGCGATCCATCTGCTTTTCGCGACCGCCGGCCGGGTCGGTGCGATCCTCGATCTGACTTGGGATCGGGTGGACCTAGATCGTGGCGTCATCAATCTTCGCCTAGACGATGCGCGGACGCGGAAGGGCCGAGCAATAGTGCCCATCAACCGTGGCCTAATGGCAGCACTGCAGACCGCCCAGGCCGCAGCGCTGTCGGATTACGTCGTGGAATGGGGTGGGGAAAGGATCGCCAGCATGCGTAAGGGTTTCGAGGGTGCGGTCACGCGGGCTGGACTGAAAGACGTCACCCTTCATACGATCCGGCACAGTGCGGCTGTTGCGATGGTTTCAAGCGGCGTGCCGATGGAGCGGGTCGCCCAGTATCTGGGCCACAGCAATGCGGCCATTACCTACACGACCTACGGACGATTCGCGCCTGAGCACCTGGCAGATGCCGCAGAGGTTCTCGATTTCGTCCAGCTGCGCGCGCAAAAGTAGGTTCAGTGAACCGGGGGGCACTTCGTACCGCGCAGGCAGTTTTGCATTTTAGCTAGCAATTGCTGGGGAGGAATGGTGGGTGATAAGGGATTTGAACCCCTGACATCTTCGATGTGAACGAAGCGCTCTACCACTGAGCTAATCACCCGTCGGGCTGGTCATTACCGCCAGCCGCAGCCGGTTGCAAGAGGGCGATGCGCGTTTCGCCTAGCTGTTTTCCACGCCATCAGGCCGGTGGGGGGCACGGCGGCGCAGCCGCAGCGTGATGACATCGCCGCCGCGGGCGTCACGCTCCAGATTGATTCGCGCCCGCCCCAGGGGCGGCACCGCAAGGGTGTGCCCGGCGGACAGGACGATGCCAAGCTGCGCCAGCGTCGCCTCGATGATCGGGCGCGCATCGGTGCGCCGGGCGCCCGTCGCGGCCACGACCCGGTCGATGAAGTCGCGCTTCTGAACGACGATCGCCACATGCGGATCGTGCAGCACGGGCGTCGGGCCGTCGGCCCCGATGATTTCGGCTGGCATTGCTGTTCCCCCCCGTCAGGCAATGATGGGATCAGCCTAGCGCGATTTGACGTTGCGTCAATCTTTGTTAACGCCCGCCCGCACCATGGAAAAAGGGCCGGGGATCGCCCCGGCCCTCTCCCTGTCAGTGAGCGACGGCGCTGCCCTGCCCATCGCTGCCGCGATGGTTGGCTAGCCGCGCGGCCTCGGCCGCCTCTTCGGCGGCCTCGTCCCATTCGATCGCCTTGGGCTGGCGCACCAGGGCGTGGCGCAGAACCTCGCGCACGTTGCTGACCGGAATGATGGTCAGGCCCTGTTTGACGTTGTCCGGGATCTCGACCAGATCCTTTTCATTGTCCTGCGGGATCAGCACCGTCTTGATGCCGCCACGCAGGGCCGCCAGCAGCTTCTCCTTCAGCCCGCCAATGGCCAGCACATTGCCGCGCAGCGTCACCTCGCCGGTCATGGCGATGTCCTTGCGGACCGCGATACCGGTCATGACCGACACGACCGAGGTCACCATGGCGATGCCCGCCGACGGTCCGTCCTTGGGCGTGGCGCCCTCGGGGACGTGGACGTGGATGTCGCGCTTGTCGAACTCCGGGGGCCTGACCCCGATGTCCGGCGCGATCGAGCGCACGAAGCTGGACGCCGCGTCGATCGATTCCTTCATCACCTCGCCCAACTTGCCGGTGGTCTTGACGCGACCCTTGCCCGGCAGACGCAGCGCCTCGATCTGCAGCAGATCGCCCCCGACCGAGGTCCAGGCAAGACCCGTCACCACGCCGACCTGGTCTTCCTTCTCGGCCAGGCCATAGCGGTGGCGGCGCACGCCAAGGTATTCCTCGACCTTCTCCGGCGTCACCTCGACCGATTTGACCTTGCCCTTCAGGATCTCGGTCACGGCCTTGCGGGCCAGCTTGGCGATCTCACGCTCCAGCGAGCGAACCCCGGCCTCGCGGGTGTAATACCGGATCATGTGGGTCAGGGCCTCGTCCGAGACGCTGAACTCTCCCTTGCGCAGACCGTTCGCGGCGATCTGCTTGGACAGCAGGTGGCCCTTGGCGATCTCGCGCTTTTCATCCTCGGTATAGCCCGACAGGCTGATGATCTCCATGCGGTCCAGAAGCGGGCCCGGCATGTTGTAGCTGTTGGCCGTGGTCACGAACATCACGTTCGACAGATCGTATTCCACCTCAAGATAGTGGTCCACGAAGGTCGAGTTCTGTTCCGGATCCAGCACCTCCAGCATGGCGGATGCCGGATCGCCCCGGAAATCCTGGCCCATCTTGTCGATCTCATCCAGAAGGATCAGCGGGTTGGTCGTCTTGGCCTTCTTCAGCGCCTGGATGATCTTGCCCGGCATGGACCCGATATAGGTCCGGCGATGACCGCGGATCTCGCTCTCGTCGCGCACGCCGCCAAGGCTGATGCGGATGAACTCGCGCCCCGTCGCCTTGGCGATGGACCGTCCAAGCGAGGTCTTGCCCACGCCCGGAGGACCGACCAGCGTCAGGATCGGGCCCTTCAGCTTCTGGCTGCGGGCCTGCACGGCCAGATACTCGACGATCCGCTCCTTGACCTTGTCCAGACCATAGTGGTCGGCGTCCAAGATCGCCTCGGCGCGGCCAAGATCCTTGCGGGTGCGCGACTTGACGCCCCAGGGCAGCGACAGCAGCCAGTCCAGGTAGTTGCGGCTGACGGTCGCCTCGGCCGACATGGGTGACATCGACTTCAGCTTCTTCAGCTCGCTGTCGGCCTTGTCGCGGGCCTCCTTGCTGAACTTGGTGGCGGCGATCTTCTGCTCCAGCTCGGCCAGCTCGTTCTGGCCGTCCTCGCCGTCGCCCAGCTCCTTCTGGATCGCCTTCATCTGCTCGTTCAGATAGTATTCGCGCTGTGTCTTCTCCATCTGGGTCTTGACGCGCGACTTGATCTTCTTCTCGACCTGCAGGACAGACATCTCTCCCTGCATGTGGCCATAGATCTTCTCAAGGCGTGCGGCGACCTCCAGCGTGTCCAGCAGGTCCTGCTTGCGCTCCAGGTCGATGCCCATGTGTCCGGCGACAAGGTCGGCCAACTTGCCGGGCTCGGACGCCTCGGACACGGCAGTCACGACCTCCTCGGGGATGTTCTTGCGGACCTTGACGTAACGCTCGAATTCCTCGGTCACGGTGCGCACCAGCGCGGCCACCGTGGCCTCGTCGCCCATCGTTTCGTCCAGGACGCGGGCTTCGGCCATGAAATGGTCGTCATGGGGCACGAAGTCGGTGATCTCGACACGATCGCGGCCCTCGACCAGCACCTTCACGGTGCCGTCCGGCAGCTTGAGCAACTGCAGCACGTTGGCCAGAACACCGGCGCGGAAGATGCCCTCCTCGGTCGGTTCGTCGATGGCCGCGTCCTTCTGGGCGGCCAGCAGGATCGGGCTGTCCGATTCCATCACTGCCTCCAGAGCGCGGACCGATTTCTCGCGTCCGACGAACAGGGGAACGATCATGTGCGGGAAGACGACGATATCCCGCAGGGGCAGCACCGGATAGGTCTGGGTGGTGAATTCCGTCATGGTATGTCCTTTCTGCCCGAAGCCGCGGCCCCGTCATGGCGACGCGCGGCCTCTGCATGCGATCAATCTAGGGGTGTCGCCCCCCGCGTTCAATATGACCGCAACAATGCCACCTATTTCGTCAGCGCGGAATGACGATCTCTGCCCGCAGACCGCCCAGACGCGGGCCGCGGCCAAGCCGCAGCTGCCCGCCATGCGCGCGCGCCACGTCCGCGGCGATGGCCAGGCCCAGCCCGGCCCCCTGCGCGCTGTTCCTGCGCCGCGACGGATCCAGCCGGGTAAAGGGCCGCATGGCCGCGTCCAGGCTGTCCTCCGGGATGCCGGGGCCGTCATCCTCGATCCCGATCCGCAGGCTGCGCGGGCCAAGCGAGGCGTCCATCTCGGCCCGGCTGCCGTAACGCACCGCGTTGCCGATCAGGTTCTCCAGCGCGCGGCGCAGCATGTCGGGGCGGAAGGTGGCCAACCCGTCCCGATCGCCCTCGAACTGGACCAGGCTGGCCTGCTGGCCGGCGCGTTGCGCGTCCGCGACCAGGCCCTCCAGGAAACCCGCGGCGGCGATGGGCTGGGGCGCGCTGTCCTGCGCGTCGTCGCGGGCATAGTCCAGAAAGCCGTCGACCATGCGGTTCATCTCTGCGATGTCGGCCTCCATCGCGCTGATGTCACCGGGCTCAGGCGGCATGTCGGGCCCGATCATCGACAGCCCCAGCTTCATCCGCGTCAGCGGCGTGCGCAGGTCGTGGCTGATTCCCGACATCATCAGCTTGCGCTGATCGTTCTGGCGCTCCAGCCGGTTGCGCATGTCCAGGAACGCGGTGCCCGCGCTGCGCAGCTCGACCGCACCGGATGGGCGATAGGGCACGATCCGCCCCTTGCCGTATTCCTCGGCCGCATAGGCCAGCCGCCGGATCGGCCGCAGCTGATTGCGCAGGAAGATCATCGCGATCCCCGTCATCAGGAGCGACGTGAACACCATCAGCACCAGCAGCTGGTGCGGGTTCGACGCGCTGACCCGCCGCCGCTCGAAGCTCAGCGCATAGGGTCCGTGCGGCCCGTCCAGCGCCACCGACACCCGCCGGTCGCTGCTGGCCAGATCGACCGAGATCACCTGCGGCAGCGCGTCGCGCAGCACCTCGGTCACCACTCGTCCCGAAAAATCATAGAACAGCCGCCGATCCTCGGCAGGCGGATCGACCGGCAGCGCCAGTTCCAGCTCCAGCGGGCGCGCCACGGACACCCCGGCGCGCCGCGCCGCGTCGGGCGTCGCGGCACTGTCGATCAGCCGCGCGACGAAGGTCAGCTCGTGCGACATGCTGGCGGTCATCTGCCGGGTCACGCCCTCGAAATGGCGCTGCAGGAACATCACGCTGACCACAGTCGTCACCACCACGACCGGAAGGAACAGGATCAGCGCCGCGCGCGCATAGAGGCCCCGCGGGACCAGCTTGCGCATCTGCGTGGCGTCGGCATTGTTCGACATGGCGGCCTCCTGCGTTGCGCGCTAGGCTAGCCCCATGACCCCGCCTGCGAAAGAGCCGCTGCAGATCCTGGCCCCGAATCCGTCCCCCCTGACCGGGCCGGGCACAACCACCTTCCTGCTGGGCGACAGCCATGTCGCGGTGATCGACCCCGGCCCCGACGATCCCGTCCATATCGACGCCGTCGCCCGCGCCGGCCGCGGCCGCATCAGCCATATCCTGATCACGCACGCGCATCGCGACCACAGCGCCGGAGCCGCACGCCTGTCCCGCCTGACCGGCGCCCCGGTGCTGGCCTTTGGCGATGCGCTGGCAGGGCGGTCGCCGCTGATGTTCCGCCTGGCGGTGGAGGGTCTTGGCGGGGGCGAGGGGCTGGACCACGCCTTCGCGCCCGACCGCCACCTGCGCGACCAGGAGGTGATCACCACGCCCGACTGGTCGCTGACCGCGTGGCACACGCCCGGTCATGCGGCAGGGCACCTGTCGTTCCAATGGGGTGACCGGATCTTCTGCGGCGACCTGGTGATGGGCTGGTCCTCGACGCTGATCTCTCCGCCGGATGGGGACCTGGCGGAATACTTCCGCTCGCTGGAACGGCTGGCGGCACTGTCGCCGCGCGTCCTGCTGCCGACCCACGGGCCTGCGATCACGGCCCCGCTGGACCGGATCGCGGAACTGGCGCGGCACCGCCGCGACCGCACGTCCCAGATCCTGGCCGCCCTGCGGGTCCGCCCCGATTCCGCGGCGGGCCTCGCGCGCCGCATCTATGCAGTGCCCGAACCGGTCCTTCCCATCGCCACGCGCAACGTCCTGGCCCATCTGATCGCCCTGTCCCAGATCGGAGCCGTTGATTTTCCGGGCGTTTTGACGATCGAGACGGTTTTTTCGACCGGATGACAAAAAACCCCAGAACGCCACTGGACGCCCCTGACCGAGGTTGCTATATCCGCCCCGTGTTCCGGCGTAGCTCAGCGGTAGAGCAGTTGACTGTTAATCAATTGGTCGTAGGTTCGATCCCTACCGCCGGAGCCAGACCTCTCTAAGTTCTTGAGTAGGTTTGGTTAAACACACAAGTGCCAGACAGACGGCACAGCATTCTCCCAATTTCGATGATCTCCGCCGCGCCCTCAGGTCGGGAGCTTGCAAATTCTATCCGCTGCCCTGCAGTCGCCTGACCGCAGGGCTGTCCGATGGCTCCGGCTGTCAGCCGTCACACTTCGCTTGCCGCCACCGCCAGGTCGGCAAGACGCAAAGCGGCGTCGCGATCGGCGGCCACGGCGATGAAGCGAGCGTTGTGACAAAAACGCACTCCGGGAACGCCTGATGCAGCCTCGAAGGCGCCATCGGTCAGGCCGGCCCAGGCTGCCGGCAGGTCTGCGCGCAGGGCGAACCCGTCCGCATCGCGGCGGATGCCGGTCAGCGCCCAGTCCGTGTCCCGCGGATGGATCACGAACAGCAGATGGTCCGCCCCCGCCGCGGTGATGGCGGAGCGAAACGGCATCCCCATCGGCAACTCCAGCACCCGGCCGTCACCCGCGGCGGCAATGGCTGCCATAACGACGGCCTCGGCGCGATGCTTTGCGGCCTTGCGGGCCACGGCCGCCTCGACGAAGGCGCGGGCGATCGCGACCGCACCGTCAAAGGCACGGTCGTCGGCGTCGGGGCTGCGGTCATCGAAGACGGGCTTGAGGCTCTCCAGCAGCATCGGCAGGGACAGATCGGCAAGCGGCCCCGTCGGCGACAGTGCGCCGTTGTCGACCAGGTCGATGGGCAGCACCAGGTCGGCGTCAATCGCCGCATGGATCGCCTCGAGATCTGCTGCGGGCACCTGCAGCGCGGCCAGGTAGTCGCGCCCGAACTGCCGCCAGATCAGTCCGAAGGAACTGTAGGGCTGGCCGTCGTCGCGCAGCGGAGGAGATTTCTGATGGTGATCAAAGATCATCCGCGCGGCGTCGAAATCGCGGCCCACGTCATAGATGATCCGCCCTTCCGCAGGCGTGATCCAGTCGGCGTCGCGCGTCCGCATGATCCGAGCCTGCGGGTGCAGGCGGGTCAGGATGACCGAGGACAGGACCTCATCGGCGTGAAAGCCGCCGGAATGGGTGACGAGATGCGTGACGGTCATGGAATATCCCTCAAATGCAGATGACCGCCCTGGGGCGGTCAGCAAAGATTTGTGTCGATGGCGGATGCGGCCTCAGTGGCTCCAGGGCTCGCGGCGGTCGGTGGCGAAATTCTCGCCATAGCCGCGGGGGCGAATGTTCGTGCCGCGGCGGTGCGGTTCCTGCACCACGAATTCCAGACCATGATCGCGGGCGTAATCCTCGGCCTGCTTGCGGGTGTCAAAGCGCAGGCGGACCTGGCTTTGGGTGTCGCCACTGCTGGTCCAGCCCATCAGCGGATCGACCTCGCGCGCGTCGGTGGGCGGAAATTCCAGCACCCAGCCCTTGGTCTTGGCGGTACCGGACTGCATCGCGGTGCGGGCGGGCTGATAGATGCGCACGGGCATGGGTGATCCTTCGGATTGACTGTCCGCTGTATCGCCAAATCCGGGGGGCGGATCAAGCCCCCTGCCCCGGTCATGCCGACGCAGGTCAGGGCTGCAGGGTATCGGGCAGATCCTGGAACGGAACGCTCAGCTGCGCCGCGCCGGTCTGCTTGTCCAGCAGGCAGACCGACAGTTCCGACGGACGGTCCGGCAGCGTCGCGACGACCAGCGCCAGCGCGTGGGTCTGGGTGCCGAATTCGTTCGGGGTCACGGACAGTTCCGCGTCTGGCGCTGCGTCCTGCGCCAGGCGGGTGCATTCCGCCACGGTGCGGTCGCGCAGTTCGGCCCATGCCTCGTCTGTCGAGGATTGCGCGACGGCGGGCCAGAATGCCACCATCGCCACCCAAACCGTATGTTTCATCATCTTGCCACCGGAACAACTGAACATGGCCCACGTTGGCATTCCAACACGCCGTTGTCACATGAGAGAGACGTGATCATGACCCCCTTTCGCCACCCTGTCCTTTGCGCGTCGCTGCTGATGCTGGCCTTGGGTGCCTGCGCCGGCAGCCCTTATGACGTTCCCGCCCGCCAGTGCGACCTGTCCCAGCACCAAGCCCTGGTCGGACGCAACATCGGCGAGGTCCGCCTGCCGCCGAACCTGCGCAAGCGCGAGGTGCACAACCAGGGCGTCATGACGCGCGACTACAATCCCGCGCGCCTGACCATGTTCCTGGACGCCAAGGGCTGGATCGCCCGGGTGGAATGCAGCTAGCGGCCGCGCTTGGACCGCTTGTTGCCGCCCCGCTGACCGGCCCGTCCGGCAGTCGAACGGCCCGATGACTTTACGGCAGCCTCGGCCGCCTCCTCGATCACCGACTGCCGCGCCATCGGATCGTCCGAGATCGCCAGGTCAACCGCCTCCAGCCGCTTGACCTCGTCGCGCAGGCGCGCGGCCTCCTCGAACTCCAGGTTCTCTGCGGCCTTGCGCATCTGGGTGCGCATCGCGTCCAGATGGGCGGCCAGGTTCGCGCCGATCAGCGGCTTGTCCACCTTCGTGGTCACGCGCGACTGGTCGGTGTCGCCCTGCCACAGGCCTGCCAGCACGTCCTCGACGTTCTTGCGGACCGTCTGGGGCGTGATGCCGTGCTCCTCGTTATAGGCCATCTGCTTGGCGCGACGCCGCTCGGTCTCGGCCATGGCGCGTTCCATGCTGCCGGTGATCCGGTCGGCATACATGATGACCCGCCCTTCGGAATTTCGCGCCGCCCGGCCGATGGTCTGGATCAGCGACGTCTCGGACCGCAGGAAGCCTTCCTTGTCGGCGTCCAGAATGGCCACCAGCCCGCATTCGGGAATGTCCAACCCCTCGCGCAGCAGGTTGATGCCGACCAGCACGTCGAACGCGCCCAACCGCAGGTCGCGCAGGATCTCGATCCGCTCGATCGTGTCGATGTCGCTGTGCATGTAGCGGATCTTGATGCCCTGCTCGTGCAGGTATTCGGTCAGATCCTCGGCCATGCGCTTGGTCAGCGTCGTGACCAGCGTGCGGTAACCCGCGGCGGTCACCCGGCGCACCTCGTCCAGCAGGTCGTCAACCTGCATCTCGACCGGGCGGATCTCGATCTTGGGGTCCAGAAGGCCCGTCGGGCGGATGATCTGTTCGGTGAAGACGCCGCCGGTCTGGTCCATCTCCCATTGCGCAGGCGTGGCCGACACGAACACCGACTGGGGCCGCATCGCATCCCATTCCTCGAATTTCAGCGGGCGGTTGTCCATGCAGGACGGCAGGCGGAAGCCGTGTTCCGCCAAGGTGAACTTGCGCCGGAAGTCGCCCCGGTACATGCCGCCGATCTGCGGAACCGACACGTGGCTTTCGTCGGCAAAGACGATGGCGTTGTCAGGGATGAACTCGAACAGCGTGGGGGGCGGCTCTCCGGGCGCGCGCCCGGTCAGATAGCGGCTGTAGTTCTCGATGCCGTTGCAGACGCCGGTCGCCTCCAGCATCTCGATGTCAAAGGCGGTGCGCTGCTCAAGGCGTTGCGCCTCCAACAGCTTGCCCTCCTCGGTCAGCTGCTTCAGGCGCATCGCCAGTTCCTGCTTGATGCCCTTGATCGCCTGCTGCAGCGTCGGACGCGGCGTCACATAGTGGCTGCTGGCATAGATGCGGATCTGCTTGAAGCTGTCGGTCTTGACCCCGGTCAGCGGATCGAACTCGGTGATCGCCTCCAGTTCGTTGCCGAAAAAGTCGAACCGCCAGGCGCGGTCCTCAAGGTGGGCGGGCCAGACCTCGACCAGATCGCCGCGCACGCGAAAGCTGCCGCGCTGAAAGCTGGTGTCCAGCCGCTTGTACTGCTGCGCGACCAACTGGCCCAGGAACTCGCGCTGGTCATAGCTTTCACCCACGACCATGTCCTGGGTCATCGCCGAATAGGTCTCGACCGAACCGATGCCGTAGATGCAGCTGACCGAGGCCACGATGATCACGTCATCGCGTTCCAGCAACGCCCGCGTGGCGCTGTGGCGCATCCGGTCGATGGCCTCGTTGATCTGCGATTCCTTCTCGATATAGGTATCGCTGCGGGCCACATAGGCCTCGGGCTGGTAATAGTCATAGTAGCTGACGAAGTACTCGACCGCGTTGTCGGGGAAGAATCCCTTGAATTCGCCGTACAACTGGGCCGCCAGCGTCTTGTTGGGCGCCAGGATGATCGCGGGACGCTGCGTCTCCTCGATGATCTTGGCCATGGTGAAGGTCTTGCCCGTCCCCGTGGCCCCCAGCAGCACCTGGTCGCGCTCTCCGGCGCCGACGCCCGCCACCAGTTCGGCGATGGCCGTGGGCTGATCGCCCGCCGGTTCGAATTCGCTTTTCAATGCAAAGCGTTTCCCGCCCTCCAGCTTGGGGCGGGTCACTTCGGGAACGCGCATCACGGGCGCGTTGGTGTTGTTGTGACCCATGAGGTTCCTGATCCGTTCGGAGTTGCCCTCAAGATGTGATGGCAGCCGCCCGGTTTCAACCGCGTTTCAGGCGCCCCGGCTGAAGTTCCGCCCAGCCTTCGCCGCCCGACAGCTCATCCGCCAGGATTTCAGCCGTGACGGGGCCCAGGGTAAAGCCCTGGTGGCCGTGACCGAAATGCGCCCACAGGTTCGGCTGGTCCGGCACGCGGCCCACCACGGGCAGCATGTCGGGCATGCAGGGGCGCCGTCCGGTCCAGGGTTCGGCCTCGACCGCCGCCCCGATGTCAAACAGCTCGCGCGCGGCCTTTTCGCCATGCTTCAGCTGCGGCGGCGACAGGCGCGGATGGGGCGTCAGCTCGGCCGCGGTGGCGATGCGCAGACCGCGGCGCATGGGCGACAGCACGACCGAATTGCCGAAATCGGCGATCGGGTGATGGGGCGGCAGCTCCATGTGATAATGCTTGTGATAGCCGCGCTTGAATACCATCGGCACCTTGAGGCCAAAGCGCTGCGTCAGCATCGGCGACCAGGGCCCAAGCGCGATGACGGCATGTTCCGCCTCGACCTCGTCGGCGCGCCAGCCCGCGCCATGGCGGTGCAGGTCACCGGCATCGCCGTTCACGACGCGCCCGCCCCGCTTCTGGAACAGCGCCGCATAGCTGGCGACCAGGCCGCCCGGATCGGCGCAGTTCCAGCTGTCGGACCAATGGGTCGCGCCCTCGACCTCGATGCGGATCGCGGGCTCCATGGCGCGCAGGTCGGCCCCGCTCATCAGCCGCGCCTGCACGCCGAACTCGGTCGCGAAACGTTCGGCAGTCTTGCGGGCGGCCTCCATCTTGGCGGGGGTGCGGTGGATCTCGATATAGCCGTTGCGGCGGATGATGTTGTCGGCGCCCGCCGCCGCGATCAAGGGGCCGTGACGGTCGGTCGACTGGCGGATCAGCTTGCCCCAGGTCACCGATGCCCGCCTGTGCGCGGCAGGCCGCGAATTCCACGCATAGGTCGCGACCGCGCCCAGTTGCGACAGCAGGCCCTGCGGCGTCCATTTCACGTCATAGCCGCGCCCCAGGGCGATCTGGAACAGCGCGCCGGGCGACAGCGGCATGGCATAGGGCTCGACCGCTTCAGTCTGGATCAGGCCGGCATTGCCATAGCTGGTCTCGCGCCCCGGCACGCCCCGTTCGATGATGGTGACGTCATGCCCACGCGCCTGCAGCGCCAGACCGGTGCTGACGCCCACCATACCCGCACCCAGAACCAGAACCTCGGCCATTCCCGCCCCCATCGCTGATGATGGGTCAGGGATGCAGACATTCCCGCCATCCGGCAAGATTTATCGGGCATTCTTCGACGCCCCTCGAAATCTTTGCAAGAATCAGGCGAAAAGCTCGCGGCAGAAGATCAATCCTTCGACCAGCGCGTCCACATCTGCCTGCGTGTTGTACATCGCAAAGCTGGCACGGGCGCTGGCATTGATTCCCAGATGCTCCATCAGGGGCATGGCGCAGTGGCTGCCCGCACGGACCGCGATTCCCTTCTTGTCCAGGATGGTCGAGATGTCATGCGCGTGCGCCCCATCCATCGTCATGGAGAAGATCGCGCCCTTGCCCGGCGCATCGCCCTGCACCTGCAGCCAGTTCAGCGCCCGCAGGCGGTCGCGAGCATGATCGCGCAGCGCGCGCTCATGGGCGGCGATGTTCTCCATCCCCAGGGACATCATGTATTCCAGCGCGACGCCCAGTCCGATCTGGTTGACGATGCCGGGCGTGCCGGCCTCGAACCGCAAGGGCGGGTCGTTATAGGTCACGGCGTCGCGGCTGACGGTGCGGATCATGTCGCCGCCGCCCAGAAAGGGACGCATCTCGGCCTGTCGGTCGGCGCGGATCCAGATCGCACCCGAGCCAGAGGGACCGTACAGCTTGTGCCCCGTGATGCAGTAAAAATCGGCGCCAAGCGTCGACAGGTCCACCGGCATGTGAACCGCGGCCTGCGACCCGTCCACGACCATCGGCAGGTCGGTGCCGCGGCGGATCGCCGCGATGTCCACGACCGTCCCGGTCACGTTCGACATGTGCGTCAGCGCCAGCATCCGCGTGCGCGGCGTGATCGCGGCCAGCACCTTTTCCGGCGGCAGGCTGCCATCCGCATCGGGTTCGACCCATTTCAGCACCACGCCCTGGCGTTCGCGCAGGAAATGCCAGGGCACGATATTGGCGTGATGCTCCAGCAGCGACAGCACGATCTCGTCGCCGGCCTGCAGGCGCGGCGCGGCCCAGGCATAGCTGACCAGGTTCAGCGCCTCGGTCGAGCCGCTGGTGAAGATCACCTCGTCGACCGCGGGCGCGTTCAGGAACCGTGCGATGATCCTGCGGACGCGTTCGTAATTGTCGGTCGCAAGGTTCGACAGGTAATGCAGGCCGCGATGGACATTGGCGTATTCGCCTTCATAGGCGCGGGTGATGGCGTCGATCACGACGCGCGGCTTCTGCGCGCTGGCGCCGCTGTCCAGATAGACCAGCGGGCGCCCGTTGACCGTCGTCGACAGGATCGGAAAATCGGCGCGGACGGCGTTGACGTCAAAGCTCATTGCGGCATCTCCGGCATGAGGCCAAGCGCGGCCATGAAGAACGACAGGACGAATCCCATGACCAGCAGCGTGCCGAACATGACCAGCAGCACCTTGGGGCCGCTGGTGAACCCGTGGAGCGCCTTGGTGAACTGCACCGTCAGCCACAGGAACAGCGCGACCGCGATGATCCCCAGGATCCCCGCCAGCCCCGGCAGGGCCAGCGACAGCACGATCTGGGCCAATTGCACGACCAGCAGCATCACCTCGATCCAGACGGTCAGCAGCAGGGCATCCTCGAACCGGCCGTGGCCGCCGAACATGCGCCCGACCCCGGCCATCAAACCCGCGCCCAGAACGATCGCGACCAGCTGCATTCCGGCCAGGACCAGCGGCTGCCGGCTGATCGAGAACACGGCCGCCCCCTCGTCCGAGGGCAGCGGGAACAGCAGGGTCGAGCCGTAGGCCAGCAGCCCCGACAGCGACACCGCCAGAACCAGCGCCATCCAGCGCACCTGCATCGGCCAGCGCTGGTCGATCAACCAGCGGGCCGCCCCTTCTGGATCGCGCAGGGTCCGGCGCGCCAGCGCCTTGAAGTCGTCGAAGGTCATTTGCGTCTCGCCAGCGCCATGATCCCGGCGCCCCAGATGAACAGGAATCCCGCACCCGCCACCGTGCGGGTCAGGGTCAGCGCGGGGGACGGGCCGATCAGCCCCGCCACCATCCCGCCCAAAAGCGTCGCGGGCGCCACCGCCATCAACGCCCAGAACAGCGCCAGACGCGCATGGCGCGCCTCCAGCCGCCACGGGGTCAGGCGGCTGAGCAGCACCGTCAGCCCCGCCATGGCATAGGCTACCAGCGGCATCATGAACATGGTCCCAAGGGCCGCACCCCCGATCCGCGCGTCCAGCGGGATCGACGGGTCCAACTGCGCCGCGCGCGACAGGCCCGGCGCCTGCCCGACCAGCGTGATCAGCATAGCCACCATCAGCACGACCAGCAGCGTGCTGTCGGGGATCGCCGACAGGCCCCGCACCACCCGGCGCGGGGCCCACCAGCTTTCCAGCACGCGCAGCACCATCCCGCCGCGCGGGCCGGTCATCCCTGCGGGCGTTCGGTCAGCCACGCGTCCAGCCGTTCGTTGATCTCGTCGCGCAGGCTCTCGTCGTCGACCTCGGCCAGGGCGTCGGCCAGGAACGACAGCACCAGGAACACGATCGCCCGGTCATAGGGCACCCCGCGAGAGCGCAGGTAGAACAACGCACCCTCGTCGATCGCGCCCGTCGTGGATCCGTGCGAACACTTGACGTCGTCGGCATAGATCTCAAGCTCGGGCTTGGCCAGGAACTGGCTGGCCTCGTCCAGCAGCAGGGCCTGGCTGATCTGATAGCCGTCGGTCTTCTGCGCGCCGTTCTTGACCAGGATCTTGCCCTGGAACACGCCGGTCGCCCCGTTCTTCAGGACCTTCTTGAACACCTGCCGGCTTTCGCCGCGCAGCGCGCCATGGGTCACGAAGACGGTGTCGTCGTGGTGGAACGGACCGACATCGCCGTCGCCCAGCACCGCCGCGGCGACATGTGCCACCGCATCGTCGCCGACCATGTCCACGACGGCCTCGTGGCGCATGGTCGTACCGTTCACGACCAGCGCGAAGCTCTTCAGCACCGCACCCTCGCCCACGCGGGCGAACAGGTGCGATAGGCCGACCTTGGGGTCGACCGCGCGCTTGGCCGCGATGTGGTGCAGCGTGGCGCCCGGCAGCAGATCGGCCTCGATCATGCCGTTCGACCGCGCGCCGACCATGCCGCTTTCCAGCAGCGTCAGTTCGGCGCCCGATTCGACCCGGATCACGTGATGCCAGACGGCATCCGCGCGGTCCGACCCGCGGCGATGCAGCACATGCACCGGACGCGAAGGCTTGCCTGTCACGCGGATCAGCAGGCCATCGGCCGCCACGGCCGTATTCAGCGCCGCGAAGGGGCGCTTGACCGGGGTCTGACCGGCCAGTTCCAGCGTCCCGTACAGGTCGGCCGACCAATGATCGCCCGCCCGGTCGGCCTGCGCCAAGGTGGTGATCTCGATCCCTTCCAGCGACAGGTCGTCGGATGCCGAGGCGTCGAACGCGCCGTCGACAAAGACCAGCGTCAGTTTGTCACGCGCGGTGAACAGCGGCGATTCCGGGCCCGTATCGATGGCCAGCGCCTGCGGCTCGGGCGCGTTGAACGGGCGCGGGTCGGTATAGCGCCAGTATTCGTCACGCGGGCCCGGCAGGCCCATGGCGCGCAGCCGTGCCAGCGCGTCGGCGCGCGCGGCGGCGGTGAACCCACCCGTGGGCAGCGTGGTCGCGGCCAGCCGCGCATCCAGCGCATTGGCGGGCTTGGGCGCGCCGGTGACCTGCGGGGTCTGGATTTCCTGAACGGCGGATTCGGACATCAGCCGGCCTCCGCCAACAGGTCGCCATAGCCGTTCTCTTCGACTTCCAGCGCCAGTTCGGGGCCGCCCGACTTGATGATCCGGCCGTTGGACATGATGTGCACGACGTCCGGCTGGATGTGGTTCAGCAGGCGCTGATAGTGGGTGATGACCAGAAAGCTGCGGCCTTCGCTGCGCAGGGCGTTCACGCCGTCGCTGACAAGGCGCATCGCATCGACGTCCAGACCTGAATCGGTCTCGTCCATGATGCACATGCGGGGCTCCAGCATGGCCATCTGCAGGATCTCGTTGCGCTTCTTCTCGCCCCCCGAAAAGCCGACATTGACGGGGCGCTTCAGCATGTCGGGGCTGATCTGCAGCTCTGCCGCCTTGGCGCGCACGACCTTCAGGAACTCTCCTGCAGTCAGCTCGGCCTCGCCGCGCGCCTTGCGCTGCGCGTTCACGGCGGTGCGCAGGAACGTCATGTTGCCGACGCCCGGAATCTCGACCGGGTACTGGAACGCCAGGAACAGGCCCGCGGCCGCACGCTCCTCGGGTTCCATGTCCAGCAGGCTCTCGCCGTCCAGCGTGGCGCTGCCGTCGGTGACCTCATAGCCGTCGCGGCCCGACAGGACATAGGACAGCGTGGATTTGCCCGACCCGTTCGGGCCCATGATCGCATGGACCTCTCCGGCCGGAACCTCCAGCGTCAGACCCTTCAGGATCTGCTTGTCCTCGTCCTCAAGTTTGACGTGCAGGTTGTTGATTTTCAGCATATTTCCCTCAAACGGCAAAGGCGCCACCGGGGCGCCGCATCTATGGTGGCCGGGCAGCAATGCCCGGCCGGATCGATCAGCCCACCGAGCCTTCCAGCGAGATCGCGACCAGCGCCTGCGCCTCCATGGCGAATTCCATGGGCAGGGCCTGCAGGACCTCGCGGCAGAACCCGTTGACGACCAGCGCCACGGCCTCTTCCTCGTCCATCCCGCGCGACCGGCAATAGAACAGCTGGTCGTCGTCGACCTTGCTGGTCGTCGCCTCGTGCTCCACGCGGCTGCTGCTGTTCTTGACCTCGATATAGGGCACGGTATGCGCCCCGCACTTGTCGCCGATCAGCAGGCTGTCGCACTGGGTATAGTTGCGGCTGTTCGTGGCGCGCGGGTGCATGGTGACCAGCCCGCGATAGGTGTTCTGCGCCTGTCCTGCCGAAATCCCCTTGGACACGATCCGCGAGCGCGTGTTCTTGCCCAAATGGATCATCTTGGTGCCGGTATCGGCCTGCTGCCAGTTGTTGGCGATGGCGATCGAATAGAACTCGCCCTGGCTCTCGTTGCCGCGCAGGATGCAGGACGGGTACTTCCAGGTGATCGCCGATCCGGTCTCGACCTGCGTCCACATCACCTTGGCCCGGTCGCCGCGGCAATCGGCGCGCTTGGTGACGAAGTTGTAGATGCCGCCCTTGCCGTCCTCGTCGCCGGGGAACCAGTTCTGGACGGTCGAATACTTGATCTCGGCATCCTCGAGGATGACCAACTCAACGACTGCGGCATGCAGCTGGTTGGTGTCGCGCTTGGGCGCGGTGCAGCCTTCTAGATAGCTGACATGGGCGCCCTTGTCGGCGATGATCAGGGTCCGTTCGAACTGGCCGGTGTTCTCCGCATTGATGCGGAAATAGGTCGACAGCTCCATCGGGCACTTCACGCCGGGCGGGATGTAGACGAAGCTGCCATCCGAGAACACGGCGCTGTTCAGCGTCGCGAAATAGTTGTCCGACTGCGGCACGACCGATCCCAGGTACTTGCGCACCAGTTCGGGATGCTCGCGGATCGCCTCGCTGATCGAACAGAAGATCACCCCGGCCTTGGCCAGCTCGTCCTTGAAGGTCGTGCCCAGGCTGACGCTGTCGAAGACGGCGTCCACGGCCACGCGGCGACCCTCGGCGGGCGCATCCTCGGCGCCCTCGACGCCCGCCAGGATCATCTGCTCGCGCAGCGGGATGCCCAGCTTGTCATAGGTCGCCAGCAGCTTGGGGTCCACGTCGTCCAGCGACTTGGGCTTCTCCTCCATGCTCTTGGGACGCGCATAGTAATACTGGTCCTGATAGTCGATCTCGGGATAGTTCAGCATCGCCCATTTCGGCTCTGCCATGGTGACCCAGCGGCGATAGGCTTCCAGCCGCCATTCGGTCATCCATTCCGGTTCCTGGTTCTTGGCCGAGATCAGACGGACGATATCCTCGTTCACGCCCTTGGGCGCATAGTCCATCTCGATCTCGGTGTTCCAGCCGTATTTGTAGCTGCCCATGTTCTGGACAGTCTCGACCGTTTCCCGGTCTACGCCTTCGCGCACGTCAAGATCGGTGATGTCCGTCATCCTTCAGTCCTTTTCCTCAAATGGCCGCGGTCGGTCCATTCCTGTCGCGCCAGCGTGAATACGCCTTTTCCCAAGCATCCGCAAATCGGTTGATCTGATCGTCCCCAACAGCGGGGCTTATCGAGATCCGGATCGCCGATTGCGCAAGCTGATCATCGAACCCCATCGCCTGCAGGGCACCGCTGGCCCGGACCTTGCCCGACGAACAGGCCGAGCCGGCCGAGATCGCGAACCCTGCCAGATCCATCTGCATGACCTGGGTTTCGCCCTTCCACCCCGATGTAAGAAGGCATGTCGTGTTCGGCAAGCGCTGCGCGGCCTTTCCGACGATCACCGCGCCGGGCGCGATGTCGCAGATCCGCGCCTCCAGCGCGTCGCGCCGCTCGCGGACCGCGTCCCACAGCCCGGCGTCCAGATCACGCTGCGCGGCCGTAGCGGCGGCGGCAAAGGCCAGGATGCCGATCAGGTTCTCGGTCCCCGCACGGCGCCCCTGCTCTTGCCCGCCGCCCTTGATCAGCGGAGGCAGGTCGGTGCCTTTCTTCAGGATCAGCGCACCGATTCCCTTTGGCCCGCCCAGCTTGTGCGCGCTGACGAAGCCTGCCGTCACGCCAAGCCAGTTGAACGCCATGGGCACCTTGCCGAAGGCCTGCGTCAGGTCGCTGGAATGCAGCCCCTGCGGCAGGTCCTGCATCACGCCGGTCTCGTTGTTGGCCAGCTGCAGACTGGTTCGTGCGGGGTCGGTCACGGTGACGATGCCGTCGCGGTCAACCGCAAGGTCCGCCTCGCACCAGACCTTGACGGCGCTGTGTTCCACGGGGGCGCAGTGGAACCCGCCCTGTCCCAGGACCATCGCCGCGGCCTCGGTCGCGCCGGCGGTGAAGACCACGTCGGCCCCGTCCGCGCCCAGGGCCACGGCCACCTGCTCACGGGCGCGTTCCAGCGCCATCTTGGCGGCCCGCCCCTCGGTATGGACCGATGACGGGTTGCCAGAGATTTCCAGCGCCTCGGTGATGGCGGCCTTGACCTCGGGGCGCAGCGGCGTGGTGGCGTTCCAGTCCAGATAGGTTCTCATGCCAAGGCCTCCGCGATCCGCGCGGCCAACCGGGCCGCCACGGCATGCTTGTCCATCCGCGGCCAGTCCTCGGCCCCGGTTTCGGTGATCAGCGTGACGGTGTTGTGGCTGCCGCCCATGATGCCCGTGGCGGGGCTGACATCGTTCGCCACGATCCAGTCGCAGCCCTTGCGCAGCCGCTTCGCGGTCGCATGGGCAGTCACGTCCTGCGTTTCCGCCGCAAACCCCACGACCAGGCGCGGGCGGCGCGCATCGCGGCTGATCCAAGCCAGGATGTCCGGGTTCTCGGCCATCTGCAGCGTCGGCATGTCGCCGGTCTTCTTGATCTTCTGGTCGCTGCCGTTCAGCACGCGCCAATCGGCCACCGCCGCCGCCATCACCGCCGCATCGGCGGGCAGCGCAGCCGCGACCGCATCCCGCATCTGCTGCGCGGTTTCCACCGCGATCACGTCGACGCCCTGCGGCGCCGGCACGGATGCGGGGCCGGTCACGAAGCTGACCCGCGCGCCCAGATCGCGCAGCGCCGCGGCGATCGCCGCCCCCTGCGCCCCGCTGGAGCGGTTGGCGATATAGCGCACCGGGTCGATCGGCTCATGCGTGGGGCCGGACGTCACGATCACATGCCGCCCCGTCAGCGGCCCATCGGTCAGGGCCGCACGGATCGCGGCCACGATCGCCTCGGGTTCGGCCATGCGGCCCGCGCCGTATTCGCCGCAGGCCATGTCGCCGTCGTCCGGGCCGACGAACAGCACGCCGTCGCCCCGCAGCGTGGCCAGGTTGCGCTGTGTCGCGGGGTGGTGCCACATCCGCACGTTCATCGCCGGCGCGATCAGGACGCACTTGTCCGTCGCCAGCAGCAGGGTGGATGCCAGATCATTCGCCGATCCCTGGGCCATCTTGGCCATCAGGTCAGCGGTGGCCGGGGCCACGACGACCAGATCGGCCTGCCGCGACAGCTGGATATGGCCGATCTCGGCCTCGGCACCCTGATCCCACAGCGTGTCGTGCACCGGCTCTCCGGCCAGCACGGACAGGGTCATGGGCGTGGTGAACTGCGCGCCCGCAGCTGTCAGCACCGGCGTCACCGACGCGCCTGCCGCGCGCAGCAGCCGGATCAGCGCCGGCGCCTTGAAGGCCGCGATCCCGCCGCCCACGATCAGCAATATCCGCCTGCCCTGCATGCGCCACCCCCATCGGTCCTGCGCCCCAGATAGCGACGCGGCGCCGCTGCCGCAAGGAAAGCGCGCCCGTTAACGCTTCCTTAAGCCTGCTGCCGTTAACCATTCCGGGACAACCGAGGGGTAACATGGTCGCCATCGCCTATTCCGTGGCCTTCGAAGGCATCGAGGCCCGCCTGGTCGAGGTGCAATGCGCCGTGGCGGCAGGCCTGCCCGGCTTCTCCATCGTGGGTCTGCCCGACAAGGCCGTCAGCGAGGCCAAGGAACGCGTCCGTGCGGCCTTTGGCGCGCTGGCCATCGCCCTGCCGAACAAGCGGCTGACCGTGAACCTGTCGCCTGCCGATCTGCCCAAGGAGGGGTCGCATTTCGACCTGCCAATCGCGCTGGCCGTGCTGGCCGCGCTGGACATCGTGCCCCGGGAGGAACTGGCCCGCTGCGTGGCCCTGGGCGAGTTGGCGCTGGACGGGCGGCTGGTCGCGGTCGCGGGCGCACTGCCCGCCGCCGTCGCGGCGGCGGATGACGACCGCGCGCTGATCTGTCCGCGCGCCTGCGGCGCCGAGGCCGCGTGGATCGAACAGGTTCCCGTCCTGGCCGCCGACACGCTGCGCGCCGTGGTCGATCACCTGACCGACCGCGCGCCCATCGCGCCGGCCCGCCCCGGCCAAGTCGTCGACGGTCCCCAGCCCCCGTGCCTGTCCGATGTCCGCGGCCAGGAACGCGCCAAACGCGCGCTGGAGATCGCCGCCGCGGGGCGTCATCACCTGCTGATGGTCGGTCCCCCCGGCGCGGGCAAATCCATGCTGTCGGCACGCCTGCCCGGCCTGATGCCGCCCCTGACCGCACGCGAGGCGCTGGAGACCTCGATGGTGCATTCGGTGGCGGGGCTGCTGAAGAACGGCCAGATCTCGCGCCGTGCGCCCTTTCAAAGCCCGCACCACACCGCGTCATCCCCGGCCATCGTCGGCGGCGGTCCCAAGGCCAAGCCGGGAGAGATCAGCTTGGCCCATAACGGCGTGCTGTTCCTGGACGAGCTGCCGGAATTCGACCGCAAGGTGCTGGAAAGCCTGCGCCAGCCGGTCGAGACAGGCGAGGTCTTCGTCAGCCGCGCCAACGCGCATATCCGCTATCCCAGCCGGTTCCTCCTGATCGCGGCGGCCAACCCGTGCCGCTGCGGCTATCTGGCCGATCCGGGCCGGGCCTGTTCGCGCGCGCCGGTCTGCGGCGACAGCTATCTGGGCAAGATCTCCGGGCCGCTGATGGACCGGTTCGATCTGCGGCTGGAGGTGCCGGGCGTCAGCCTGACCGACCTGGACCTGCCGGCGGGCGACACGTCCGCGACGGTGGCGGCCCGCGTCGCGGCGGCCCGCGCGATCCAGGCAAAGCGGTTCCGCAACCATCCCGGCGTGACGGTGAACGCCGATGCGCCGCCACCGCTGCTGGACGCGATCGCCGCGCCCGATGCGGACGGGCGCGCGCTGATCCTGAAGGCGTCGGAAAGGCTGGGCCTGACGGCCCGCGGTTATCACCGCATCTTGCGCAGCGCGCGCACCATCGCCGATCTGGACGGGTCGGACCATGTCCTGACCCGCCACTTGGCCGAGGCGATCAGCTATCGCCTGCCCTTCGTCGCGGGGGGTTAGCCCTTGGCGGCCACGCGCCGCTCGATCGCCTCCCAGATGGCCTCGGCGGCGTTGATGCCGTCGAACCGCTCCAGCTCCTGGATGCCGGTGGGAGAGGTCACGTTGATCTCGGTCAGCCAGCCGTCGATGACGTCGATGCCGGTGAAGATCAGGCCCTTCTCGCGCAGCACGGGGGCGATGCGGGTGCATATCTCGAATTCGCGCTCGGTCAGGCCGATCTTCTCGGCGCGCCCACCGACATGCATGTTCGACCGGGCCTCGCCCTCCTGCGGGACGCGGTTGATGGCGCCCACGGGTTCGCCGTCGACCAGGATGATGCGCTTGTCGCCCTTGACCACGGCGGGCAGGTATTTCTGTGCGATCATGGGTTCGCGGTTGATGCCCGCGAAGGTCTCCAGCAGGGCCGACAGGTTCGGGTCGCCGGGCTTCAGGTGGAACACCCCCGCCCCGCCATTGCCGTAAAGCGGCTTGACGATGATCTCTCCGTGGCGCGCCCGGAACGCCTTGAAGGCAGCGGGGTCGCGGGCGATCATGGTGGGCGGCGTCAGGTCGGGAAAATCCAGCACCATCAGCTTTTCGGGGCAGTTCCGGACCCAGAACGGGTCGTTGACCACCAGCGTCTGGGGATGCACCCGGTCCAGCAGATGGGTCGAGGTCACGTAACCCATGTCGAAGGGCGGGTCCTGGCGCAGCCAGATCACGTCGAAATCGCCGGCCTCGACCTCGGTCCAGTCGCCGAAGGTGACGTGGTCGCCCTCGGTCCGGCGCAGGGTGACGGGGCGGCCGCGCACGACGATGCGCCCCTCGTCATAGCGCAGCTGATCGACGGTGTACTGGAACAGCCGGTGGCCGCGGGCCTCGGCCTCCAGGCCGATGCGGAACGTGCTGTCGGCGTGGATCGAGACATCCTCGATCGGGTCCATCTGCAAGGCGACATACAGGCTCATGGGGCCCTCCTGAATTTCGGACAAGTTGTGGCCCGCCGCCGGGACGGATGCAAGCCTGCCTCAGACCTCGCCGAAGGCATTGGGGATCAGCTCCACCCGACCGGTGGCATCCACCAACGACACGTCGAAACGCATGGAAACCTCGCCCAGGCCCTGTCGGTCGCAATATTCCAGCGCGGCTTGGGTGATCCGGCGCATCTGCGCGGGCAGCAGGTGCAGGGCGGCGTCGGCATGGCTGCGCGACGCCTTGACCTCGACGAAGACCAGGTCGGGACCGTCCTGCACGATCAGGTCGATCTCGGCCCCCTGCCCGCGCCAGCGCGTGGCCAGAACCTGCGCGCCGCGCTGATGATAGAGGCGCAGGACGCTCTCCTCGGCCAGGCGGCCGGACAGGTCGGCGGTGCGGCCCCGGCCCGCGCGCCTGCCGCCCGGCTTAGTCACGATCCGCCAGCCCAAGCGCCAGCTGATAGACGTCGCGGCGCGGCAGGCCCAGCTCCTGCGCGGCCTCGCGGGCGGCGTCCTTGACGGACATGGTGCGCATATGCGCAGTCAGGACGGCGCGCACGTGGTCCTCGTCCATCTCCACGGCGGAGGGGCGGTCAAGGACCATCACCACCTCGCCCTTCAGCGTGGCCATGCGCGGATCGGCGGACAAGTCGGCAGCGGTGCCGCGGATGACTTCCTCGAACTTCTTGGTCAGCTCGCGCGCGACGACGGTGATGCGGGTGGGGTCGATCAAGGCCAGATCCTCCAGCGTGCGGGACACGCGGCGCGGGCTCTCGAACAGGATCAGCGTCGAATCGACCGCCATCCAGCGGCGCAGCCAGGTCTGGCGCGCGGACTGGGTCGGCGGCGGAAAGCCCAGGAACAGGAACCGGTCGCTTGGCAGCCCCGCCAGCGTCAGCGCCGCCAGCGCCGAGGACGGCCCCGGCAGCGCATGGACCCGCGCCCCGGCCTCTGCCGCGTCCAGCGCCAGCCGATAGCCGGGATCGGCCACCAGCGGCGTGCCCGCATCGGAACAGTACGCCACGCTGGCCCCGTCCGACAGCGCCGCCAGCAGCGCGGGACGCGCCCGGTCGCCGTTGTGGTCGTGATAGGACAGGATGCGCCGCCCGCGCAGCGGCACGCCGTGGATGTCCAGAAGATGGCGCAGCACGCGCGTGTCCTCGGCCGCCAGCATGTCAGCGCTGTTCAGCACGTCCAGCGCGCGCAGCGTGATGTCGCGGGCCGCCCCGATGGGGGTCGCGACCAGGTACAGGCCGGGGTCCAGGCGCGCGGCCTCGACATGCGCGGCCAGGCGGCGGGCGGGGTCCTGCCCAGAGTTCGGCATAGGGTTCGGCCTGGGGTTCGGCCCATGGTTCGGGGGGTCGCGGCGGTCGGTCATCCTGCCTCCGGTTCCGGCCCGCACGGGGCCGGCGCTGATTGCCAATCGCAAAGACAGGACATAGGCTGCCGCCATCCGCGCGCGTCATAACATAAAGCAGGGAAGTTTCACATGTCAGCCTTCGCCACAACCCGGCCTGCGGGTCTGCGCCATGTCCTTTTGAAAGCGGCGACGGTGGTATCGGCCCTGTTTCTGGCCGCGTGCGAGCCGACCGGCGGAACCACGCAGGCCAGCGGCCCCGAGACGGGCCCCCTGATCGACCCGTCCGAACCGGTGCGCGTGGCGCTGCTGGCGCCGGGCGGGACCGGGTCGGACGACCTGGAGTGGCTGGCCCGCAGCCTGAAGAATGCGGCCCGCATGGCCGCGGCCGACGCCCAGGGCGCGACCATCGACCTGCGCGTCTATGACAGCGGCGCATCGACCGAAAGCGCGGTGGCGCAGGCCAATGCCGCCGCCGACGCGGGCGCGCAGATCGTGCTGGGCCCGCTGTTCGCCGAAGGCGCCAACGCGGTGGGCAACGCCATGAAGGCGCGCAACATCAACGTGCTGACATTTTCCAACAACACCCAGGTCGCAGGCGGCAACGTCTTCATCCTGGGCAACAGCTTCGAGAACGTGGCCGACCGCCTGGTCGGGTACGGCATGACGCAGAACAAGCGCAACGTGCTGGTCGTGGCCGAGAACGACGTGGCGGGCCAGCTGGGCGGCCGCGCGATCGAGGCCGCGATCGCCCGCAACGGCGCCCGCATGGCGGGTCGGGTCGACCACCCGGTCTCGATCACCGGGGTCGACGGCGTGGTGCCCCGCATCACCCAGGCCGCGACGTCGGGGTCGATCGACGCGGTCTTCATGACCGCCAACAACCAGGCCGTCCTGCCCTATCTGACCGAACAGCTGGCGGCGGCGGGCGTGCGGTCGCCCGGCACGCAGATGATCGGCCTGACCCGGTGGGACCAACCCTCGTCGCGCCTCGGCATGCCGCAGCTGGCCGAGGGGTGGTTCGCGATCCCCGACCAGACCCTGCAGCGCCAGTTCGAGGCCCGCTATGCCGGTGCCTATGGCGAGGCGCCCCATCAGCTGGCCTCGCTGGCCTATGACGGGGTCGCGGCGATCTCCTCGCTGGTGCGCAATGGACAGCGCAACGCGCTGACCACCACGGGCCTGACGCAGCGCGCGGGCTTCAACGGCGTGGGCGGCGTCTTCCGCCTGCAGCGCGATGGCACCGTCCAGCGTGGCCTGGCGGTCGCCACCATCCGCGGTGGCCAGCTGGTCGTGCTGGACCCCGCACCGCGCAATTCGCGCGGGCTGGGGTCGTGACCGGGGCCGGACGCACCGACCGATGACCATCGTCGCGGCCCGACCCGACCTGGACACCAACCAGCTGCTGGCCCGCCTGGACCGGCAGCTGGCGGGAACCACCGACCCCCGCCAGATCCGCGCGCAGACCGTGGCGATGCTGGCCCTGACGCGATCCGTGACGATGGAGGCGATCGAGGCCGCCTTTGCCACCCATCCCCGCGCCGCGCGCGAGACGGTGCGTGCCATCGCCATGATGACGGATGCGCTGGTCACCGCGGTCCACCACGTGGCGACGACACGCCTGCACCCCCAGCAGTCCTCGTCCGAGACGCAGCGCCTGGCCGTGCTGGCCGTCGGCGGCTATGGCCGGGCCGAGATGGCGCCGTCCTCCGACGTGGACCTGCTGTTCCTGACCCCGTGGAAGATCACCCCCTGGGCGGAAAGCGTCGTCGAATCGATGCTGTACATGCTGTGGGATTTGAAGCTGAAGATCGGCCATTCGATCCGCAGCGTGGACGACTGCCTGCGCCTTGGTGCGGCGGACATGACGATCCGCACCTCGCTGGTGGAACACCGCCTGGTCACGGGCCACGCCCCCCTGGCCGAGGAGCTGCGCACCCGCCTGTGGGCGGAACTGTTCGAGCGGACCATCCCCGAATTCATCGAGGCCAAGCTGGAGGAACGCGCCGCGCGCCACACCCGGCAGGGCGGCCAGCGCTATGTCCTGGAACCCAACGTCAAGGAGGGCAAGGGCGGCCTGCGCGACCTGCAGACGCTGTACTGGATCGCGAAATACATCCACCGCGTCGACCGGGCGGTCGAGCTGGTCGATCTGGGCGTCTTCACCCGCGACGAGCATCTGGCCTTCTGGCAGGCCGAGGATTTCCTGTGGGCGGTGCGCAGCCACCTGCATCTGATCGCGGGGCGGCCGTCGGACGTGCTGTCCTTTGATATGCAGGTCGAGGTGGCGCGGCGCATGGGCTATGTCGACACCACCGCCCGGCGCGCGGTCGAGTACTTCATGCAGGACTATTTCCGCCACGCCACCCGTGTCGGAGAGTTGACCCGCGTCTTCCTGACGGAACTGGAGACCCGCCATGTCCGCGCAGCACCCTTCCTGGGCCGCATCTTTCGTCGGCGGCGCAAGATGCGCGCGGGTTTCGTCGATCAGCAGGGTCGCCTGTCCTATGAAACCGAGGCGACTTTCCTGGCCGACCCGCTGAACATCCTGCGCCTGTTCGAGGAGGCCCTGCGCACCGGCGTGCTGATCCACCCCGAGGCGCTGCGCCTGGTGGCCGCGAACCTGGACCGCATCGACGACAAGGTGCAGTCCGACCCCGAGGCGATCCGCATCTTCATGGACCTGCTGTTGCGGCATGGAAACCCCGAACGCGCGCTGCGGCGCATGAACGAACTGGGCGTGCTGGCCGCCTTCATCCCGGAATTCGAACCCGTCGTGGCGATGATGCAGTTCAACCTGTATCACCACTACACCGTGGACGAACACTCCATCCAATGCGTCGCCGCCCTGGCCGAGATCGAGCGCGGCGAACACCCCGAGGACCTGCCACTGTCGTCGGAGATCATCCAGGCCGGTGTGAACCGTCGCGTGCTGTACCTGGCGACCCTGCTGCACGACATCGGCAAGGGCCGCCCCGAGGATCATTCGATCCTGGGGGCGCGTATCGCGCGGCGGATCGCGGCGCGCTTCGGCTTTGCCCAGGACGACATCGACACGGTCGAATGGCTGGTGCGCCATCACCTGCTGATGTCGGACGTGGCGCAGAAACGCGACATCAGCGACCCGCGCACGCTGCGCGACTTTGCCAAGGCGGTGAAGACGCGCAAGCGGCTGGACATGCTTCTGGTGCTGACCGTCTGCGACATCCGCGGCGTGGGCCCGGGCACCTGGAACAACTGGAAGGCCGCGCTGCTGCGCCAGCTGCACCAGGAGACCGCGGCCGCGCTGGAGAACGGGCTGGAGGAGCTGAACCGCGACCGTCGCCAGACCGAGGCGAAACGTTCGCTGCGCCACCTGCTGATTGCCAAGGGCTGGGACGCCCGCACCATCCGCGCCGAACTGGGGCGCCATTACGACGCCTATTGGTCGGGCCTGCAGACCCAGACGCAGGCCGTCTTCGCCGACCTTTTGTCAGGCCTGGGCCCGGACGAGATCCGCATCGACCTGCGCGCCGATCCCGACCGGGATGCGACCCGCGCGGCCTTCGTGCTGTCGGACCATCCGGGCATCTTCTCGCGGCTGGCCGGGGCGCTGACGCTGACCGGGGCGAACGTGGTCGACGCGCGCACCTATACCACGCGGGACGGCTATGCGACGGCGGTCTTCTGGGTCCAGGACGCGGAGGGCCACCCCTTTGCCGAGGATCGCCTGCCCCGCCTGCGCCAGACCATCCTGCGCACCCTGGCCGGAGAGATCGTCGCCCGCGAGGCCTTTGCCAGCCGGGACAAGCCGAAAAAGCGCAACCGAGAGTTCAAGTTCCCGACCCACATCACCTTCGACAACGAAGGCAGCGACATCTATACCATCATCGAGGTCGACACCCGCGACCGCCCCGGCCTGCTGTACGACCTGACGCGGACGCTGGCCGCGAACCACATCCAGATTGTCAGCGCCGTCATTGCGACCTATGGGGCGCAGGTGGTCGACAGCTTCTACGTCAAGGACATGTTCGGCCTGAAGCTGCACAGCCCCGCGAAACGTGACGGGCTGGAAAAGAAACTGCGCACGGCGATCGCCGACGGCGTGAAACGGGCCGAGGCTGAACAGGCATGAAATCCGGATTGGTGCGGGGGTTCCTCTCCGTTGGGCTATGGACGCTGATCTCGCGCGCGTCGGGTTTCGTGCGCGACATCCTGATGGCCGCCTGGCTGGGCACCGGCGCCGTGGCCGAGGCGTTCCTGATCGCGCTGTCCCTGCCCAACATGTTCCGCCGCTTCTTCGCCGAGGGCGCGTTCAACACCGCCTTCATCCCGATGTTCTCGAAGAAGCTGGACGACCCGGCCGACGCGCAGCGTTTCGCGCGCGAGGCGTTCTCGGGGCTGTTCATGACGGTGCTGGCGCTGTCGGCGGTGGCGATGATCTTCATGCCGGGGCTGGTCTGGCTGATGGCGTCGGGGTTCGCGGGCGACGAACGGTTCGACCTGGCGGTCGAATACGGGCGGATCACGTTCCCCTATATCCTGCTGATCTCGATGGCCTCGATGATCTCGGGCGTCTTGAACGCGAACGGCCGCTTTACGGCGGCGGCGGCGGCGCCGGTGCTGCTGAACCTGCTGTTCATCGTGGCGATGGGACTGGGGCGCTGGCAGGGATGGGACCTGGGCCTGACCCTGGCCTGGGCCACGCCCGTCACCGGCGTCGCGCAGCTGGCGCTGGTCTGGTGGGACGCGCGGCGGACCGGATACACGTTCTGGCCGCACCGCCCGCGCCTGACGCCCGACATGCGCCGCCTGATCGCGGTGGCCCTGCCCGCGGCATTCGCGGGCGGCGTCGTGCAGATCAACCTGCTGGTGGGCCGCCAGGTCGGATCCCGGTTCGAGGGCGCGATAGCCTGGCTGTCCTATTCCGACCGGCTGTATCAGCTGCCTCTGGGCGTGGTGGGCGCGGCGGTCGCGGTCGTCCTGCTGCCCGAACTGGCCCGCCGCATCCGGGCCGAGGACCACGCGGGCGGCCAGTCGGCCTATTCCCGCGCCACGGAATTCGGGCTGTTCCTGACGCTGCCCTCGGCCTTCGCGATCGCGGTGATCGCGGAACCGATGGTCAGCACGCTGTTCGAACGCGGCGCCTTCACCGCATTCGACACGCAGCAGACGGCGGCGGCGCTGATCGTCTATGCCTTTGGCCTGCCGGCCTTCGTGCTGCAGAAGATCCTGCAGCCGCTGTATTTCGCGCGCGAGGATACCAGGACCCCGTTCCGCTTTGCCCTGATCTCGATGGTGGTGAACGCCGTCGCGGCCTTTGGCCTGATGCCGATCTTCGGCTTCCTGGCGGCGGCGCTTGGCACGACCATCGCGGCCTGGATCATGGTGGCGCAGCTGTGGTGGGGCACCCGGTCGATGGGTCAGGCGGCGCGCGCCGATGCGCGCCTGCGCCGGTCGTTCCCGCGCATCCTGCTGGCATCGGCGCTGATGGCCGCCGTCCTGTGGGCAACCCGCGGCTGGCTGGAGGCCGCGGGCCTGGGTCGCGGCGCGGGGCTGGCGATCCTGGTCTTTGGCGGCGCCGCGCTTTATTTCGCGCTGGCCTTTGTCATCGTCGGCTATCGCCCGTCGGAACTGCGCGCCGCCGTCCGGCGCGGTTAACGCTGGCGCAGCTGCGCCAGCGCGCGGGCCATGCCCCCGTCGACCAGCACGAAGGACAGCGCGAACCCGAACCCAAAGCCCGCGATCTCGGCGATCCAGCCCAGGCCCGCGCCGCCGAAGATCAGGCCGAAGACCAGCTGGAACAGCAACAGCATGCCGATCAGCGTGAAGGCCCGCATCCGGTTCGCGTTCTCGGCCGCCAGCCGCGTCCAGATCAGGAAGGTGAACGCCCCCACTAGCCCATAGACCGCCGGATAGCCGCCGATCAGTGGTGCGGACCGCGCGCCCACCGCCTGGATGATCGCGGCATAGACCAGCGCACCGCCGATGGCCGACCCGAAATACAGCGCCAGCACCGCCCAGGGGCGGAAGTTCTGCGCGACCATGTTCCCCAAAGCCAGCGTGAACACCACGACGAACAGCGCATGCATGGCGTTGACATGGATGAACACGAAGCTGAGGAACCGGTACATCTGTTCCACATCGAACGCCCCCAACGTCCAGGCCCGCTGTGCCAGTTCGGGCGGAAACGCCGCCATGCGGATCGCGGACAGGCGCAGGCCCACGCCCTCGGCCCCGCCGATCAGGCCCGCGCCGCCCAGGGCAAAGACCGCCTCGGAGGCGATGACGGGCACGGTCAGCAGCCAGATCACGGGCGGCAGCGGGTTCAGCGGCGATTCAGGCAGGCTTGATCGCATGGGGTTTCCTTGGGTTGCGAAGGCACCGGTCAACCGCTAAGCCAGCGGGCAGGAAATTCCAAGGCAGGCCGCTCATGTCCGACCCGATCAACGCCCAGTTCCGCCCACGCATCTTTTCCGGCATCCAGCCGTCGGGCGGGCTGACGCTTGGTAACTACCTTGGCGCGCTCAAGCGGTTCGCGGCCCTGCAGGGCCCGGACGCGCAGACGATCTACTGCATCGTCGACCTGCACGCGATCACCGTCTGGCAGGACCCCCAGATCCTGTTGTCGCGCACGCGCGAGGCGGCGGCGGCCTTCATGGCGTCGGGCGTGGACCCCGCGCAATCGATCCTGTTCAACCAGTCCCAGGTCAGCGCCCATGCCGAGATGGCGTGGCTGTTCAACACGGTCGCGCGCGTCGGCTGGATGTACCGGATGACGCAGTTCAAGGACAAGGCCGGCAAGAACGCCGAGAACGTCAGCCTGGGCCTTCTGGCCTATCCGGCGCTGATGGCGGCCGACATCCTGACCTATCAGGCGACCGCCGTGCCCGTCGGAGAGGATCAGAAGCAGCACCTGGAACTGACCCGCGACATCGCGGCCAAGTTCAACCACGATTACGGCGTCACCCATTTCCCGATCACCGAACCGCTGATCGAAGGCGTGGCCACCAAGGTCATGTCCCTGCGCGACGGGTCAAAGAAGATGTCGAAATCCGATCCGTCGGATGCCAGCCGCATCAACCTGACCGACGACGCCGACACCATCGCCCAGAAGATCCGCAAGGCGCGCACCGATGCCGACCCCCTGCCCGGCCAGATGGACGGTCTGAAGGATCGCCCCGAGGCGCGCAACCTGATCAACATCTATGCCGCCTTGACGGACGAGACCCCCGACCAGGTCCTGGCCCGGTTCGAGGGCCAGGGCTTCGGCGCGTTCAAGCCCGCCCTGGCCGAGGTCGCGGTCGAGGCGCTGTCGCCCATCACCCGGCGCATGTCCGAATACATGGCCGACCCCGCCCAGATCGACGCGATCCTGGCCGACGGTTCCGACCGCGCGGCGGCCGTCGCCATGCCGATCCTGGAGCGGACCAAGGATATCATGGGCCTGCTGCGCACCCGCAGCTGAGGCCCCCCGGCCGCAAGGGGGTTGCGCCAGCGGCCTCTTTGCGGCTATCAGCCCGACACGTGCATGGACCCGGTGAGATTCCGGGTGGCTCTTCCGGCCGCCGATCCGCCGGACAATTCGAACCTTGACACTTGACTGTCGGACCGCAGGCCACGACGGCCCGGTCAGGAACGGATGACACATGTTTTCACTGACGACCTACAAGAACGAATGGCTGGGCAACATCAGGCCCGACCTGCTTTCGGGCCTTGTCGTGGCCCTGGCGCTGATCCCCGAGGCCATCGCCTTTTCCATCATCGCGGGCGTGGACCCCAAGGTGGGGCTGTATGCCAGCTTCTCGATCGCGGTCATCACCGCGATCACCGGCGGGCGTCCCGGCATGATCTCGGCCGCGACGGCGGCGACGGCGGTGCTGATGATCACGCTGGTGCGCGATCACGGGCTTGAATACCTGCTGGCGGCCACCGTGCTGGCCGGCCTAATACAGATCGGCTGCGGCCTGGCCGGTCTGGGACGCTTCATGCGCTTTGTCTCGAAATCGGTGATGACCGGGTTCGTGAACGCGCTGGCGATCCTGATCTTCATGGCGCAGCTGCCCGAACTGGACCTGTCCGCACCCGGCGTGACCTGGTTCACCTACGTGCTGGTCGCGGCGTCGCTGGCGATCATCTACCTGTTCCCGCGCATCACCAAGGCGATCCCGTCGCCCCTGGTCACCATCGTCGTGCTGACCGGACTTGCGATGACCTTCGGATGGGACGTGCGTACGGTGGGCGACATGGGCGCGCTGCCCGACACGCTGCCGATGTTCCTGATCCCCGACATCCCGCTGACGCTGGAGACGCTGCAGATCATCCTGCCCTATTCCATCGCGGTCGCCATCGTGGGCCTGCTGGAAAGCCTGATGACCCAGAACCTGGTGGACGAGCTGACCGACACGCGCAGCAACCGCAACCAGGAATGCATCGGCCAGGGCCTGGCCAACACCGCGACCGGCTTCATCGGCGGGATGGCGGGCTGCGCCATGATCGGCCAGTCAATGATCAACGTCAAATCCGGCGGGCGTGGGCGGCTGTCGTCCTTTACCGCCGGGGTGGCGCTGCTGATCCTGGTCGTGGGACTGGGCGATCTGGTCAGCCGCATCCCCATGCCCGCGCTGGTCGCGATCATGATCATGGTGTCCATCGGCACGTTCAGCTGGTCGTCGCTGGCCAATCTGCGCACCCATCCGCGCTCGTCGTCGGTGGTGATGCTGGCGACCGTCGCCACGGTCGTCTGGACCCACAACTTGGCCATCGGGGTGCTGGTGGGCGTGCTGCTGTCGGGGATCTTCTTCGCCGCCAAGATCGCGCAGCTGTTCCGCGTGACCTCGACCCTGTCGGCGGACGGCCGCAGCCGGACCTATGTCGTCGAGGGGCAGATGTTCTATGCCTCGGTCGAGGATTTCATGGCCGCGTTCGACTTTGCAGAACCGCTGGATCATGTCACCATCGACGTCAGAGGGGCGCATATCTGGGACATCAGCTCGGTGCAGGCGCTGGACATGGCGATCCTGAAGTTCCGGCGCGACGGCGCGCAGGTGCAGCTGATCGGCATGAACGCCGCCTCGGAGACGCTGGTCGACCGGCTTGCCATCCATGACAAGCCCGGCGCCCTGGACAAGCTGACGGCGCATTAGAGGGGGAGACGGCACATGAACGACAAGATCATCGCCCTGGTGGACGGCTCGGTCTACGCGGCCTCGGTGTGCGAACATGCGGGCTGGCTTGCGGCGCGCAGCGGCATGCCGGTCGAACTGCTGCACGTCCTGGGCCGCAGGTCCCCCGCCCCGTCGCAGGACCTGTCCGGCACGATCCGCCTTGGCGCGCGCAGCGCCCTGCTGGACGAGCTGGCAAGCCTTGACGAACAGCGCGCGCGCCTGGCGAACGCCCAGGGCCGTGCCCTGCTGGAGGATGCGCGCAACCTGACCCTGGGCGCCGGCGCCGCGCGGGTCGAGACTCGCCTGGAGCAGGGCGACCTGATCGCCCATGCGACCGGCAAGGCCGCAGGCCCCGCCCTGATCGTGATCGGCAAGCGCGGAGAGGCCGCCGATTTCGCGGCCGACCATCCCGGATCGAACCTGGAACGCGTGGTCCGCGCGGCCAAGGTGCCGGTCCTGGTCGCCGCCCGCGCCTTCCGCCCCATCGCCAGCGTGATGCTGGCCTTTGACGGCGGGGCCTCGGCGATGAAGGCGGTCGATCACGTGGCCTCCAGCCCGGTCTTCGACGGGCTTCGGATCGAGGTGGCGATGGCCGCCCCGGCCAACCGCGAGGCGCAGGTCCAGCTGGAGGAGGCGATCCTGCGCCTGCGCGCCGCCGGCCGCGATGCCCACGCCGAACTGCTGGACGGCAGCGCCGACAGCGCGCTGATCGCACGGATCGAACAGCAGGATCACGACCTGCTGGTCATGGGGGCCTATGGGCACAGCCGCATCCGCCGGTTGATCATCGGATCGGTCACCACGCGCATGCTGATCGATTCCCGCAGATCCGTGCTGCTGTTCCGCTGACCCGTAAATAAACAGTTAACAGCGCACAAATTTACAGCCTCCAGTTGCAGATCCGACGCGGACGCCGGCCTCCGGCCTCCGCGTCGGATCAACCCTGACCGGCCCTGCACAACGTGCAATGTGAACCGTAAAGTTCATAGGTTAATCAACCAATTGCATGTTGTGCGACGCGGGTCGTGAAAAACGCGCCCACGCGGGGCGGGCGCGTGGATTTTGTTGACAACCGCCGGGGTGCGGGCGTAACGCCATTGAAACAGGGTTAACAAGAATCGTTTTCAAGAGGGATGACTGTCATGGCCACGATCTTTGGCAGCTATGATGGCGATGGCGCGACCATTCTTCAGGGCAACTCCTCGGAGGGAACCCAGAACGTCACGTTGTCGGACTGGGCGTTCAGCCGGCAAACCGAGCCGGGCGACAACCGCAGCGTGTACGACATCAGCATGAAGGGCGGCGACGACACGCTGGAGGGCGGAAACCTGTCCGGCCAGGGCGCCCGCGTCGCCTTCGGCCAGGTTGACATGGGCACCGGTGACGACATGGCCCATCTGTCGCGCACCACCTTCGAGACGATCTCTACCGGCGACGGCGACGACACGCTGAAGCTGGAGCAGTCGTTCGGCGCGCGCGTGGACCTTGGCAAGGGCGACGACGTCCTGTGGTTCGACATGAAGCCGGACCACAGCCTGTCGGATGCCGACAAGATGCGCGGCGGCCCCAAGCTGGATGGCGGCAAGGGTCAGGACACGCTGAACCTGCGCGGGGACTGGACCCTGACGCTGTCCAGCGGCAACGTCACCATGGACACCGACGGCGACGGCAAGGCCGACCTGGTCACCAACGTCTACAGCGACAGCGACATCGGGTCGATCCTGGCCTATCCGCGCATCCTGCAGGGCACGGTCTCCTATGGGACGATGACGCTTCGCGACGGATCGACCGTGGCATCACGGTCGGGCTTTGCCAACTTCGAGGCGATCAACGCGGTCTGCTTCACCGCCGGCACGCTGATCGACACCCCCCGCGGCGCGGTTCCGATCGAGACCCTGCGCCAGGGCGACACGGTCATCACCCGCAACGGCCCCAAGGCGCTGGCCTGGATCGGTTCGCGCAGGCTGGATGCGGTCGATCTGGCGGGGAACCCCAAGCTGCTGCCGATCCTGGTGCCCGCCGGCGCCTTCGGCAACGGCCTGCCCCTGCGCGACATCCGCTTTTCGCCCCAGCACCGCGTCGTCATCCGCTCGGCCATCGCCGAGACGATGTTCGGCGCCCCCGAGGTGCTGGTCGCGGTCAAGCAGCTGATCGGCGTGAACGGCATCGACGTGGACGGCGACGCCCGCAGCGTCCAGTACCTGCACCTGATGTTCGCAGACCACCAGATCCTGTCGGTCGAGGGGATCGAGGCCGAAAGCCTGTTCCCCGGGCGTCAGGCGCTGACTTTTCTCAGCCAGGACCAGCTGTCCGAACTGCGCGCGATCTTCCCCGATTTCGACGCGATGACCGAGACCGATCCGGCCATCCCGTTCCTGAAGGGTCGCGAAGGACGATCGCTGGCCGCCCGCCACGCCCGCAACGACCGCCCGCTGTATTCGTAAGGACCGGCCTGCGGCCATTGGACAGGCCCAGCATGTCGGCAACGGCAAGGCTGGGCCGCTTGGGATCATGACACTCCACACCGACCTGCCCCCCGCCCTGCTGCGCCGCACCGATGTCACCGTCGGCAGGCACGCCGCCCGGCCCGACCTGATCGTGCCGTTGGCCCGCCAGATGCACCGGGAAAGCCTATTCGCGGACCTGCCCTTCGACCAGCCGCAGGTGGAGCGCCTGCTGGCACAGGTCCATGACGACAGCGGTTATCACGGTGCCGTCGTCGTATCGCTGGAGGCCGAGCCGGTGGCCTTTGCGCTGTTCGCGTTCGAACCGATGCGGACCCATTCCGCCAGCTGGATCACGGTGATCCACACGGCGCATCTGCGCAGCGACATCCGCGACACCGCCACCGGGTCCGCCGTCTGGCAGCGGGTGATGCTGGCCGTGCGCGGCTGGTCCGCGCCGCGCGGGGTCCGGGGCATCCAGGTTAGCCTGGGTCTTGGCGTTGCCGTTCCGCGGATGGACGCGCTGCTGACCGCGGATGGCGCCACGCCCCTGGGCGGCGCTTTCTTCAGTCGGCTGTAATGTCCGCGCGGGCCCCACGATGACCGCCCAGCTGACCCATGACGACCCCAGACTTGGCCTGCGCCCGGCAGAGGCGCGGGCCGACGATCCGTTGACCGGTGTCGCGATGCGCCTGCTGGGCGATGCGCTGACGGGCAGCGGCGACGGATGCGTCTGTGCCCCCGCCCTTGGCGTGCCGGTGCGCCTGCTGGCCCTGCGGCGGGGGGCGGACCTGATCCACGTGCTGAACCCCCGCCTGTCGTCACTGTCTGACCTGCACCTGAACCGTGCCGAGACGCGGCTCCAGACCGGCCCCGTCCAGCGCCATGCCTGGCGTGCGCGGCGCGTGACCCTAGCCGGGACGCAGCCCGGCGGCCTGCCCCTGTCTTTGGACCTGGACGGTCCGCTGGCCATCGCCGTCCAGCAGGCGGTCGAGCTGCTGGACAACCGCGATGCGTTTTCCTGGGTCACGCCCTTCCACCGCGCTTGGCTGCGGGCGACCGACGCCCCGGTCCGGGCCCGCGCGCGGGCGATCAATCACGGCCTGCACCGCCTGGATGGGGCGGCGCTGCGCATGCTGGATGACCGCCGGGTGCAGGTGCTGGACGACGACGGCACCCCCCTGGGCATGATCGACGCGCTGAACCCGGCCATGCCGGTCGAGGGTTGGGCGCGTCGCTGCCTTGGGCTGCTCTGCGCGACATCGGCCCTGCGGCACGTGATGGTGACAGGGCCGGTGCATCTGCCGCTGGCCGTTGCGGCGCTGGCCCTGGTGCCCGGCCTGACGGTGCATCACCCCGCGGCGGGCTGGCCCCTGGCGGCGATGCAGGCGCTTGACCTTGGCGCGGCGTTCCGGCCAGCGCAGCTGTCGGATGCGGCACCCGACGCGCCGCGGCTGGATGCGATCGTCGCGGGGGCCGATGACGACTGGCTGCACGGTCCGGACGCGCTGGCGCGCATCCGCCACGCCGGGCGGCGCCTGTCGGGCGACGGCGGCGTCCTGCTGATCCATGGAACGGGCCCCCTGCCCGCGATCCGCGACCTGCTGCAGGCCGCGTTTCCCGCAGTCCACGCGGTCCTGGACGGCGATGCGACGTTCCTGGTCGCGACCAAGGCGCGGCTGGACCTGGGCGTCGCCCATGCCCGCGTGCAGGCCATCGTGAACCGCACCGATCAGCAGCCGCTGCTGGCGGCGGGCTGCACGGGCTGGCAGACGGTTCCCCGGTCATGACGGTCGCGGCATCCGTGGCGCAGCGGCCGCGCATCCTGTTTCTGCACCTGTCCGGCCCCGGCCAGTTCGAGTTCCTGGGCCGCTGGCTGGCGGGCCAGGGCTGGGACGTCACCTTCATGCATGGCGGCATCGACGCCGACCCTGCCCATGACGGCATCCGCACCCGCCGATTCGCGCTGCGCGACACCACGATCCCCACGGGCGATCCGCGTCACATCCTGGACCACGCCGCGCAGAACTGCCGGGGCGCGACCGAGCTGATGTTCCGCATGCGCCATTCCGAAGGCTATGTCCCGGACGTCGTGGTGGCCCATGCGGGCTGGGGCGTGGGTCTGGGGGTCAAGCTGGTCTGGCCGGACTGCACCTATGTCGCCTATCACGAATGGTATTACACCGACCGCAACTGGGACAAGCGCCGGGCGGAAAAGCCCGCCGACCTGGCGGTGATGATCTCGGACCGGATGCGCAACCTGCCGATCACCGGCGAATTCGACCTGGCCGATGCCAGCTGGTGCCCGACGCTGTTCCAGGCCAGCCGCTTTCCCCCGGTCCTGCGCCGCCAGATCACCGTGATGCCCGATGGGGTCGATTGCGACCTGCACCGCCCCGACCCGCAGGCGCGCATCGATTTCGACTGGTTGCGCCTGCCCGCAGACCGCCCCGTGATCACCTATGCCACCCGCGGGATGGAGCCCTTGCGCGGCTTTCCGCAATTCCTGCGCGGCGTCGCCCGCCTGCAGGCGCGGCGTGACGACTTCGACACGGTGATCCTGGCCAATGACAGCGTGTCCTATGGCCGACCGCTGGCGCGCGGCGACAGCTGGTGGCTGCGGATGATCGACCAGCTGGACCTGGATCACCGCCGCATCCACGTGAACGCCATGCGCCCGCGCGATGAATATGTCCGCACGCTGCAGGCCTCGCACGCGCATGTCTATTTCACCGAGCCCTTCGTCACCTCCTGGTCCCTGTCCGAGGCGATGGCCACCGGATGCCTGGTGATCGGATCGAACACCGCCCCGGTGCGCGAACTGGTCCGCGACATGGAGAACGGCCTGATCGTCGACATGGACGACGCGGACGAGGTCGCGGACGCGATGGCCTGGGTGCTGGACAATCCGGGTGACGCGGCCGACCTGCGCCGCGCCGCGCGCCGGACGATCCTGGCCGATCACGATGCGGCGCGGGTGTTTCCGGCCAAGGATGCATGGCTGCGCGCGGCCATCGGCGCGCCGGTCCACTGACCTTGTTGGACAAATTGCCGCGCGACCCCGCGTCGCCGTCGAAAAGGCTCGCAATCGGGCGTGAACCGTTCCAACATGGGGACTGTTGACGGTGGATGACCGGTCGCGGGATACCGCTCCGGGCCAGGCCATCCCGCCAGGTCAGAACCCAAGCGCGAAGGCACTGATGAGACGAGACGTCAACCCGATCCACGCCACCCTTCTGCAGACCAGACTTGAGGAGATCGCCCAGGGATTCGGTGCCGTGTCGCAGCCGCTCGGCGCGGCCATGAGCCATGGCGCGCTGTCCTCGGGCAAGCGTTTCCGCGGCATGCTGATGCTGCTGGCGGCCGAGGCTTCGGGCGGGGTCTGCGACACGATCGTCGACGCCGCCTGCGCGGTCGAGATGGTGCATGCCGCATCGCTGATCTTCGACGACCTGCCCTGCATGGACGATGCCGGGCTGCGCCGCGGCCAGCCCGCGACCCATGTGGCGCATGGCGAAAGCCGCGCCGTGCTGGGCGGCATCGCCCTGATCACCGAGGCGATGGCCCTGCTGGCCGGTGCGCGCGGCGCGTCGGGCACGGTGCGGGCGCAGCTGGTGCGGATCCTGTCGCGGTCCCTGGGGCCGCAGGGCCTGTGCGCCGGCCAGGACCTGGACCTGCACGCAGCCAAGAACGGCGCGGGGGTCGAACAGGAACAGGACCTGAAGACCGGCGTGCTGTTCATCGCCGGGCTGGAGATGCTGGCCGTGATTAAGGAGTTCGACGCCGAGGAGCAGACCCAGATGATCGACTTTGGCCGTCAGCTGGGCCGCGTGTTCCAGTCCTATGACGACCTGCTGGACGTCGTGGGCGACCAGGCGGCGCTTGGCAAGGATACCGGTCGCGATGCCGCGGCCCCCGGCCCGCGGCGCGGCCTTCTGGCCGTGTCCGACCTGCAGAACGTGTCCCGTCATTACGAGGCCAGCCGCGCCCAGCTGGACGCGATGCTGCGCAGCAAGCGCCTTCAGGCTCCGGAAATCGCGGCCCTGCTGGAACGGGTTCTGCCCTACGCCGCGCGCGCCTAGGCGTGATGCGGCCGGGTCCAGAGGCCCTGCCGCGACACGCCCGCCCCCGGCAGGCGTGATCGCGCGACATCCCAGCCCCCGATGCCCAGCAGGCCGATCTTGGCGGCCTTGGACGTGCTGATCCGCTGGCGATAGGCCTGCGGCCCGCCCTTGCGGATGCGCAGCCCGATGGCGCGATAGATGCGCAACGCGGCGGCGATGGACCAGGCGCAGCGCGGCGGCAGATCCGCCAGACCCACCCGCGCCGACGCGTAATAGGGTTCTGCCGCATCCAGCAGCCGCAGGATCACGGTGTACAGCTCCGGCGACGGCACCGGCCCGTCGACCCGCGCGCCCGCCTGATCCAGCCAGTCGCCTGGCAGATAGCACCGCCCGATGCGCGCGTCGTCGATCACGTCGCGCGCGATGTTGGTCAGCTGGAACGCCAGCCCCAGGTCGCAGGCACGGTCCAGGACAGGATCGTCGCGCACGCCCATCACGCGGGCCATCATCACGCCGACGATGCCTGCGACGTGATAGGAATATTCCAGCACATCGTCCAGCGTGCGATAGTCGCGCGCCTCGACATCCATCGCAAAGCCTTCGATCAGGTCCATGGGCCACGCCTGCGGGAAATCATGCCTCCGCGCCACCGCGCGCAGCGCCGCAAAGGGCGGGGTCACCGGACCGTCGCCCTGCAACGCGGCCAGCGTGTCGGCGCGCAGGCCGTCCAGCCGCGCCTGCGGGTCGTTCACCGCCTCGGGGCGGCTGCCCAGGGCCTGACCGTCGATCACGTCATCCGCGTGGCGGCACCAGGCATAGAGCATCACCGTGTCGTCGCGGATGCCCGGCGGCATCAGCTTGGCCGCCGTGGCAAAGCTTTGCGACCCTTGGGTGATCGCCTCGGTCGAGGTCAGGACCAGATCGCTCATGCGCCCGCCAGGTCGGACAGCATCACCTGGGCCGTGGCCTTGGCCGAGCCCACGACGCCCGGAATGCCCGCGCCCGGATGGGTGCCCGCGCCGACCAGATAGAAGTTGCGGATCGTCTTGTCGCGGTTGTGCGGCCGGAACCACGCGGATTGCGTCAGGATCGGCTCGACCGAGAAGGCGCTGCCATGATGGGCGTTCAACTCGCTGGCGAAATCGGACGGCGTGAAGATGCGCGTCGTGGTCAGGTTGGCGCGCAGGTTCGGGATCAGCCGCTCCTCCAGGCTGGCCAGGATGCGGTCGGCATAGCGCGGCCCCTCGACCGCCCAATCGATCTCGGCGCGGCCCAGATGCGGCACCGGGGCCAGCACGTAATGCGTGGACATGCCCGGAGGCGCCATGTCCGGATCGGTCGTGCAGGGCGAATGCAGGTACAGCGAGAAATCCTCGGCCAGCTTCGGGCCCTTGAAGATCTCGTTGACCAGCTCCTTGTAGCGGGGGCCGAACAGGATGGTGTGATGCGCGATGTCCTTGGGCGCCTCGCGCAGACCGAAATGCAGCACGAAGAGCGACATGGACCAGCGCTTGCGGTCCAGCGATTTCGCGCGGCTCTGCCCGCGGGCGGTGTGGCCCAGCAGGTCGCGATAGTTGTGCATGACGTCGCCATTGCTGGCGACCATGTCGGCCCTCAAAGACCGCCCGTCGGCCAGGGTGACGCCCGTGGTCCGCGCGCCCTCGGTCTCGATCCGGGCGACTTTGGCGTTCAGCATCATCTGGCCGCCAAGCCGTTCGAACAGCGCGACCATGCCTGCGACCAGCTGGTTGGTGCCGCCCTTGGCGAACCAGACCCCGCCGCGCCGCTCCAACGCGTGGATCAGCGCATAGATCGAGCTGGTCGAGAAGGGATTCCCGCCCACCAGCAGCGTGTGATACGAAAACGCCTGCCGCAGATAGGGGTCCTTGATGAAGGTCGCGACCTTGGCATGGACCGACTTGTAGGCCTCCAACTTCATCAGCGCGGGCGCGGCCTTGAGCATCTGGCCCAGCTTGAGGAAGGGCACGGTGCCCAACTTGACGTAGCCCTCCTGGTACACCTCCTCCGCGTAATCGCGGAAGCGGCGGTATCCCTCCAGATCGTCCGGGTTGAACTGGGCGATCTGGCGCTCCAGCTGATCGGCCTCGTTCACGTAATCGAAGACCTTCCCGCCCGGCCACATCAGCCGATAGAAGGGCGACACCGGCATCAGCGTCACGTCGCGCGCCATGTCCTGCCCGGTCAGCGCCCACAGCTCCTTGAGCGCATCGGGGTCGGTGATGACCGTCGGGCCCGCGTCGAAGACATGGCCCTGGTCGTGCCAGACATAGGCGCGCCCGCCGGGCTTGTCGCGGGCCTCGACCAGGGTGGTGGCGATGCCCGCGGACTGCAGGCGGATGGCCAGGGCCAGCCCGCCAAAGCCTGCGCCGATCACGATGGCGGTCTTGGCCGCGGGCGAATGGGCGTTCATGCGTTTTCCTTCAGCAGGGGACGTTCGGGCAGGCAGCGGATGGCCGTGCCAAGGGGAATGGGAGGCTTGCCGGTCACGATGCGCAGCTGATCCGCCACGCTCAGCCGGCCGGCATAGAACCGTTCGATCAGTCCATGCGGCATGCGGTAGAACCGCTGCAGCAGGGTATAGCGCCGGTCGGGCGCGCAGCCGCGGAACAGCATCCGGTTCAGCAGTCGCAGAAAGCGGTCGCGGCGTGCCCGGTCGATCGCATAGTCGCGGATGGCGCCGCGCAGCGCGTCGGTGCCGGGCGGCCCGGACAGACCCGCCACCACGTCCGCCACCTGTGCCGCATAGGGCAGCGAATAGCCGGTGACCGGGTGAAAGAACCCCGCGCGCAGTCCCACGGGAACAGGCCCCGCCGCGTGATCGGCCCAGAAGCCCGCCGCGTCATGGGCCAGCGCAATGGGAAGGATGCCGCGTTCGCGCCGGACCTCGGCCCCGGTCCAGCCCTGCTGGCGGGCATAGTCGTGGGACGCCGCCGCCAGTGCGTCGTCGTCCAGATCGCCGCCATCGGAATAGCGCGTGTCCTCGATCAGGATGCGCGTCGGAGAGAAGGGCAGCAGATAGATGAAGCGGTACCCGTCCTGCTGGGTGACGGTCGCGTCCATGATCATCGGGCGGGGCACGCCGTGGGGGCGGTCGGTCTCGATCTCGACGCCCACGAATTTCTGGAAACCCACGGTCAGATGCCGCGACGGCTGCGCGCCGCGTCCGTCCAGCACCGCGCCCGCCTCGATCCGGGCGCCGCAGGATAGTGTCGCCCCCTGCGCATCCAGCAGGGCGATGTCGCTGTTCCAGCGGATCTCGGCGCCCGACCGGACCACCGCATCCGCCAGCGCCGCCCCGTCCAGCGACCCGTAACCGGTGGCCAGCCGCCGGGCATGGCGAGGAAAGCGCACCTCCTGGTCGGGCCAGTTGGCGCGGCGCAGGGGCTTCAGCCGCGCCAGCCAGTCCGGCGACAGGTCGGGGTCGTGGCAGGACCAGGTGTGGCCGTCTGACGGTCCCGCGGCATGGTCCAGCAACAGCACCCGCAGGTCGGGCCGCGCCGCGCGCAGCGCCAGGGCGATCAGCCCGTTCGCAAGGCCCGCCCCTGCCAGCAGCACGTCATGGGTCACGTGCGCTCCTGCGCCTCGGCTCGCAGCACGCCCGACGTCTTCAGGTCCTGCTTCAGCTTGTCGACCGGCGGCGCATAGATGAAGCCGAAGCTGACGCAATGGTCGCGTCCCTCGACCGCGTGGTGCAGGCGGTGGGCCTGATACAGGCGGCGGGCATAGCCCTTGCGCGGGATATAGCGGAACGGCCAGCGCTGATGCACCAGCCCGTCATGCAGGACGAAATAGATCAGCCCGTAGACGGTCATGCCCAAGGCGATCCACCACAGGACCGGTGCCCAGATCCAGCCCACCGTGAACAGCACCGTGGCGATCACCGCAAAGACCAGGCCGTACAGGTCGTTCTTTTCCAGCGCGTGGTCGTGTTCCTCGTGGTGGGACTTGTGCCAGCCCCAGCCCAGGGGGCCGTGCATGATCCAGCGGTGGACGGAATAGGCCGTCAGCTCCATCACCAGCACGGTGGCGACGACGATCAGGAAATTGGTCATGCGGTGTCCCCCTTGGTGCGGGTGCTGGGCAGGCGCCACCAAGGCACCGTCGGGTGCAGGTGGTGTTCGTGATGATAACCGCCAAAGTGAAAGCAGGTCAGCAGCGACACGGGGTCGCTGATCCGCGACGACCGCGCATTGTGGCGGTCCGGGAACGCGTCGTGGCCGGGGCGGTGCGGCAGCCAGGTGCCGAACACGAACAGCTGGATCGACGCCAGGATCGACGGCAGCGGCCAGAAGACCACGTACATCCAGCGATCCCCAAGGATCAGCGCGTAGACCGTCACGATGACGGGCAGCAGCAGCCCCTCGCGCCAGCCGAAATAGGTGCCGATGAAGCGGGCGTACCAGCGGACCGGGCCGCCATGGTCGAAATCGGGGTCGTCGTCGGTTCCGGCATGGCGGTGATGCGCCATGTGCTTGACGATCATCTTGCGCCACGAAAATCCGGCATACAGCCACAGGACAAGCTGGCCCATCGCCGCATTGGCGCGCGGACGCCCCGGCACGACCGACCCGTGCATCGCGTCATGCGCGATGATGAACAGACCGACCGACAGCCAGGTCAGCCCCAGGAAATTCGCGACCGCCAGGATGGGATGGGCCGCCGCGTCCAGAAACCACAGCGCATGCACATGCAGGGCCAGCCACGCGGCGATGATGCCGCCCGAGACGATCAAACTGGTGGCGGTCAGATCTGCCTTGGGCAGGGCATGTGCGCTCATCTTGTCCCCCGGACCGGCGATCCGCGCAGACTACAGTCCCGCATCGCCGGTTTCCATCCCCGTTGCTTGCGACCATTGGCCACCCGGCCCAAGCACCAGCAAAGGCGCGCGGCGCAGCGCCGCAAGGTCGCCGGATCCCGTGCAGAACATCGCGATGCGCAGCTGGGTCACCACGTCGGACAGGTGATCGGACAGGGCCTCGGCGCTGTGACGCGCGGCGGGCAGAGCGCGGGCCGCCTGCCCCACGAGATCCGCGCCAAGGCGGATGGCCCGCGCGACGTCCAGCCCGTGACGCACCCCGCCCGATCCGATCAGAACCCGGTCCGGACCCATCATCGGCGCGATGGCGCGCAGCGACGCGGTCGTGGGAATGCCCCAGTCGTGGAACGGTGCCGCCAGCGCCTGCAGGCGGTCGGGACCGCGTTCGGCCTCGACACGCGCCCAGCTGGTGCCGCCGGCGCCGGCGACGTCCAGGATCGTCACGCCCGCGTCGATCAGACGGCGCGCCACGGGCGCCGACAGCCCCGCACCGACCTCCTTGACGCCCAGGGGGACCGGCAGGCTGGTGGCAAGTTCCTCGATCCGCGGCAGCAGGGCCGCAAAGTTGCGGTCGCCACCCTCCTGGATCGCCTCCTGCAGCGGGTTCAGGTGCAGGATCAGCGCGTCGGCCTGGATCATGTCCACCGCGCGCTGCGCCTGCGCCACGCCAAAACCATAGTTCAGCTGGACCGCGCCAATATTGCCCAGGATCGGAATCTGGGGCGCCCGTGCCCGCAGGCTGGCGCCCAGGCCGCCATTGCCGCCCGCCTCGACCGCGATGCGCTGCGATCCGACGGACAGGGCGATGCGGTGATGGGCACAGGCCTCGGCGATGTGCAGGTTGATGCGTTCCGCCTCCTCCGGACCGCCGGTCATGGCCGAGATCAGCAGCGGCGCCGCCAGGCTGCGCCCCAGGAACCGTGTTCCCGTGTCGACGGCATCCATGTCCAGATCAGGAAGCGCCTGATGCAGGAACCGGACCTGGTCGAACCCGCTGTCCAGCCGGTCCTGCGCCCCGCGGCCTTCGGTGACGATGCGCAGGTGATCCGACTTGCGACGAGAGATTTCGGTCATGTCCTGCCATCCGGTTGCGTCATCCGACTATCGCGTCAATGCCTTCCGGGTTCCAGCCCCAGTTCCAAGAGGACGAACTGTCGCGTGCCACGGCCCGGCGCCGTCGAACCCCTTGGACGGCGCCGCACGGCGATCTGCAAAAAGGGGCCAGAAAGCCCCTTGCCCCCCCTTGGCGACATCCATATACGGGTCGGCGGAGACGTGGCCGAGTGGTCGAAGGCACACCCCTGCTAAGGGTGCAGGCCCGAAAGGGTCTCGAGGGTTCGAATCCCTTCGTCTCCGCCATCACACCTTTATTGTTATATTACCGTGTGTTAAGGGTTACTGACCACACACGCTGACAACACACGTTTGCGTCACACACGCCATGCAAAAGTCAGTTCCCTCAAGACCCTTTCAAGCCTACACAAATCTCCACTACAAGAATCTTACCTTTAGTATGGGTAGGAGTGATTTGTGCAAGTCAAAGCGTTTGGAGAACAGGGCGAGGGTCTGTGAGTTTTACAAATGAAGATGCAGAAGCGTATATTAATAAGAACCTCAGCCATATTAATCGGCTGCGACGCACAGTAATTGCGCTAGCTACAACACAAGATATTCTCATATACTCGAAAAGGCTGAGAGAAGTCAGCGAAACAGATGCTTCAATAGATGCATACCGGCGCGTCATGGACATGGAAGCCTTCACCACAATTATCGTTATCTCCTATGGTAGACTATTTACCGAGAGTAAGGGTGCGCCTGTTTTTAAGCGCAAGCTGATACCAGAACATCTGCTTCCAGTGCACGATAAAATTATCTCTCTGCGGCATGAGCGCTATGCTCATCATGGGGACCATGAAACTGTAGCTGCAAGACTAGGACTTTATGTAACAGAGCATGAGGTAAAGACAACAATCCACTGGAATGCAACCGTTCATGACGGGGTTCCGCCGCAGTGGCTCGAACTATTCCAATGGTTGAATAATTACATAAAGGGTTCGTTCTCTAAGCAACTTGAATATCTAAATACAACAGGAAAGCGTTGGGAAAATTTTGATCCTGTGCTAGCTCCCAGATAGGCACCTGCCATTAGATAAAGGCATGAGGATTTAGTTTATTATCCTACAAATTACCTTTCCAAATTCTCGCTTCGTTTCCCCGAATCCCGACATTGACCCAGATGATCCAAAATCGACTAATACAAGGGTCATATCGCGAAATGCAAAGGGTAGCGTTTGGTTGTAGTCACCATTTGCGACAAGCTTCTTGGCTACTACTATGCCTTCACTCCTCCGAACTTCATGCGCCTGTAGCTTGCCCACGATCCGATCAGATTGCTGAATCTCATCAGGGTCCAACGGTTGTGCTTTCTTAGGTGTAGCCAGCGCATCAGCAAGCTTCGTGGTCAGTTCAGCGATCCTGTGGTCACGATCCACAAGCTTGCCTGTCAGATCATCAATCCTATCGTCACGAGTTGAAAGGCTACTGTTCAAGTTTGCCATGCGCGTCGTGTAGGCCCACTGAAGTACTCCCCATACCACAACGGCTACAACCGCAACCGAGCCTACAAAAGACCATGGAGCACCAGCAATTACTGGCCATTCCGCACTTAGCGTCGTCACCAACCCTGCCATATCAATGCTTCCTAAGTTGAGTTTTATTTTTTTATATAGTAGATCAGTGACCCTACCCACGCGCCATAGGGGTGGCCCGGTTATTTTCGGGGGGGACCCTACGCATGACTAAGAGGGGAACTCCACCAAAGGAATCCCCCACCTACATAGTTCCAGGCAGCAGCGTGACTACTCTAGGAAGCGGTAGACGCTGGAACGAGCTACACCCATACGCTTAGCTATCTCCGACGGTCCTACACCCTCAGCCGCAAGCTGCTTGACCACAGCAGGATCAATAGAGGGCTTGCGCCCCTTGTACACACCCTTGGCCTTAGCAGCCGCTATGCCCTCTAGCTGACGCTCTTTGCGTAGGTTCGTCTCGAACTCAGCGAACACACCTAGCATCTGGAAGAACGCCTTACCTGCCGGGCTACTGGTGTCTATGGGCTGTTCCGTTGCCCTCAGTTCAACACCCTTCTGTTCAAGCTGGCGTACTATGGTGGTCAGATCATCCATAGAGCGGGCCAGACGATCAAGCCGTGTGATCACCAGAACGTCCCCTGTGGTCAGGAAGTCTAGCAGAGTGGTCAGTTCCCTTCTGCCTTCCAACTTGGTCCCTGTGGCCTTCTCAAAGCGTATGACGGTACACCCTGCCCTCTTGAGTGCTTCCTGCTGAATGGTCAGGTCTTGGTCTGTGGTGCTGACGCGGGCGTATCCGTAGGTTGCCATGATGATGTGTCCGATTAGGGTCTAGATGTACTCTAGGTACTGTCCGATAATTCCTGAGTCAACCCTATTAGGACGCTTAAACTGTCCGATTGAGACGTAGTGCTACGGTACACCCATTTCGGACAAAGAATCATCTAAGTTTGCGGCTTAAGCTTATTCCTGGGAGTCAATAAAAATAGAGAACTTGGACTAAAAGAATCATTAAGTGGAGAGATTATGAAAAGGAACAAATGTCAACGCAAAGAAGGGCGATCAATAGAGGTAAAGTCAGCACCCTACCCGCGATGGGAATGATGATTTAATTTGACTAGGAGAGCGGCAGGGTAAGACTTTTCCACCAAATACGAACAATGCTGAAATGGAACCAAAGTAGAACATAGTATTGAAATAACAGAATAATCTTAAGGATACATCACTACTATAGCGGTGTGTAAGCTATTGTTATGTAACTAAGGTATTACAGCTACAGATAAGAGAACAGTAACGAGCGCCAGCGGGTCAGCCATGACAGCTTACGCTGCCCTGTCTGTGACTACTACGTAGCCAAAACCCTTGGACTCCTGTCGGGAACCTACAAAGAATAGCTACATAATAAGATGGATACGTAGTAGTCTAAATCATATCTTCTACTAATAATAAGGCCGACAGGCCAGCCGATAGGCTAAGTCATGACCATATAGTATCTAACTACTGTAGCCTCTTTAGCTTATGCTTTAATTACCGTGCTATCGCATCTTGGCTTGTAAGCCATTTATATATTTAGAGATAAGAAAGATAACTACAGTTACAGCACTATACCATACTTCTTATTTTGTAGATGGACTTGATAAGTTAGCTAAACGAGTCAAGGAAATTCATCACGAAGGGATGACAGGAAGCAAGACGTAAGGCTTGATTGCTGGTCCGCTGTGCTCGTTATCACAGTAGTTATTGGCATGTCTGTCTTACTAGTTTTATTCTAAGGGTCAGGCTGAATTTCCCTTTTTTATCCAATGGTTAAGACCCCCACTTGGGCACATTCCGCCCAACCCTGTAATAATTGACTGACCAATCAATAATAAATCAGGCTCAATAAGCACCTGGACTAACGCCACTCCTCATGTTTATTTTCGCAAGTGACATGGTTTACGCTGCAAAAATCGGGCAGAGTGCTTATATTAGTAATTCAAAGAAAGCATAGACCAACCGTTCTACTACTTAGTGCGGGTGCGGTTTGGGTAATCTGGATATTACCAAATAAATCACCGATTATATTCAAGGTGACGTAACGTCATATTGCCTATACCCCTTGAAATTTCAGAAAAAAGTATTATATTATAATCGGAGACAAAATAGCACGTTCTGCTGTCTATGTGTTAATGCAGCGTCTGCCAGTGCTGCTAAAAAGACAGTAATCCTTGGTTGTTAAATCATAGACTTTAGCCGATAGCCCGATGTCTGAAATCGTTAGCTATCGGCCATTTCTTCTTTTAACCAATCATCCCCATTCACATTCACGACTTTAGATGCCGGGGGGCATTGTCGCGATATAAGAAATACCTTGGTCATTCCTCAAGGTTTAAGCCGTCACTCACGTTCCCCCGGACGTTGGAGTGGCGGCTATTTTATTTTTTAGGCTAATCCCATGAAAACAATTTTAGTACTCGATGCCCTTCCAGGCACAGGCAAGTCTACAGCTATCTTCAACATGATGCGCAAGAACCAAGACAGTAAGTACATCTACGTGTCACCGCTTCTCAGTGAAGTAGAAGAACGTATTCAGTCAGAACTGCCAGAACTGCAATTCAAAGCCCCTAAGAGCGATAGCGATACCAAGACAGCAGACGCTCTGAAACTACTCCTAGACGGTGAGAACATTGCCACTACTCACTCACTGTTTGCCCTTATGGATCAGCGGCATTGGCAGGTTATTCAATCTCAGAGTTACAAACTGATCCTAGATGAAGAAATCAATGTAGTTGAGGAATTTGCCTGCAAGTCTCGTGACGTTACCATGATGGTAGAACAGGACAGTGCAGAGATTGTGACGTTGCCCCCGACTTTTATCCAGCGTGAGCGAGACTCCGAGTTTGAGTTTTGCCGTTTTGGACGGGTTGGGCAACGGGGGCTGGCGCGGAGCTTTGCGGGTTGCGCAGCGTCAGGCCCCGTTGCGGGGTGAAGGTTTGGGCGAACTCGGCTGGCGTCTGCCAGCCAAGGCGTGAATGCGGGCGTTCGATGTTGTAGTCCATGCGCCAGGCTGCGAGCGTGGCGCGGGCATGGCTCAGGGACGGGAACAGCGTCTCGTTCAAAAGCTCGTCGCGCAACCGACCATTGAAGCTCTCGATGAAGGCGTTCTGGGTCGGCTTGCCGGGCGCGATGTAGTGCCATTCGATCTTGCGATCGTCAGCGAAGGTCAAGATGGCGTTCGACGTAAATTCGGTCCCGTTGTCGCTGACCACGGTTCCGGGCTTGCCGCGCACATCGAACAGCGTTGCCAGTTCCCGCGCGACCCTCGCACCGGACAGCGATGTGTCGGCGATCAGGGCAAGGCACTCCCGCGTGCAGTCATCGACCACAGTCAACACGCGGAAGCGGCGGCCATCGGTCAGCTGGTCGGAGACGAAGTCCAGTGACCAGCGCTGGTTCGGCATCAGTGGCCGCGACATCGGAGCTCGTGTGCCGATGGCCCGCTTGCGCCCGCCGCGGCGCCGGACATGCAGCCGTTCCTCACGGTAGATGCGGAACAGACGCTTGTGGTTCACCTCATGCCCCTCGCGGCGCAGGAACACATGCAGCCGCCGATAGCCGAAGCGGCGACGGACCCGCGCCAGTTCCTTGAGCCGCTCGCGCAGCACCGGATCGTCCTGCCGGATCGCCTCATACCGCATGGTCATCCGGCAACAGCCGATCACCCGACACGCCCGCCGTTCGCTCATCCCGTGGCCTGCCACTAGATGTGCGACCGCTTGCCGCTTCGCGGCGGGCGCTACCACTTTTTTCCCAGGAGATCTTTCAGCGCCGCAGTGTCGAGCATCGCATCGGCCAGCAGCCGTTTCAGGCGAGCGTTCTCGTCCTCAAGCCCCTTCAGGCGCTTGGCCTCGCTGACGTCCATGCCGCCATACTTGGCCTTCCACTTGTAGACCGTCGCATCGCTGACGCCGTGCTTGCGGCACAGATCGGCGACGGAAACTCCTGCCTCATGCTCCTTCAGAATGCCGATGATCTGATCTTCGGTGAACCTGCTGCGCTTCATCTCTGGTCCTCTTGGTTGGGCCAGAGTCTACCTCAAACTGGATTAGGCGCAGGGGGCAACGTCAATTACTCATCCCTACAATCAGGTTATTCTAAAAAAGCCTGTTTCATATTTTGTCGGTGGATCATTCGAGAACATTGCTAAGGAAGCAAGTAAAGGCAATCTCTACACTACCAAGACAAACACATTCCTAGTAACACAAATTCCTATTGAGTTGTTTAAGGCTGCTAAACAGACAATCATCATCACGTACATATTCAAAGGCTGTGTACTAGAGCGATTTCTTAAACTTTATGGTATTGATTGGAAGTATCTAGATATTCCTCTCTACAAATCGAATGACGATGTAATTAAGTCATTGCGCGACAACATCCAATTTGTCCATATTCCAACTATGGACCCCGTGAAGCGAATTAGTCTTTCTTCTACTTGGTATAAAAGGACTGCCACCCCAACACAGCTACAGCTAATCGGTAAAATTGTTCGAGGGGTAAGGAATCATGCAGATAACGATGACAACAGGATCATGGCAGCACTGCCTAAGCTGAATGCTAACAAGGGTCCTAAGTATGTAGGTCGCCCCAAAGATCGGCCAGTATCGAATGTATATCTATCAGCAATGTCTAGGGCGACTAATGACTACTCACACAAAGACGTAGTTCTACATTGCTATGATCGGTACCCACACGTCTCAGTCAGTGCCTATTTTCAGTCTCACGACCTACCGATTGACAGTGACCAATTTGCACTAAGTGAGATGATCCAGTTTGTGTTTCGCAGTGCAGTTCGTAACGGTAAATCTATTTCACTATTTGTAGCATCTACAAGAATGAAAAAACTTCTAGAAGATTGGCTTAACAGTCAGGAAGAAGAAGTATTGGAAGAACTATTAAACTAAATACTATTCAAGGAAATAATTAATGAAGGTAATTACATTAACATACAAACTACGAACTTACGAAACACTACCAAGCCATAAGTCAGACAAGAAATCTAAGTTTGCTATCTACCTAAATGACAACCTGATCGGCCTAGTCAACAGTCCCGTACGTGATGGTGCAAGAGCCTTGCTCAAGATGGGTTTCGATCCTGAGACGCTCATGACCACTCAGGCTAAGGACAGTCAGAATCCCTCATGGAAGCCTCAGACGCTACGCCATCGGGCTAAGCTGACAACAGAGGAACAAGACGACCGTGCAGTACGTGCTAAATCGTTCAGAGAGTGGGAACGGATAGGGACTACAGAGCCATCAGAGCCTTTCCCTATACCGACCTACTTGGACAGTGAGGGAGGGCTTGAAACAGGCTGTCGGGGACACGCAGAAGCTATCCGGGACGCCACCCTATAAGTACTGGTTTCGTCATAGACTACGGGAGGAAGGGCTGTGCTCATGACTAGCGTATCCCGTACACGCCACAGTGTATCAAAGCAGGGTGTAGCTCAAAGCCCTACCACGAGGGTAACATTCATTACAGTCCATGCGTAACCCGCCTACAGAAAGAGTAGCTGAGCCCATTTAGAGTAGATCACACCAGGAAGATTTTAAACTCTGTTCTGGCGGACGTTAAACGCTATTATGATCCATCCAAAGATGAATCTGTTGATAATCTTCTTTCACAGGCAACTACTGAAGTTCTAGCCAAGCTTGGTCTTCATAGAAGCAGAACTTGAATCTGAATTTTTCGAATATCTCACCCCTAGATGGCATAACAAGATACGTTACCTCCAACTCAAATACGGCCTCTTCGTACTGCCTTGGCCATTCAGACGAGGGAAAGGCGAAATAAATTGTTTTGGTATTCTTCTCTGGTGGAACCGCTGAGAAGCGCACTGGTTCGCTAGGTAATTTTAGAAAGGGATCGTGTTTGGAATTTGCGGCGTCATCTGCTCCACCTGAATAGAACTTAATCGCCTTATTAACACTTACGTTAAGAGCGGGCGTATTTCCAAAATTCCTCAGGCTTACCCAGATCCTATCATAAACTTCGTATTCACCTTCATGGAATGTCTCTTCGTTTGCTTCATAACCGAAATCGTGGACATGCAACCAAGCCCGAGTTTGCGCGATGTTCGTTTCAGCTTGCTGCTTAGCCATGTCTTGTGTTGCTGAGAGCGTATCTCCTGTTGCCCTCAAAGTTTCGCTGACAAGATAAACAGCGTAGATGCTGACGAACGTAGCAAAGCCGCTAAACACTCCCTGTAACCAGGGTGGGACTGCCTGAATGGTACCAACACCAAAGGCTCCAGCCAGCATTGATAGTATGAAGCCAATCATACACCCAGCAAACAGGCCAACTACTAACGTGTTACTCAAGTCACCGTCCTTGATGCGCCTCTGGGGTGGGTTTGTCGCTCGATGGCTGTTCAGCGTCACCGAATAGCAGGCCACTGTTCGCAACCAGAAGCAAGGTTACTGGGATCAGAACTAGAAAAGCGACGACGCCCTCAGTTCGGTCTCTCTTTGGCTCCAGGCCGAAAATGTACGCCAACGAAAGCACCCCGCTCTCGTAGGCCATGAAGTGTAAAGGGATCGAGAAGATAAACCAAAGCACTCCAGCAGCTACCCCTGCCCTACTAACATCTGCGTTCCCCATAAGGAACAGAAAGAGCGTCAGGGAGGCTGCTAGCAATGCTACGCTGTAAGTGAAGGCTTCAACACCTTTGAGTAGTGTGTCTCGATCATCTCTCATAAACTGGCACTCCTTTGGTTGCCCGCCAGTGGCTCCGGCTCATTTGTAAGGTGTTGTCTATAAGCGAACAGCGTCCAACATAAAGGACTTGAAGAGCATGGCCAATACGGACTTTTGACTTGTATCTCATTGAAAAAAAAGTTCCACATGACAACACTGCAAACCAATTTCAAGCCAAGCAATAACTACACAAGCGAATTCATCAAAGAAAACAAGAACAGCCTTTTAGGTATTCATGGTGAACAGAGACAGGAACTAGAGAAAGTCATTTAGATTGAAAGTAGGCTTGGAGACGCCCGTGCTCAAGTTTCTAAGGCACAGATTGAAGCTATGGCAAGAGAGGAGCTTGCCCTGGAGCGAAAGCTTCAAAGAGAGCAAGAAATCTAGAATCTAGGCAAGAATAGCGTGGAGAGCCTTCTAATGACTGTCGTGGATGGTACTTCAAGTATCAAAGATGCTTTCAAAGGTATGCTTAGAAATATTCTCCTAGAAGTCTATCAGCAATATGTAGCTAAAGGTGCTGCTGATATGGCTGGTAATGCTCTATTCAGTCTGCTGTCAGCTAAAGGTAATGCCTTTGGTGCTGGTGGTGTCAAAATGTTCGCTAAAGGTGGCGTTGTAGGTTCCCCTACCCTCTTTGGCTATGGCGGCAATAAGACAGGAATGATGGGTGAAGCAGGACCAGAAGCTATCATGCCGCTTAAACGCAATGCTCAAGGTCAACTTGGTGTAGCTGTCTCAGGTGGTGGCGGTAGTCAGGTGAATATTTACCGCAATTTCCACATTGCAGCCAATGGCGACGAGTCTGTTGCTAGAATTGTCAACGCACAGATTCCAAGAATTACTAAGGCTTCAAAGCAAGCAGTTCAGGATTCAATTCGTAGGAACAAGCGGGGGTTTTAATACCCCTTCCTACATAGACTATTTTACAATCAAGGAACTTAAACATGATTAAATTCAAAACAAACTGGTCTGTCCTATCACAAGATCAAGCTACAGCCCAAAAGGTAGCAGAACTGAAATTCTACCTAGATAATCGACTATCTGTTGTCAAAGAGGCTACAAAAGATGATCTAGAACGTATTCTGGTAAGCTTCCTAGCCTATGGTAGTAATGAGTTTCAGATTGCTATGGAGACTATCCCCGATCAGGACAAGGAACTTGTTGCAGTATGTAGGGATACGCTCACAGGGAAGCTGCTACAGCGGACTAAAGGTCGAAATGGCTACCGGGTCAGGGACGATCAATTAGGGCAGTACAGCGTCACTACAATAGGTGTGGAGAGCAAGTTTAGGGTACTCACCAAGTACGGTTCAGCGATCCTGGACGACAGCTACCATAACATTCCCCTAGATCAGCTAAAGACGCTAAATTACTATCCTATCTCGTCAATCACTGTCATTAAGCCCCATCTACAGACAAGCTGGTGTGTGACAGGTGCGGGTCCCGCGCTACGGTGGCTTAATGTAGAAGGTGATGAACTACCCGAAACAAGTCTATTCACACAGATTAGGGACAGGGCTGTAGCTGACAACTGGATGAACCTAGCACCTTATGGAAAAGATACCATTCTCTGTGTAGATGCCAATCGGGCTTGTGTGTCCCTCAGGACTGCTACAGCAAAGGTCACAGGACAGCTCTTCAACTATTCCGCATCATTCAAAGACCAATTTGGACGAAAAGGTGTTACTTGGGGCAGTAAAGAATAGATTCTACAATCATCAAATAAATATATCCCTAGGGCATTAAATAGCCTTAGGGACTTTTTCTATCTTAAAGGAACATATTATGATCTTTAGCTTTATCTACATCGCCTCAGCACTAGCAGTAGCCGTATCAGCAATGAATAATTCCTACACCTTCAACGAGTAACTATAGTTACTTACTATAGTACTATCTTATTCCATGACTGATTGATGATTTGTCATGCCTGTAGTTTCAACTACTATAGTAGTGCAGATAGGCACGGTTACTGCCCTGTCAAGAGCGCAGCATTCACTACATCAAATAAAGTTCGGTGTTTATTGAGCGTAGCGTAGAGCGGCATTGGCACTCTCAGGTAGGATGATCTACATAAGGGTTCTTTCGCCGCTCTACGGTGCCTTCTACGGCCTCTATGACTACTTCAACTTGCCGCTCTTGACTGCCTCAACAAGCCAAGCAGGAAGCCTACCCTTATCTTTGACAATGTATGTCTTACCTTGAGGGTCAACATAACCCTTACCAAGCTTAGTGGTTCGCCATTCCGTCAACATCTGACTATCTTTATCCGCTGTAGGCTTGTTCTTCTTTGCTGCTGGCACAGTAGATAGACCGAGCAATTCGGAAACGCTTTGACCAGTTGCGCTACTGATAGCCTCAAGACGCTCTTTAATTTCTGCTACTTCTTCTTGCGAAGCGTCTACAATTTGCTGCTTAAGTTTTTCCTGTTGAGCCAGCAGATCACTAAGTTTAGCCATTTTTATTTCCATTCCAGCTTGTTGATGGTTTCTTGCAGAACAGTAAAGTCCAGCTTGTTGCCTGAGTATAGGCCGTAGGTCATTGTCGGTATGTCATGCCCTAGCAGGTTAGCAGCTACATTCTCAGCTACACCAAGTCTCTGAAATTGAGTAGCAACACCTTTCCGCAACGAGTGAAAAACTATGTTTCCGCCAAACCCACATTTTAGCTTTAGCTTGCCAAAACGCTTACCTATTGCGTTTGACCTGTCGCCATACTTGTTGAAGGATAATCCAGAAAGCAAGTGACGTTGCCCCCTGCGCCTAATCCAGTTTGAGGTAGACTCTGGCCCAACCAAGAGGACCAGAGATGAAGCGCAGCAGGTTCACCGAAGATCAGATCATCGGCATTCTGAAGGAGCATGAGGCAGGAGTTTCCGTCGCCGATCTGTGCCGCAAGCACGGCGTCAGCGATGCGACGGTCTACAAGTGGAAGGCCAAGTATGGCGGCATGGACGTCAGCGAGGCCAAGCGCCTGAAGGGGCTTGAGGACGAGAACGCTCGCCTGAAACGGCTGCTGGCCGATGCGATGCTCGACACTGCGGCGCTGAAAGATCTCCTGGGAAAAAAGTGGTAGCGCCCGCCGCGAAGCGGCAAGCGGTCGCACATCTAGTGGCAGGCCACGGGATGAGCGAACGGCGGGCGTGTCGGGTGATCGGCTGTTGCCGGATGACCATGCGGTATGAGGCGATCCGGCAGGACGATCCGGTGCTGCGCGAGCGGCTCAAGGAACTGGCGCGGGTCCGTCGCCGCTTCGGCTATCGGCGGCTGCATGTGTTCCTGCGCCGCGAGGGGCATGAGGTGAACCACAAGCGTCTGTTCCGCATCTACCGTGAGGAACGGCTGCATGTCCGGCGCCGCGGCGGGCGCAAGCGGGCCATCGGCACACGAGCTCCGATGTCGCGGCCACTGATGCCGAACCAGCGCTGGTCACTGGACTTCGTCTCCGACCAGCTGACCGATGGCCGCCGCTTCCGCGTGTTGACTGTGGTCGATGACTGCACGCGGGAGTGCCTTGCCCTGATCGCCGACACATCGCTGTCCGGTGCGAGGGTCGCGCGGGAACTGGCAACGCTGTTCGATGTGCGCGGCAAGCCCGGAACCGTGGTCAGCGACAACGGGACCGAATTTACGTCGAACGCCATCTTGACCTTCGCTGACGATCGCAAGATCGAATGGCACTACATCGCGCCCGGCAAGCCGACCCAGAACGCCTTCATCGAGAGCTTCAATGGTCGGTTGCGCGACGAGCTTTTGAACGAGACGCTGTTCCCGTCCCTGAGCCATGCCCGCGCCACGCTCGCAGCCTGGCGCATGGACTACAACATCGAACGCCCGCATTCACGCCTTGGCTGGCAGACGCCAGCCGAGTTCGCCCAAACCTTCACCCCGCAACGGGGCCTGACGCTGCGCAACCCGCAAAGCTCCGCGCCAGCCCCCGTTGCCCAACCCGTCCAAAACGGCAAAACTCAAACTCGGAGTCTCGCTCACGCTGGATAAAAGTCGGGGGCAACGTCACAAGTACTCATCTTTACTCTCTTTTTTCATTGTAGCGACGAGATCAAGAATGTCCGTATGTAGGGGTATAGTTCTCCACCCTGCGGGTGACTTTGCGTCCTCTACCAACAATCTGTCAGGAAGTACCTTGTCCAGCTTAATGCTACAAAGTTCCTCTACCCTAGCGCCTGTATAAGCCCCTAGCTGTATGAGGTAGGCAAGTTGGGTATCACCCTTCTCCTGTGCAGCTTGTAGGAGTGTACGGTAGTCCTCAGGCTCTATGTCCTTGCGTCTGGTGGCAACCTGCTGCTTACGGCTCACAGTGCGGTCAGGGACTACATATTTGAAGGGTTCTAGGACGTTCAGGTCTTTCCTGTCGGTAAGGTATTTCCAGTACTGGCGCAGGTTAGACATGATCCTTCTACAAGTGGCTACAGACAGTCCATCCTCAGCGATCAGGTTGACCTCTACCCATTCTTTTACGTCTCTGTTTGTAGCATCCTCAGCATATTTGAATTTCTTGATGAACCTACGAATGTCAGAGAGCCGCATGTCCTTAGACTTGGCTTCAATGTGTGAAAGCGTCTTTTCGTAGGCTGCCAGATGGTGCTTGAGGGGGAATTTCTTGCCATGCAGGACAGCAGACAGGTCCTTACGGTTCGTCTCTAGATCACTCATGTCATGATCGGTTTGGGGGGTCAGGATCATAGCAATGTCTACAGGGTCAGGTTTGACCTTCGCGGCCATCTTCTGACGGACAAGTACAACCCTGTCTAAGTTGGGTGAATTACCCTGTGCAGCCTGTATCTCTGCCTTCCAGCGACCTATCAGTTCATGCTTCCTGACCTCAGCAACCTTGAGGCTGTCAGTCTGTAGCGACTGGATGAACCTTGCCTTGCCCATCTTGCCTCTGAGAGCGCGTGGGACCTCTAGGACTGCATAGTAGCCCTGACGACGCTTCTGTAGGTATTGGGGCACGTTCAACACCCCTCATGGGGTGAAGGGGCATAACCCCTGTTTGAACTGACAAGTTGAAGCTCTGCTTCTACGGGCATGATGATCCTGGTAGCAACACACGCTGACCATCATAACTACATGGGATCAATGAAAATAATACGTTAACCCCTTAGATCATCCCATCCCTTCGTCTCCGCCATCACCTCACCGTCACGATATGATCAACTGACCTGATGCGGTTCTGTGGTCGTCGTGAGTGTCGTCGGACGCCTCCGTCGCATGACCAAAGCACCGTCGGCCATGGGCCAGGCAAACCATCATTCCGTCCGCGGCGATGAGGGTGCCGGTCGCCCGACATCCTCACCGCAGCAGATGCAGATCTTTGGACGGTCAGCGGCGGGGGATGATCCGGTCTGCCTCCAGCTGTTCGAACAGGTCGAAGAACGCCTCGTCCGTCGCCTGATAGGCGGTGAAGCCCAGCTTGCGGCTTTTGGACATGTCGGTCACGACCTCGATCGGCCGACCCAGGTCGGCGTCGGTGTGCCACGGCGACACCAGGCGGGTGATATCCGGCTCGGCCAGCCCTTCGCGTTCGGCGATGCGTGCCCAGATCGCGGCGTCGTCCGCCATCTGGTCGGCCAAGGGGCGTTCGGTGCCGTCGAAATCCTCGGCTTTGACGCCGAACCAGTCGGCCAGACGGTGCCACATCCAGTTCCAGCGAAAGACGTCGCCGTTGACGATATTGAACGCCTGGTCATGCGCGGCGGGTGTGGTCGCCGCCCAGATGACCTGGGCGGCCAGCTGGCGGGCGTCGGTCATGTCCGTCAGGCCGTTCCACTGCACGGCCGATCCGGGAAAGCGGAACGGGCGCCCGGTCTCGCGGCAGATGGCGGCATAGACGGCCAAGGTGGTGCCCATGTTCATGGCGTTCCCGACCGCCTTGCCGATGACGGTGTGGGGGCGGTGGATGCTGTAGGTGAAGCCGTCGCTGCGCGCGGCCTCGAACAGTTCATCCTCTTGCGCGTAATAGAAATTCGCGACGTCCAGCCGCCCCTGATCCTCGCGGAACGGGGTCTTGGGCAGGCTGCCCTTGCCATAGGCCTCGAACGGTCCAAGGTAATGCTTCAGCCCGGTCACCAGCGCCGCGTGGCGCACGGTGCCAAGCGGACGCAGACCGTCGAACAGGTTGCGCAGCATCAGGGCGTTGACGCGGATGTTCTCGGCCTCGGTCGACTGGCGCAGCCAGGTGGTCAGGAACACATGCGTCGGGGCCAGACCGTCCAGGGCGGCGGCGACGGATGCGGGGTCCAGCAGGTCGGCGGCCACGGGCGTCACGCCCTCCTGCGGCTGCGGATTGCGGCTGAGGCCCAGGACGGCCCATCCGTCGCGGACCAGTTGGGCGGCGATGGCCTGGCCCTGAATGCCGGTGGCGCCGACAACCAATGCGGTGCGGGTCATGAATCTCTCCTGTCTTTGTGCTGTCAGGGGATCTAGTCAGCGCGGCGCGGTCGTGCCAGACGGCACCAAATTGGGACATAGCCACCGAAAGGTAACCACCATGGAACCCGGCAGCATCGACACCGACTGGCGCGAGGATTGCGCCCCCCGGCGCACGATGGAGATCTTTGCCACGAAATGGACCAGCATGATCCTGCACACGCTGCATGCCCAGCACGGGGGTGCGGCGCGCAATGGGGTGCTGCTGCGCAGCCTGCCCGGGATCTCCAAGAAAATGCTGGTCCAGACCCTGCGCGAGATGGAGGACAGCGGCCTGATCGACCGCCATGTCGAAAGCACGGTCCCGCCGGCGGTCGAATACAGCCTGACGCCGCTTGGCAGGCGCTTCGTCGACCTGGTCGAGACGGTCTATGCCTGGGGCCGGGCCAATGCCGACGCGCTGGATCAGCTGCAGGCCCGCGCGACGTCCCGGCGGAACCGCTAGGCCCGCGACCAGTCGCGCAACCAGCGCATCGCGTCGAACCCCGGCGCGCCGGCGGGGGCATAGATCTGGTGGTCCAGCTGGCGCAGCAGGGCCTGCCTGCGCGGCCCGCCGCCCCCGCGCCACGCCAGATGTGCCGCCGCGGCTGCACGCAGCCCGGTCAGATCGCCACTGGCTGCCGCCCTGCGCATCGCGGCCGCATGCGGGCCGGGCCGCAGCCGGCGCAGGCCGCGCCCGATCGCGGGCAGCCTGCCCCACAGCACCACGGCCAGCGCGACCACCCCGCCCGAGAGCGCCAGCCCCACCATCTGCCAATACAGAGCGACGCCCGTCCCCGATGCGGTGCTGAAGCCCGCGAAACCGAAGGGGATCGGCTTCATCGCCGCCACCTCGATCCGGCGGCTGTCGGTGTCCAGCCAGGGAAAGGGGATCGCGGGCAGGACGCCTGGCTCGCCCGTGCGGGGGCGCATCTGCCATTCCCAGACCACGCGGGCGACCGGGCCGTCCGGGGTCGGGATCGTCTCGCGGGTTTCCGGCAGGGTAAAGCTGATCAGCCAGGGCTGGGCGATGTCGGGGCGCGGCGGCAGGTGATGGGCCATCGCGCCCAGGGCCTCGATGGTGACGCGGCGGGTCAGGATGTCGTCCTTGGCCAGGCGGCCGGGCGGTGCGGACAACTCGTCCGTCAGCACCAGCCTGCGTGCCGTCAGGGGGCGGCCAGAATGGGGAAAGGGCTTGACCGTCAGGCGCGTTGTGCCCGACGTGACGCTGACCTCCTCGCGGACGCCGCTGCGGGTGATGTTGGTCAGGTTATGGGTTAGCGGACCGATGGTCAGGTCCCCTGCCCGGCGCGGAAACAGCGCGATGTCGCGTTCGAAGATCTGGATCATCCGCCCGCCGATGCGTTCCTGGAACCAGCGGTCGCGGTCGATCTGCATCCAGTCATAGGCGTCGGACGACGGAAAGGTCAGGCTTTCCAGCGACACGGTCAGGTCGTATTCGCCTCGGAGCGTCAGGCGTACCATCTCGGCCACGACGGGGTTGCCGTGATCGTGCAGGATCAGCAGCCGCGCCTCTCCGGGGGCCAGGGGCGCAGGGGTTTCGGCGCGCAGCGGCGTGGCCAGCATCAGCAGCAAGAGGATCAGCCGGATCACCACGGGTCACCCGCCTCGGGCCGGATCAGGCCCAGCCCGGCGCGCCGGTCGTGTTCGGCCTGCAACCGCAGGGCCAGGAATTCGCCGGGATCGTCGGCGATGGTTTCCAGCCACGCGTCGCTGGCGGCCATGCCCCGCGCCTCGACCGGACGGCGCCAGCTTTCGGCGGCGGCGTCGGTCAGGGCGTTGGCGATCATCTCGTCCGGGGCGGGACGCCCGCCCCGCCCCAGGATGCGACCCGGCGCGACGCTGTCGCCCTGCTGCGGCGGAAACATCGTCGCCACCAGGTCGCGGCTGGCGCGGGCCTGTTCGTCGGCGGGGTTGGCGAACAGCACCGCGTCGAAATAGGCGACCGCCAGGGGATAGTCGCCCGTGGCGGCCAGCGACAGCGCGCGGTTGTAGGTCTGCGACCGGCCCGCGCGGGCGAAATCGGCATCGGCCAGGCCGTGGTCGCCCAACCGGTAATGGGCCACGCCCCGTGCGCCCGGATCGTCCAGCAGGATCAGCGCGACCCGGTCCCACCCCGCCCGCAGCGCCAGCGCACCAAGCGCCGCGGGGCCGGCAAGGACCAGCGCCGCCACGGCCAGGACCAGAAGGACCGCCGCCGCCCTCATTGCCGCCGCCTCAGCATCTGCAGCAGCGGCAGGGCGGCCAGCGCGGCCAGGAACGGCCCCAGATCGCGATAGCCCAGGGCCGTAACCGCTGGATCGCGACGGCGATCGCCCCCCTGGCGCAGCCGGGCGGCCAAGTCGTCGACATCCTGTGCCAGCACCATCTGACCGCCCGATTGCACTAGCTGCGCCAGCGCATCGGGCGCAGGGGTGGGCGCCTGCGGCGCGGCGCCCACGACCCGGACCGCCCAGATGCGCGTGCCCAGGGCGGCCAGACGCCCGGCCTCGGCCACGGCCTGGCCATCGACCCCCGCCCCGTCCGAGATCAGGACCAGATCGGCCTGCCCCGCATCGGCGAACATCTGCCCGGCCAGGCCGATGGCGGCGGCGGGTCTGCTGCCCTGACCGGGCACCGTGTCGGCATCCAGGACCGCGATCAGCGTCTGCAGCGTGCGCGGATCGGTGGTGGGGGCGGATGCGGCATAGGCCTCTCCGCTGTAGAGGATCAGGCCGACGGGCCGGCCGGCCAGCCCCTGCAGCAGGGCGGCGGCGGCCTGTTGCGCCTGCGCCAGCGCCGGTCCCCGCGCGACCGACGGGGACAGGTCGATGGCGATCAGCACGCTGTCGGTGCGCGCCAGGACGGGCGCATCGGCGCGCGGCAGGGCCGGCCCGGACAGGCCCAGCACCAGCAGCGCCGCCGCCCCCACGGGCAGCAGCGGACCCCACCGGCCGGTGCTGCCGCCCAGGGCGCCAATCGCGCGCATCGCGGCCAGCATGTGCGCCGGCATGACCTGTTCCCACCCGCCAGCGGACGGCCCGCGACGGTCCAGCCACCACGCAAGCGCCAGAAGCGGCACCAGACCCGCCAGCCACCACGGCCGCAGCAGCAGCGCGCCGGTCATTCCCGCCTCCGGATCGCGGCCAGCATCAGGCAGGCGGCGCACAGCATCGCGGGCCAGATCCACAGCGACCGCCAATAGCGCAGCGGCGGCCGTTCGCCCGGGCTGGGCTCCAGCCGGTCCAGCGCCTGCGCCATCGCGGTCAGGTCGGCGGTGTCGCGCACGCGAAACAGCGCGCCCCCCGCGGTTTCGGCCACCGCGCGCAGGGTCGCCACGTCGACCGCGTCGCGGGCGGTGGGGCGGGTCTCCAGGTCCTCGGGGCCCAGGGCGATGGTGTGGATGCGCAGCCCGTGCGACGCCGCCAAGCGCGCCGCGTCCACCGCCAGCACGCTGCCCGAGGTGTCGACCCCGTCCGACAGCAGCACCACGACCCGGCCGGGCGACGTGCTGTCCTGCAACCTGCGGATCGCCAGGCCCAGGCCGTCGGCGATGGCCGTGCCGCGGCCCGACACGCCGATCTGCGCCTCGTCGATGGCCTGCACGACGGCGTTCAGATCGAAGGTCAGCGGCGCCGCGACATAGGCGCGTCCGCCGAAGATCACCAGGCCGATCCGGTCGCCCGTCCGGCTTTGCACAAAGGCGCGGGCGGTGCGCTTGACCGCGTCCAGGCGGCTGACGGGCTGACCGTCCAGGGTGAAATCGGCCTGTTCCATGCTGCCCGACAGGTCCAGCGCCAGGACGATCTCCCGCCCGCTGGCGGGAACCACCTGGGCCTGGCGTTCCACCTGCGGCCCCGCCAGGGCGACGACAAGCAGCACCCAGGCCGCGGCCGCCAGCCACGGGGCGCGGTGCAGCGGCGGCAGGCTGCCAGGCGTGGCATGGGGCAACAGGTGGTCGGGCACGTCCAGCGCGGCACGGGGCCGGACCACCGGCGGCAGAAGCCAGCGCAGCAACAGCGGCAGCGGCAGCAGCGCCAGCAGCCAGGGTGCGGCCAGGCTCATCTGCGCCACAGGCGGCGCAGGCGGGCGCCGCGGGTGATCGCCTCGATCCGGCGGTCGGACGGTGGCGGGGCCGCGCCATAGGCGGCCGGGCGCAGCGCCGCTGGCAGATTGCCCAGCATGCGGGCGATGGCCAGCAGGCGGTCCGGCACCGGCAGCCCCCGCAGCGCCGCCACGCGCAGACGCGGGCGGGCCGCCCGGCGGCGCGTGAAGGGCAGCACCGCCAAGGCCAGCACCAGCCCCGCGATGATGCCCAGTGCCAGAAGCGCGGCCATCTCTGCCGTCGACAGGATGGCCATCGGCGTGGGCAGGCGGATCGGGGACAGGGCCTGCATCAGCTGGTCATGGGTCATCGCCTCAGGCGTCACGGCTCAACCCGTCGCGCAACGGCGCCCATCGCGGCCAGGCGGTCGGTCTGGCCACCCAGATCGGCGGGCTGCAGGCGCAGCAGCCGCGTGGCGCCGCCCTGTCGAACCGGCAGCGGGCGGGCGGGTGGCGCGGTCTCCAGCGGGTCCAGGATCAGCGCGACCTCCACCCGGCGGCCGCGGGCCAGGCGGGACAGCGCGGCATCGGCCCCCTGCCAACCATCGGGCAGGGTGGCCAGGACGACATGGGCGCCCGTCGGCGCGGTGCGGGCGGCCAGGGACAGCGCCTCGGTCAGGGGCGCCGTGCCGGGGGGATCGGCCAGGGCGGCGGCATGGCGGTCGACCAGCAGGCGGCAAAGGGTCAGCATATGGCCCGCGCCGGTCGCGGGCGGCAACACGCGGACCCCCGCCCCTTCGGCGACGATCAGGCCGACCGCACCCTGGCGCGCCACCGCCTGCCAGCCAAGCTCCGCCAGATGCCGCGCGCCGCGCACCGACCGCAGCGAGTCGCCCGTGCCCCACAGCATCGGCCCGCGCAGATCGGCGATCAGCAGCGTGATGTCGTCGCGATCCTCGTGCAGGGCGCGCACATGCGGCACGCCCGTGCGCGCGCTGGCCGAAGGGTCCATCCGGCGCGGATCGTCGCCGGGGACATAGGCGCGGATCTCCCTCAGGTCCATGCCGCTGCCCGGATGGCGCGAGGCCATGACCCCCGCCCGCCGCGCCATGGGCCGCTGCCGGGGCATGACGCCCTGCCCCGCCTGCAGGTCGACCAGCGCCTCCAGCGTCAGGGCGATGCCGGGCGCGGACCGCCAGCCGCTCATGGCGCCCCTACCACGGGGTCACCTGGCGCAGCGCCTCGGCGATCAGGCGGCGGCCGTCCTGCCCTTCGCTGGCGGCCTTCCAGTTCGGGACCAGCCGGTGGGCCAAGGCATCGGGGGCCAGGGCCTGCACGTCCTCGGGCAGGCCGTGATCACGGCCCTGCAGCCAGGCCCGCGCGCGCACCGCCGCGGCCAGCGCCAGCGTCCCGCGCGGAGAGACCGGGTGTTCGACCGCCTCTGCCAGCGCCCCGCCGGGCCGCGTCGCCAAAACCAGCCTGATGATGAAATCCTTGAGCACGGGGGCCAACGTCACCTCCGCGACCTGCAGGCGCGCGCGATCCAGGTCGGCGGCCGTCACCTGCGACAGCACGGCCGCCATGCTGCCCCGGCCCTCGGCCTCGACCAGGTCCAGAATGGCGCGTTCGTCGTCGGCGCCCGGCAGATCCAGCCGCAGGTGCAGCAGAAAGCGGTCCATCTGCGCCTCGGGCAGCGGAAAGGTCCCTTCGTGCTCGATCGGGTTCTGGGTGGCCACGACCATGAAGGGATGCGGCAGGGGGCGTGTCACGCCGCCGGTGGTGACCTGCCCTTCGGCCATCGCCTCCAGCAGGGCCGACTGGACCTTGGGGGGCGCGCGATTGATCTCGTCCACCAGGACGATGTTGTGAAAGACCGGGCCGGGCAGAAAGTCGAAGCCGCCGGTCTCGGGACGGAACACCTGGCTGCCGGTCAGGTCCGACGGCAGCAGGTCGGGGGTGCACTGGATGCGCGCATGCTCGCCCGGCAGACGAGCCGCCAGCTGCTTGACCGCGCGCGTCTTGGCGATGCCCGGCGGCCCCTCCAGCAGGACATGGCCGCCGGTCAGGTACGCGATCAGCAGACGTTCGACCAGCCAGTCGTGGCCCACCAGCGTCCCCGCCACGTCGTCGGCCACGGCCCTGACACTGGCGCGGGCCAGATCGACATCAGCATGATCGTCCATGAGCGCCCCTCGGATTGCTTGCAGATGGTGCAGCGGCTTTCCCATCATGGCCAGCCGGGCCGCGCCGCGCTGCCACCAAAGTCGGGCAGGCCCGCCCGCGCTGTGCGACGGTCCCGCCTCGCCACCGGAAGTGGAATCACGCCATTGTGGGGGGCGGAACGGGCCGCCGCAGTACCGATAACCGGGTGGATTCGGCATCTTCCCCTTGCCCTGCAGGCCCTGGCGCGGGATGGTGCACGGCGCGCAATCCAGCGCCCATCGCATACGGAGCGGACAGTGCCTGACGTCGGTCTGAGAGAGTGGTTCGCGGTCGGCCGCGCCATCGCAAGCGGCAGCCTGCTGCGCTATGACAGCGGGGCCAGCCGGACGGCCCTGTTCGAACGCGAGATGGCCGCCCAGACCGGCGCCGCGCATGTGCTGGCCGTGAATTCGGGGACCAGCGCGCTGGTTGCGGCCTTGGCCGCCGCCGGGATCGGTCCGGGCGACGAGGTGCTGGTGCCGGCCTATACCTGGATGGCGACCGCCGCCGCGCCGGTGCAGGTCGGGGCCGTGCCGATCCTGGTCGACATCGACGAGACGCTGACCATGGACCCCGAGGACATCCGGGCCAAGATTACCCCCTATACCCGCGCGATCATCCCGGTGCACATGGTCAACGCGCCCTGCGACATGGACGCGATCATGGCGATCGCCAAAGAACATGGCCTGATCGTCATCGAGGATTCGTCCCAGGCCGTTGGCATCCGATACAAGGACCGGCATTGCGGGGCGATCGGCGACCTGGGCGTGTTCAGCTTCAACCGCATGAAGAACATGAACATCGGCGAAGGCGGGGCCGTCCTGACCAGCGACGAACGCTATTTCATCCGCGCGCGCAGCTATCACGATCTGGGATCGATGGTACGCCAGCACGGCGACCGGCTGAACGAGCCCGAATTCGTCGGCATGAACATGAAGGTCACCGAGATGGACGGCGCCATGCTGCGCGTCCAGCTGAAGAAGGTGGTCCCCATGCTGCGCCGGATGCAAAAGCGCCGCGCCGTCCTGGCCGATATCCTGCAGCACAGCAGCGAATTCAGGGTCACCCCGCACAACGATCCCGCATCGGCCGTCAGCCTGTCGATCCTGGCCCCGACCCGAGAGAAGGCGATCGAGCTGACCGGCCGCCGGGGCGTGCACAACCGCCTGCGCGACAGCTCCAAGCACCTGTACACCAATTGGGAGCCGATCCTGAACAAGCGGACCTTCCATCCCAAGATGAACCCCTGGGCCTGGGCCAAGCGCGACATCGAATACACACCCGACATGTGCGCCCGCACGCTGGAGATTCTGGACCGGACCTGCATCGTCACGCTTGGGATGCGCTATCCCACCCCGCTGATGGCGATGGTGGCCCGCAAGCTTGCGGGCCAGCGCTGATCAGCGGGCGGCCGCATGCGCCGCGGCGCGTGCGGTCAGCATCATCATCGTCAGGGTCGGGTTGTGGACATGCTGGCGCGGAAAGCACGCCCCGTCCGTGACATAAAGGCCCGGCACGTCCCAGCATTCATTGTGCATGTCCACGACGGATGTTGCGGGATCGGTTCCCATCCGCGCCGTGCCGCATTCATGCACGCTGGTGCCGCCGGGGGACAGGTCGGTGTTCACAATCACGTCCGTCAGACCGATATCCGCCGACAGCTCGCGGATGATCTGCGCCTGACGGTCCGCCAGGGCGCGCTGTTCCGCCGAATGGCGGAAGCGGATCACCGGGACCGGGATGCCGTACCGGTCGGTCTGCGACGGCGACAGCGTCACCCGGTTCCACGGATCGGGCAGCATCTCGGCGAACGAGACGATGTCGACCCGCGCGGCCCCGTCGGGACGGGGATGGACATGGATCTGCATGCTGATCGACGGATGCAACGACGGGTCGGGCGGAATGTGGATGCAGCGGCCTGGCTCTGCCTGTTCGGGCAGGACGTCGTCCGATCCGGCGCGATATCCGGTTCCGCTCATGACCGCATGGTCCATCAGGTGACGGCCCAGGGCGGGCGATTCCGTCCCGATGCCCGCATCATCGCCCACCGACCGCGACAGCAGCAAAATGCGCGTGCTCTCGATCGCCGAGGCGCAGAGGAACACGACCGGCGCGTGGACGGTCCGGACCGCGCCCGTGCGGCCGTCGATCCATTCGACCCCGCTGACCGCGCCCGACGGATCCTTCAGGACGCGGCGCACCACGGCACCGGCCTGAAACGCCATGCGGCCCGTGCCGGCCGCGATGTCCAGCCATGACAGGGGCGGCGCGAAATTGCCCAGCACCGGCCGTGCCCGCGGCCATCTGGACCGGATCGCGCCGATGATCGCCTGCTCGGACGGGGTGGGCTGCAGGACGCCGGCCAGGCGGCTGGTGTCCGGGCCGGGAACGGCCTGATCGCCGCCGCGCAACTGCAGCTTGTCCTCGACCCATCCGTACCAGTCGGCGACATCCTCCAGCGCAAAGGGCCAGGCATTGTCGGCGCTGTTCGAGCCATCCGACTTCATGCCGGACAGACGATAGTACTGGCGCCCATGGCCGGGAACGGTCATGCGCCCCCCCGGCTGGCGGGCGCGGAACCACAGGAACTGGCTGCCGTCCTCGGTCTGGTAGGGACAGTCGCGGTCGTCGACCAGCACGTTGGGGGCCATCGCCCAGGCAAAGCAACGCGACTGGACCGGCTGGCGGGCGCGGCCCAACAGCCGAAAGGCGCGTTCACCAAAGCGGGCCAGGCTGGGCGGCATCCGGCTTTCGGCCCTGGTCCTGTCCAGGAACCGGGCCACGGCCGTCAGGGCCTTGGTCACGGGGTTGATGCGGCCGGGCCCGGCATCGCCGGCCTCTAGGACCGCCACGCGCATCCCCGCCTCGGCCAGCGCGGTGGCGGCGACGCCACCTGCCGCGCCAGAGCCCACGACGATCGCGTCAAACCGGCTGCCATCCGCGATGGATGCGTGCCTCCACGTTGCAGCGCCGGTCATGGGCATGCCGATCGTTGAAGATGATCCAAAAGGCCGGAAGCCGGCCACGATCGGGTGGGGGCGCCCATTGCGCGGTGCAGGGCGGACCGACGCAAATCGTCGAACGGAAAGGACGTGTGGAAAAGGAACTGGCTGAAATTCACCTGATCATCCTTGTGGTCGCAATATGCCACGGTCCTAGACGTTTCCAACGGGGCGGGTCATCGACGTCCGTTCCGTCATGACAGACCGCATGCTCTTCGCCGACGTGACAAGGTTGCGCACCGGCAGGTCAGGGGAACAGCTCATCAAATACTCCATGCGTCAAAACGGGCATCATTCATCGTGCCGCACCGCACCGACCGGAAATTGAATCGTTCGCACGATAATATTGCGAAAAGCATACAGGTTCGGCATCGATTGCGGGAATAAGACATGTCCGTGACTGTGACAACAGTCCCGCGATCGACCGGTCTGCGCGCAAAAAGATTGCGCAGACAACCACAGCGGGCGTCGCGCGGCGCTAAGGTGCTGTAGTCTATTTGTATTATTAATTTCCCGCCGCAATCTCAAACGGCGGATTTATCCATTAACCACCGTCAAAATACGTCAATATATATATATTGGCAGTTTCGGCCGTCATTTCGCAATCGAGCCCGGTCGCTTTGCATATATCAATCCGCAACATTCGGCGGGGCGGATTTTTCCGGAAGATTGAACAGGTCCATGAACCTGCGCAGGTCGCAAGCTGCGCCCCTGCAGGTCACGCCGGCCGTTTCAGGTGCGACTTTGCCATAGAACAGCGCGGCCATACGGGGTGCCGCATCCGCCTCGAAGACCAGATCGGCCGCGTCGGGAAGCCCGCGGGTGACATCCAGACAGGCCTGTTCAAGACGCAGGCCAAAGGAGGATCCGCCGATGGTGATCGCCACCGTCAGGGACAGCCCCGCGGCCGCCTGGCGATCCAGCATGGTCCGCAGGGACATGATGAAGGACGCCGCCGACAGGGGCAGCGTCGGGTCATGCAGCGGAGAGGCGGCAGCCCACCGCCCGATCTCCTGCAGGATGGGTTCGGCCGACCGGCCCCAAGGCGTCAGCTGATAGACCTGCGCGGGCACCGGGTCGGACAGGGTGATGCGGGCCAGGATGCCGCTGCGCTCCATTCCGGCCAGCCGTTCGGTCAGGATCTTGGCGCTGATGCCGGGCAGGTCCGCGCGCAGGTCGGTGAACCGGCGCGGCCCGAACATCAGTTCGCGCAGGATCAGCAGGGTCCAGCGTTCGCCCAGCAATTCCATGCCGAAGGCACTGCCGCAGGCATCGTCGTACCAGCGGCCATGGGCGGGTTCCGGCCTGATGGTTTCTTTTTGTAACTTCATGGTTGCCTCAGGTAACCAAGCGCCCCCATCCTGTCAACAGCACAGGAGGAGCGAATCGATGACCCGGATGATCTTCGTCAACCTGCCCGTCACGGACGTGGCGCGGGCGACCGCCTTTTACGAGGCGATCGGCTTTACAAAGAACGAGGCCTTCTCGAACGAACAGGCCAGCGGCATGGTCTGGTCCGATGCGATCCACGTGATGCTGCTGGATCACGCGTTCTACGCCACCTTCACCGACAAGCGCATCATCGAAGCCCGTACCCAGTCGGGCGTGCTGCTGTGCCTGACCTTCGACAGCCGCGCGGCCGTCGACGACATCCACCGCCGCGCCCGCGAGGCGGGCGGGCACGACACGCGTCAGGTCGAGGACCAGGGCTTCATGTATGGCGGTGCCTTCGACGACCCCGACGGCCACGGGTGGGAGACGGTGTGGATGGACCCCGCCGCGACGCGGGACGGCCCCCCCGACATGCAGGATGCGGGGGGCCGCCATGCCGGTTGATCCCGCGGCCAAGATCACCATCACCGCCTTCGACTGGGTTCCGGATTTCGCCAGGGGCCAGGTCCGTGACCTGCGCGTCCGGTGGGCGCTGGAGGAGGTGGGCCAGCCCTATTCCGTGCGCCTGCTGTCCCAAGGCGCGCAGAAGCGGCCGCCGCACCGGTCGCGCCAGCCCTTCGGCCAGGTGCCGACGCTGGAGGATGGTGACCTGATCCTGTTCGAAAGCGGTGCGATCGTCTGGCACATTGCCGAACGCTTCCCCGGGCTGATGCCAGGCACGGTGGCGGCGCGGGCGATGCAGCTGGAATGGGCATTCGCCGCCCTGAACACGCTGGAACCACCGTTCATGGACCACGCCATGGCCACGCTGTTCGAGGCCGACGCGCCCTGGTCCGCGCCCCGCCTGCCCGCGGTCATGGCCCGCATCGACGAACGCCTCCACGAGGCGTCGGACCGGCTTGGCACGGCGGACTGGTTCGGCGGCGAATTCGGGCCGGGCGATCTGCTGATGGTGTCGGTCCTGCGGATGGCGGACGGGATGCTGGACGACCATCCCAACCTGGCCGCCTATGTCGCACGCGGAACGGGGCGCGATGCGTTCGCCCGCGCCTTGGACGACCACATGGCCGGCTTTACCGGCGCCCCCCCTCCGGTCGGCCCGGAACGGGCGCCGCCGCCGGACGGGCCGTGACCGCCCAACCCCTGTCGCACAAGCGCCATCAGAGTGTCGCAAGGCCGTCACCGACCGTGATCAAAGAGGACCCCGAACCAAAACGGGGGATTCCACGGTGCAAAGACTTGCCCTTCTGACGTCGGCCGTCGCGCTGGCCACGGCCATGCCTGCGATGGCCCAGACCACCTTCGACCGGATCGCGACATTCGCCACGCCCGACAACATGGCCGCGGGAGAGGACCGGTCGCGCCCGACCTCGGCCGAGATCATCTCGGCCTCCGAAGACGGCAATACGCTGGTCTATTCCGACAGCCCGCTTGGGGTGCTGGGCTTTCTGGACATCACCGACCCGGCCGCCCCCCTGCCCCTGGGCACCGTGCCGATGGACGGGGAACCCACCACCGCCGTGATCATCGGCGACCGGGTGTATGTGGGCGTGGACACGTCGACCTCGTTCACCGAACCCTCGGGGCAGCTGCGGGTGCTGGACCTGAAGACCCGCGCGATGCTGGCATCCTGCGACCTTGGCGGGCAGCCGGATGCGGTCGCCCGTGCCGATGACGGCAGCTTTCTGGCCGTGGCGATCGAGAACCAGCGCGACGAGGATCTGAACGACGGCGCCCTGCCGCAGATGCCCGCGGGCCATGTGGTCACGCTGGCCGTCACCGACGGCACGCTGGACTGCGACGGGCAGACCCGCATCGACTTGACCGGTCTGGCGGACATCGCCCCCGACGACCCCGAGCCGGAATATGTCGACATCAACGCCGCGGGAGAGATCGTCGTCACCCTGCAGGAAAACAACCATGTCGTCGTGATCGGCGCGGACGGCACCATCGCCGCGCATTTCAGCGCCGGCACGGTCAGCCTTGACGGCATCGACACGCGCGACGACGGGGCGCTGACCTTTGACGGGGCGCTGACGGACGTTCCCCGCGAACCCGACGCGGTCAAGTGGATCGACGCCGACCATTTCGCCACCGCGAACGAGGGCGACTATCAGGGCGGGTCGCGCGGATGGAGCATCTTTCACCGCGACGGCACGGTCGTCTACGACTCGGGCAGCAGCTTCGAACACGCGGTCATCCGGGCGGGTCACTATCCCGACAAACGCTCGGACGCCAAGGGTGTCGAACCGGAATCGATCGAGGTCGCGACCTTTGGGGGCATCCCGCATGTCTTCGTCGTCTCGGAACGGGGATCGCTGATCGGCGTCTACGATGTCAGCGACCTGGCGGCGCCGCGGCTGACGCAACTGCTGCCGTCGGGCATCAGCCCCGAAGGCATCGTGGCCCTGCCCGCCCGCGACCTGCTGGTCACCGCCAACGAGGCCGATCTGGGCGCAGAGGGCGGCGCGCGCGCCCACGTCATGCTGTTCGGCGCAACCGACGGTCCCCCCCGCTATCCGACGATCACCGCGGAGGGCGCGGACGGGCTGATCGGATGGGGCGCGCTGTCGGGCCTGGCCGCGGGCGACGCACCGGGCCAGCTGTTCGCCGTGTCGGACAGCGCCTATGGCGCGCAGCCCGCGATCCATACCATCGACGCCACGCGGACACCGGCGCGGATCACCGCCAAGACGATCGTGACCCGAAACGGTGATCCGGCGCAGAAGCTGGACCTAGAGGGCATCACGCCCGACGGTCAGGGCGGCTTCTGGCTGGCGTCCGAGGGTCGCAGCGACCGTCTGATCCCCCATGCCATCATCCATGTCGACGCCCAGGGCGAGATCCAGGAGGAGATCGGCCTGCCCGCCGAACTGCTGGCCCACGAGGACCGCTATGGGTTCGAGGGGATTGCCCGGCAGGGCGACCGCCTGTGGATGGCCGTCCAGCGCGAATGGGGCGACGACCCCGCCGGCCAGGTCAAGCTGGTCTCCTATGACCTGCTGACGCAGGACTGGGGCGCCGTCGCCTATCCGCTGGACCCTGCGGGCGACGGCTGGACGGGCCTTTCAGAAATCGCCATCGACGGCGACTGGGCCTATCTGGTCGAACGCGACAACCTGATCGGCGACGCCGCCGTGCTCAAGGCGCTGTTCCGCGTGCCGCTGTCGGAGATGGTGCCCGCAGGGCTGGGCGACCCCCTGCCCGTCGTGACCAAGGAGCTGGTCCGCGATCTGATCCCCGACCTCAAGGCGCAGAACGGCTATGTCCTGGACAAGGTCGAGGGGTTCGCCATCGACGCGGCCGGTATGGGCTGGGTGGTCACCGACAATGACGGCACCGACGACAGTTCCGGCGAAACACTGTTCTGGTCCACAGGCCGGATGCGCGCCGCGCAATAGGCCGCGGTTCCACAGCCGCCGCTGGAACGGAACACAGTGCCCGGTCCGATCGGACTGGGCACAGTCGTGAGTGGCCCTTGACCGTCGGGTGATGCGGCTGGCACGCCCGCCCAAAACCGCTCCCGACATTCGCACGGCGATCCGGGAGGATGACGCGGGGGCATGAATCGGGCCATGCAGCCATCAGGTGCGCCGAACCGACGCGGGTCCGGATGCATCCCCCAGACCGGCCGCGCCCGATCACTCCGGCATTCCGGCTCCCGGCGCGGCCCGCGCCGGTATTCTGGCACACAATGGCAGGACCGCCCGGCGTTAACGCCCGGTCAACCACGACCGGCAAAAAAGGCCTGCGTCGCGCGGGATGTTAACCTTGCAGAACATGCAAATCCCTAATGGTCGGGAAAACCCTGCAGAAGGACATTCCCGTGATCACGTTCAGCATTCGGGGCGATCAGCTGATCGTCGATCCCGCCGTCGGCACCAACTCCTCTCAAGGCACGGCCACGGTGCAATGGGGTCGCCAGATGTGGGCCAAGGACCACCGGATCGAGATCACGGCCATCGACGACACGGGGACCGAGCTGACCGGCAGAAGCGGCATCACCGGGATGAAGGTCTTTGACGGGTCGGGCCGGCAGGTGGCGGAATACCGGCCCATGAACCCCGGCCAGACCGCCAATATCCAGGGCGACCTGTCGGGGCTGGGGGATCACTATGCCCGGATCAACACCTCGGTCATGCAGCCCGCGGCGGGGTCGCCCTGGATCGGGCCGATCATGATCACGAACGGCGACCGCTCCTTTGCCACGCTGCCGCAGACGTTCCAGGTCGGCAACGGCGCCTATGACATCGCACCCGCCCCGCAGCGACAGGCAGCGGCGCCCTGTTTCGGACCGGACGTGCAGGTCGACGTCGCCCGCGCAGGCGTGATCGCGGTTCGCGATGTCCGCGCGGGCGACGCGATCATGACGACCGACGGACGCCAGCCGGTGCTGTGGACGGGCGCGCGGCACTGTTCCGGGAAGACCCCCCAGGATTGCCCCGTTGACCTGAACGGAGAGCTGTTCTCTCCGCTGCACCGGATCCTGTGGCGCGGGCGTTGGGCCAAGGCCAGGCATTTGGCCGAGGCCGGGCGCGCCATGGCGCGGCCCGATCATGGGCCCATCGACTATCACCACATCCTGCTGCCGGTGCATTCGGTCATCCTGACCGCGCGCAACCGGGTCGAAAGCCTGCTGATGACACCCTATTCCCTCGACCTGTGGAAGGACGCCCCTGCCCTGCGCAATCATGCAAGCGCGTCGACGCGCTTGCGCTACGAGGAATGGCGGCGGGGCGATCTGCTGCGCCACGAACGGCGCACAGGCGGATCGGGCGACGTGCGGCAGGATCACGACGCCCACGTCCCGGCGCATTAGGCGCGCCTATTCGCCATAGCCGCGCGACAGCACGGCATCGACATGCAGCAGCGCGTCCTCCAGCATGCTTTGCCATGCGGGCCAGTCATGGCCCGCTTCGATCACGCGGAAACGGTGGCGGATGCCCGCATCGCGCAGGGCGACGTGCAGCTGGGCCGTGCCCTCGAAGAAGCTGTCATCCGACCCGGTCTGGACATGGATCGACGGGATGCGAGCCAGCCGGGCCGCATCCGCCGACGCGGCCATCGCTGCGGGCCGGAACGCGGCCCACCGGTCGGTCAGCCGCGCCGCACCCTCAAGATCCGGGCCCAGCAGGGTCGCGAAACGGTCGGCATAGTCGCCCGGCGACAAGGCCAGCAGCTGTTCGTCCGTGCGCAGCGCCGGGCTGAGGGCGGCGGCCCCGGCGAACAGGTCGGGATGCTCTAGCCGATAGACCAGCGCGGCGAACCCGCCCATCGAAATGCCCATGACCGCCCGCCGTCCGGGCAGCACCGGGTGACGGGCCTCGATCCCCGGCATCGCTTCATCCAGAAAGGCGGTCTGCCACCGGGCGGCCCCGTCCGCATCGTCCAGGAAATAGCTGGCCGGCCCGTCATCCGGCCGCCGACCGTTGGGCGCGACCGCGATTAGGGGCCTGATCCGCCCCTGGGCGATCAGCCGGTCCAGCACCTGGTCGATCCCCGCCAGGGTGAACCAGTACGACGGCTGCCCCGTCCCGCCGCCATGCAGCAGGTACAGCACCGGATAGGCACGCGTGCCCCCCTCGCTGCCCGGCGGCAGGTAGATGTCGTAGGACAGCGCACGCCCCAGGACGGGGCTGAAGACCGTCTCTCCCATCCGGACCTCGGCCCGCGACACGGTGGGCGGGGCGATAGCCATCAGCAGGGTCAGCAGGACAAGGCGGATGCGGGTCATCGGGCTCTCTCAGAAGGACAGATCGTAGGTCAGCGACAGGGTGCCGTCGCGCAGCCCGGCGCCGGGCCCGTCGCCCCGGTTCCAGGGAAACCGGTTGGCGGCGTAATTGCCATAGCCGACGCGCAGGCGGTCGGTCACCTTCCAGGTCGCGCTATAGGTGTAATCAGGGTCCCACGGCCGTTGCACCCCCGACGCATAGGCATGGGCCGAAAGGCCCAGGGACAGCCGCTCGGTCAGCCTGAGGCCACAGGACAGGACCAGCGCATCGCGGGTCGGATCGGGCAGCGTGACGCGCATCCGGCAATCGGCCCCCCGTCCCGCAGGCAGGGGGATGCGCGGCAGGGTCAGTTCGGCCCGCAGCCTGCCTTCCAGCAGACCGCTCCAGGACCCGTCCATGCGGATGGACCTGCTGGCATAGCTGAGCGACAGGCGGTCCGTCGCGCGCCAGGTCAGGGCATAGCTCAGGTCGGGGTTCCGCCCTGCCCCGCCGCGTCCGGTCACACCCAGGTTCAGCGTCACACGATCCGACAGCCGTGCGCCGCATCCCAGGGTGACGCGCGCCGGCCCCGGGCCGCCTTCCCCCTGCGTTGACAGCGCAACCCCCGCAGTCACCGCGCAGGTCGTCCGCGGCCTTTGGGCCTGGTCGAACACTGACGGCAGGCGGAGCGGTGCCGTGCATGCGGTGCCGCGACATGGCAGGAACGCGCCGGGGAACATGGTCAGCCGATACCCGTCCCGCGCCAGCGGCGGCGCCGGATGGTCACTGTGACGGCGGTCGGGTGCCGCAGGTCGGGGCGCGATGGCATCGACCACGGGAACCGTGGCGCGGGGTTGCGACCCCGAACCGGCCAGCACCCACAGCGCCAGATAGCGGGCAAGCGTCTCGCCATCCGCTGTGTCGGGCACCGTCGGGCGGGGGCTGCCCGTGGCCGGGATACGGGTCACCAGACGCGTGCCCGACCAGATGCGGCAGGCCTCGCCGCGAATGCAGTCCATGCGCAGCGGTCGCGCCTGCGCATCGCCGTCGGGCATCACCACCGCCGACCCGTCAGGATACAGCCAATAGCGCCAGCCGCCCAACCGGCCTGCCTGCGCGCGCGACCAGGTCAGGGCGTTGGGCGTGTCCGACAGCACCTCGACCGCGCCCGGAACGGCCGGATCATCGGTGCGCAGGATCTGGGGGCCGGGCCAGGCCAGCGCGGCGCCCGGCCCCCAGATCGCCAGCAACGTGGCCATCAGGACAGGTCCCAACCCCCGCATCGCTCAGCCCCCGCAGCGCATGGCCAGCAGCGCCAGGATTGCGTGCGGCACATCCGCATCCGACCCCGGCCCCAGTGCGGCCCGCAGCGCCGCCCGGCTGCGCGCACCCAGGACGCCGTCATCCGGGCCGGGGTCCTGCCCGGCAGCCAGCAGCATCCGCTGCACCGTCTGCGCCGGCGTGTCGCCGAACAGCGCCGGGTCGGGCATGCATCGCGCCACCGCGCGGCGCGGTGCCTGCCCCGCCGCCGTGGCCAGCGCTGCGGCGGGGGGCAGAGACCGACCTCGATCCGGCACGTCATCGGACAGACCGGTCGGAAAGGCCGGTGCGGCGCGCCGCAGATCGGTTGCGGTCACGTCCCGTCCCATCAGGCAGCGCCCCAGGGCATCGGCAATGCGATCGGCTCCCGCATCGGGCACGCCGGTCGCCGTGATCCGGCAGGTCGCGGCGGCGCACTCGATCCGGACCTGCCATCGCGGTGCGCCGGGGTCGTCGGACAGGACCGCCGTGCCGTCACCGAAGATCCGATAGGTCAGCCCGTCCACACGGCCCTGCTGCCACAGGCCGGGAAACCGCGCGGTCGGCACATCCGCGCTGACCTGTCGCGCGTCCAGGGCGCCCGGCAGAGGACGGTCCAGCGCCGCCCCGACGCAGGGCGCCGCAGCCACGCAGCCGGGCCAGGCCAGCGCAAGGATCAGCAGGACCACCCTCATGGCGCACCCCGCAGCAGCGGACCCGCGGCCTTGAAGGCCAGCGCCGCCAGGACCAGGGCATTCGTGTTCGCCGTGATCGAGGCGTTGGTGGTGCCGTCGACCTCGTAGATGCCCTCGGGCCAACCGCGCCGGGGGTCGGCGGTGGGGACCACAGCCTCGACCAACTGTGCGGTGTAGGGCGTGCCGTAAAGCGCGTCCCAGCCGAAGGCGGCCTTGGTCGCCAAGGTGCGGCGGCTGTCGATCCGATCGCCCTGGAATGTCAGGACGGACCATGGCGCGCCCCCGCCCCAGACGGTGGAATATGCAAAGAACGGCGCCTCATCCAGATGCGTCTCGGTCACCGCGGTCAGATGGCCGGTCTGGTCATGGCGGGCCTGCTGAGCCAGATAGACCGCGGACGCGATGCGCGACGAACGTGCGTCAAAGCCGAATTCCAGCCCGTCGAACAGATAGGGTTCGCTGACGACGAAGGCCGGGGTGCGGCCACGATGCAGGCGCGTGTCGACGGGAATGTCCTGCCCCATCACGGGCTGGATCATGGCGCTGTCGGCGGGATCATAGGCGCGCACCATGTCGAACCCGGACAGCATCATCGCCTTGGCGGCATATTGTTCATAGCCCAGGCGCCCCTCCTGGTTCTCGCGGACCTCCGCGTCCACGACGCTGGCGCCATAAAGCTGTCCGTCGCGGATCATCCGATCCAACCGCCAGTCATCGGTCGCGGCCGCGATGGCCGGGGCCATGTCGGGATGGGCCGCGCGCGCGATGGCCAGTGCCGCCATCAGCCGCGCCACGTCCAGCGCCGACCAGCCCAGACCCAGATCGGTGGGTCGATTGGCGTAATCGACCATTTTCAGCGACCGTGTGTCATAGGCCTTGTTGGGCAGGCTGTCCTGGAACAGCGGCAGGCGGTCCAGGCTGGTCAGGATGGCGGCCAGCCGATCCTTTGCCTCGGTGGCATCGATCAGCGACACACGCTCGGCCGCGACGATGGCCACGATCAGGGACCCCGTTTCCCACATGGTGGTCGAGGGATAGCCGTCCACCGAATGCACCAGCCCGGTGTTCGGATCGGTGTTGTTCCTGAAATACGTCCAGGCGATGGCGGCATGGTCCAGGTCGGCAGCGCTGGAGGCACCGCGGATGGCCAGCGGCAGCGGCGTCGCGGCCTCGATCGCGGCCAGGGGCGTGACCGGAGCCTGCCCCGCGGCCGAAGGTCCGGCCTGCTCAAGCCAGGTCACGACCATCAGGCCGCCGATGACCCCCAGGATGAAGACGATATGGCCGCGCGCGCGGACCAGGTTCTGACGAAGGCGCATCAGGGTTCCTCGGGGGTTGATGGGTCGGGCTGCCACAGCGCGGCGCGGATGATGCCCGACATGGCGATGCAGTTGTTCAGGCCCCACAGGGCGTTCGTCACGACCCCGGTCGCCGTGTGCCCGGTATCCAGGGCCCACAGCGCCAGCGTGGCCCAGGCCACGCCCGCCACCGTCAGCGCTACGACCGCGACCTGCGGACGGACCAGATGCAGGAAGCGGCCCGCCTGGCGGTCCTTGGGCGTGACACGGAACGCGATGCGCCGGCCGCGCAGCACGGTCCACAGCGCGCTGAGCCCGATGGGGAACGACGCCAGGTAGCTGGCCTTGGCCGACTGGCCCGCGATCCCCCAGGTGCCCACCATCATCGCCAGTTCCAGCGACAGGATGAACGGCACCACATGCAGGAAGAACTGCGACGAATAGGCCGCCACGGGCGAGATGCCGGTGAACAGATAGGCGGTGGGCGCGAACAGGAACACGACGTTCCACAGGGCGCCCAGATAGGAATAGAAGGTCGCCCCGTACATCAGGCGCTGTCGCAGGGTCAGGCCGCGCCGGAACAGCGGGTTGTCGTTGACCAGGATGTCCAGGCTGCCGCCCGCATACTTGAACCGCTGGATGGTCCAGCCGATCAGGTCCTGGGGCGACAGCATCCGCGTCTCGACGAAGGGGTGCAGCAATGATGTCCAGCCGCGGTCGCGGTCGGCATGCAGCACGATTGAGGTATAGATGTCCTCGGACACGTGAAAGCGGTAGGGGCTGAGGATCTCGGTGCCGACCGCCTGGGTGCGGATCGCGTCCAGAAGATCGGGGGCCACGCCGCGTTCCCGCGTCTCCAGCGTGATCTCCTCCTCGGCCTCGATCACGCGGCGTTCGACCTTGGCCCCGAAGGCGCGCAGCGCGGCCTCCATCACCGCCTCGCGCCGGTGGATCGACCCCGCGCCGCAGCAGAAGGCTGCATTGGCGTGGTTCCGGCGGCGCTGGATCACGTCATAGAACATCTGCGGATCGTTGGCCAAGGGATCGCGCCCGATGCGGCATTCGCCGACGATCCGCTCGACCGCGCGCCCTGCCCGTCCGGCCCGTGCGCCCCATCGGGCCTGCAGGACCTGGGACAGACGGCGCCCTTCGGGCAGGTCATAGAACCATTGCGGCGTCTGCACCCAAGCCAGGCTCGGGTCGCGGAAATGGCCCAGGGTGCGGGCCAGGCACGTCGGGAACGGCCGCGTGTCCGCATCGCAGATCAGCAGGAAGTCGCCCGAGGTCTGCTCCATCGCGTTGCGCAGGTTGCCGGCCTTGAACCCCTCGTTCGTGGCGCGGGTGATGTAGCCCACGACCTCCTGCCGCGCGACCTCGGCCATGGCTGGGCGGCGGCCGTCGTCCAGCACGTGGATGCGGATGTCGATCGGATGGGGATAGGCGATGGCCTTGGCGTCGATCAGGCCAAGCCGGACCAGCTCCGGATCCTCGTCATAGGTGGCAAAGAACACGTCGACGGTGATCGGCAGAGACGGGTCCGGTGACGCGGGATCGACCTCGCCCCGCGTTGCGGGTGCGTCGGGGCAGGTCACCGGCTGATCGCGCCACAGGTTGGCGACGAACAGGATCAGGCCCAGATAGGCCAGCGTTTCGGCCAAGGCCAGCAGGGCCGCGAACCAAAGCGCGTCGGGGTTCAGCGAGGAGGACCAGCGCCAGGCGATGTACCAGCCCCCCATCACCAGCGTGACGACCGCCAGAAACTGCCACAGCGCCTCGCGCAGCGGATTGTAAGGCAGAGGTTCGGGCGGCCTGCGATCATCGAAGGCACTGTAATACGGGATGCTCATGCCGGGACCGCTCCGGGCTGCGGGCGCGCCTTGCGGGCGGCCCAGGGGGTGGGGCCAAGGCCGATGGTCCAGGCGACGGCGGGCAGACGGCCGATCGCCACGGCCAGCCCGAAGGCCACCGGCAGCACCACCGCGAACCGCGTCACGACCAGCAGGGCGGGCGACGGCGCCAGATCCGCCTTGATCAGCGCGATGTCGAAAAGGTCGATGACCGCGGGATGGACAAGATAGACGCCGAACGTATAGCGCGCCATGACCGACCAGCGGGGCGACCAGTCGCTGTACTGGCTGCCCAGAAAGGCGCAGAAGACCAGCAGCGGCATCAGGAAGTGGCCGTAGTAATCCCAGCCCGCCCGCACCGGAAAGCTGCCCGTCAGCAGGGCGCCGCCATAAAAGGGCAGCGTCGCCAGATAGGCCAGCAGGACCAGATACAGCGCGCCGCGCCGGATCAGGCGGCTTTCTCCGCGCGGCAGGCCGTCCTTCCACAGCGAATAGAGACCGAAGGCCGCCAGGCCATAGCCGACATAACCGCAGACCTTGGTGACCCGTACCAGATAGTCGCGCGTCAGCGGCGCAAGGTCGATCGCATAGAGAAACCCCTGCGCATGGTTCATCGCGCCCAGGGTCGCGACCAGCAGCACCCCCAGCATCGGATAGCGCATGGCCAGCCGCATCACCGGATAGAACAGGAAGATCGCGAACAGCGTGGGCAGGAAATGCATGTGGTACTGGGCCTTGCCCAACAGCAGATAGGCGACCCAGGTCTTGATCTGGGCCAACTGCACCAGATATTGCGGGGCATAGCCGAAGGCCTCGGCCTTGATCAGGCGGAACAGCGCATAGAACAGCGTCCAGACCGCAAAGGGCACCAGCAGCCTGTGCGCCTGGGTCGCGATCGCATCGCGATAGCGCGGCCTGTGGCGGTCGATTCGCAGAGCCATCAGGAACAGCGAGAACAGGAAGAACATCTCGGACCCCGAGAACTCTCCGATGGAGCGCAGCAGGACGGGCACCGCGCGTTCCGCCACGCCGGCATCGGGGAAAGGGCGACCCGCGAAATCGGTGGTGCTGTGGATCAGCACCACGCCCGCGGCGGCGCAGACGCGGTTGGCGTCGAACCACAGCATGCGGCCCGTGGTCATGGCTGCACCGCGGCGGTGCGGCACTGACGCGGCAGCACGTCGCGCGGTTCGGGCCTGGCCGTGACCTGCGGGCCGGTGGTGCAATCGGTCGCGGCGATGCCGTCCTCGCCCTCGACCGGGCGGCACAGGATGAAATCCGCGGAGGCGATGGTCGGGACCGGCGGCGGCAGATCTCCGCAGGTGCAGCAGGGAACCTCGCGCAGCATCGGCTCGGGCAGGCACTTGTTCGCGCGGATGTCGGTCTGGGAATAGGCCATGTCCCAGACCGTCGTGTTCGGGTTGGCGAACTGCAGGATCGGCCCCTGCACCTTGTAGAGCAGCGCGGCCAGGATGATGCCGTTGTTGTTCGCGGTCTGCAGCGGGATGACGCCGTTGCCGTTTTCGTACAGGCCTTCGAAAAACCCGCCATCGGCTTCGGACAGGTCGGCCACGGTGTCGAACAGCAGCTGGGTGTAGGGCACGTCCCACAGCGCCCACATGCCAAGCGCGGCCTTGGCGGATACCGCCGCCCGGTCGGGCTGATAGACGTCGCTGGGGTCCAGTGTGTTCCAGGCATAGCCGTCGGCGAAGATCGCGTCATAGACGAAATAGGGCTGCCCCTCGACCTGGTGTTCCGACCGCGCGGTGATGATGCCGGTGCTTTCGAACCGCCGCTGCTGGACCAGGAAGATCCGGTGCGCGAATTCCGCCCGCCAGCCCTGCGACGCGACGCCGGGGCCCGCGGGGTCTGCCGCGGGCATGTCCCAGCCCATCTCCAGCCCGTCCAGCAGATAGCTTTCGGTCAGGACATAGTTCTGGTTGTGAAAGATCCGCGGATCGCGGCCGTCATAGGGAATGTCGATGTCGTGGATCGTGGTATAGGCCAGCGGCGCGGGCTCCAGCGCGCCCGTAACGTCGAACCCCCAAAGGGCAAAGCCCTTGGCCGCGTATTCCTCGTATCCCAGGCGGCCTTCCTGGACATAGCGGGTGTCGCCGTCGCCCGACACGACCGACCCGAACAGCCGCCCGTCATCCCTGACGATGTTGCAGAAGTTCCAGCGCAGCGGCACGTTGTCGACGCCGTTGGCCAGATAGGGATAGCGTTCGCGCAGGATGCGCAGCCAGACCAGCATGCGGCCCATGTCCAGGACCGAGAACCCGACCTCTCCGGGTTCGTTGGCATAGTTCACCTTCTGCCCGGTCTTGGTGTTGTAGACCTTGTTCGGCGCCTCTCCGCGATACAGGTCCAGATTGCGCAGCGTGGCGATCAGCAGCGTGGCCCGGCGGTCGAAGTCGCGCTTGTCTATGATGCCCAGCTCGTATGCCGCGACCAGGGCGCTGACATAGGACGCAGTGTCCCACAGTGTCGTCGACGGATAGCTGCCCACCGCGTTGACCAGCCCCGTCTCGGGCTGGAACCCGGCCTCGAAATAGCTCCAGGCGGCGCGGGCCATCGCCATCTCGCGCTCTGTCAGGGGGCCGTGGCGGCCGAAGGGCGGCGCGGGCCGCTCTGCCTGCTGGTCGGCCAGCGGCTGCAGCGCCTGCGGCAGCGGGCCGTCCTGGGCCGCGGCCTGGAACGGCAGCAGCAGCGCCAGCAGCGGCACCGCGATGCGCAGGGTCCGGGTCATCACGACCGTCCCCCCAACGCCGCCGATGCCGCGGCGCAGTCAGCGAAGACCGGAAAGACCTTGTCCATGCGGGTGATGCGGAACATGCCCGCGACGCTGCCCGACAGGCCGCACAGCACGATCTCTCCGCGCATGCCCAGGCGCTTGAGCACGCCCACCAGCGCGCTGATGGCGGTGCTGTCTATGAAATCGACGGCGGCCAGGTCGACGACCAGCCGATCCTCGCCTTGGTCGACCAGGTCATAGACCTGGTCGCGAAAGGCGGTGGCGTTCGTCGCGGTCAGGCGCCCGGTCCGCAGGCGGATCTCGCAGCTGCGGCCCGCTGCGGGGCGGGTGATGCGGAACATGCCGCGGTCGGCGGCCATGGGGTGGTCGGGATAATCGATCGTCAAGTCACGCATGTGCGGCCCCGTCTCTGGTAAGGATGGCATGGGAGGTCCTGCGACCGGCACCGACAGGTGCGGCCCGGACAGGACCGGACAGCCCGCCTGCGGCGGGGTCGTCCGGCAACGGATCGTTCGTCAGGTCAGATCAGGTGATCATCTTGCGGTCGCGGGCGATCATCGCGGCCTGGGTGCGGTTCCTGGCGTCCAGCTTGCGGCACAGGGTCTTGACGTGCAGCTTGACCGTGACCTCCTGCAGGCCCAGCAGCCGCCCGATATCCTTGTTCGACCGCCCCTCGGTCAGGCCGCGCAGGACCTGGGTCTCGCGTGCGGTCAATTCGCCCACGGGGGCGTGGTCGTCCTGTTCCAGATAGCCGTAGGGCACGAAGATCTCTCCGGACGCGATGAAGGTCACGGCCGCAGCCAGCGACCGCGCGTTCATCGTCTTGGGCAGAAAGCCCCGCGCCCCCGCCGCCATCGCGTCCCGCGCCACGCTGCGCGAGGCGGTCCCCGACAGGATCGCGACGGGGCGCGGGTGCATCAGGCCGCGGATCACGGCCAGTCCCGCCAGCCCGTCCATCCCCGGCATGTCATAATCCAGCAGCGCCAGATCGAAGGGAACGTCCCCCGCCTGCGCGATCGCCCGTTCCGCGCCGGGGACATCGCCGACCTCGACGACCTGGGCGTCGATCTGCGCGCCCAGATACAGGACCAGGGTCTCTCGGATCAGGTCATGGTCATCAGCCAGTAAAATTTTCACGACTTCACCTCTTACGCGGCAAGCCAGACATGCTAGCCTGTGTTGCCGGGGTCCGTGATACCCGATGATCGGAGGTCTTCGATCCGCCCGTATCCGCATGGCCCGCCCGTCTGCGCCAAAGGATACAACCGGACTATCCGTTCGTATAGCGTCCGATACGAATGATGTCGTGCGTGTCTGTGTCGTCCATGCGACATTTCCGACCATGATCGCCAGACTGCATCGGGATACCCTCATGGTTCGCACATTCCTTCACGGCACCCTTCTGTCCGCCGCCCTTGCCCTGGCCGGGCCGGCTCTGGCACAGGAGGCGGCCCTTCTCAGCGTCGACGGTCCGAACGGGTCGCGCAGCTATGACCTGCCGGCGCTGCAGGCCCTGGGCGAGGCGCAGATCAGCACCTCGACCGTCTGGACCGAAGGGGTGCACGGCTTCACCGGCGTCCCGCTGGCCCGCATCCTGGCGGATGCCGGCATCGCCACCGGCCCCGGCAGCACAGGAGAGGTGTCGGCGACCGCGATCAACGACTATGCCATCAGCATTCCCCTGGCCGAGATCGGCCCGGACGTGCCCCTGGTGGCCTATCTGATGGACGACCGCGAGATGTCGGTTCGCGACAAGGGACCGCTGTGGATCGTCTATCCCTATGACGCCGACCGGCAGTACCAGACCGAGGTGATCTACTCCCGCAGCATCTGGCAGCTCAACCGTCTCAGCACCGCCCCGGTACCATGAGCGCCATCCGCACCCGGCTGCAGGTCGCAGTGGCCGTCCTGACGGTCTCGATCGCCGTGTGCGGGTTCGTGGTCTGGGTCGTCAGCGACGATGCGCGGCGCCAGATCGATCAGCTTGCCACCGCGAATTCAGACAGCATCCAGTGGTCGCTGGCCCAGTCAGAGGTCGAGCTGCTGGCCCTGCTGGTCGCGGTCGGCGACGCCCGCGCGCAGCCCGGCGACCCCGCGATGCTGGCCGAGGTCAGGACGCGGTTCGACATCCTCTATTCCCGCATGCGGACGCTGACCACGGGCCGGGTGTTCCAGACCCTGCGTCAGGACGACCCCGCCCGCCGCAGGCTGGACCAGACAGAGGCCGCGCTCGACGCCATCGTGCCGCTGATCGACGGGTCCGACGACCGGCTGCGCGACGCGCTGCCCACGCTGCAGGCCCGGGTCGCGGCCCTGCGCCCGGTGGTGCGGTCCGCGTCGCTGGAGGGGGTGCGGCTGTTCTCGGGGCAGTCCGACCGCCAGCGCGAACAGGTGTCCGCGGCCATGCACGACCTGGCCCTGCTTGTCGGGATGATGGTCGTGGCGGTGACGTTGGTGGTCGCGGCGCTGGCGGTCATGGCGGACCGCGCGCGGCGCCAGGCGGCACGGATCGCCACGACGCACGCACGGCTGCGCACGGTCATCGCAACATCCCACGACGCCATCGTCGTGGCCGACACCGACGGCCGCATCCTGGATTTCAACGAATCCGCGCAGCGTATCTATGGCTATGGCGCGGAAGAGGCATTGGGCGCCGACATGCTGACCCTGATCGTCCCCGAGGCCGCCCGCGCCGAGGTGCGGGGGTTCCTGGCCGACATCTCCACACCGGCCACCGATCCGGGCCGTCCGGTCCGGGCCACGGCGATGCGCAAGTCCGGCGAGATCTTTCCCATCGAGGTCACCGTCGCCCGCGCGCCCAGCGAACGGGGGCCGGTCATGATTGCCTTCGTGCGCGACGTCACCCGCCAGGTGCAGGAGGCCGATGAGCTGATCCGCGCCCGCGACCGCGCCGTCGCCGGAGAGCGGGCCAAGGACGAGATGCTGACCGTCATGAGCCACGAGATGCGGACCCCCCTGAACGGCCTGCTGGGCACGCTGGACCTGCTGTCAGCCACCCCGCTGAACCCGCAGCAGCGCCGCTATGCCGAGGTCATGGCCCAATCGGGCGCCCTGCTGCTGGGGCATGTCAACTCGGTCCTGGACATCGCGCGGGCCGATGCGGGGGCGATGCGGCTGGAGCAGGTCGCCTTCGACCCGCACAGGCTGGTGCTGGACCTTCTGGAGGCGCTGCAGGCGCGCGCGCGGCAACGCGGAAACACGCTGTCGGCGCAGGTGATCGGGGACGCCGCCTGTCCTGTCCTAGGCGATCCGGCGCGCCTGACGCAGATCCTGATGAACCTGATCGGCAATGCCATCAAGTTCACCGAAGGCGGCCGCATCACCGTCACCATCGACCGGCGACAGCGCGGTCTGGTCGGATTCCGCGTGCATGACACCGGCATCGGCATCGCCCCCGAGGATCACGCACGCATCTTCCAGGAGTTCGTGACCCTCGACCCGTCGTTCCGCCGCACGGTCGAGGGGACGGGCCTGGGCCTTGGCATCGTGCGCCGCCTGACCCGGCTGATGGACGGCGACATCCGCGTGGAGAGCGCGATCGGACAGGGCGCGTGCTTCATCCTGACGGTGCCGCTGGCCGACCAGCCGCTGCCGCCCCCGGTAACGACCCCCGCCCGCCCTGCGCCCCCCATGCCCGGTCCCCGGCGCCGCGTGCTGGTGGTCGAGGACAACGAGGTCAACCGGATGGTCGTCCGCGAGATGCTGCATGCCCGCAACTGCGACGTCGTCGAGGCCGTGGACGGGCAACAGGGCGTGGATGCCGCGCTGGCGCAGCGATTCGACCTGATCTTCATGGACATCAGCATGCCCCGCATGGACGGCATTACCGCCGCGACGCGGATCCGCGCGCAAGGCCCGAACGTCGCCACGCCGATCATCGCCCTGACGGCCCATGCCCGGCCTGCGGATCAGGACCGGTTCCAGGCGGCGGGCATGTCGGCCACGCTGACAAAGCCGCTGTCCTTCCAGGCCCTGGACCCCCTGCTGGATCGCATCGCGACCATGCGCGGCGCGTCCCCGGCAAGGGACGCCGCCCGGCGCCATCTGGCCGGCAACATCGGGCCGGAGCATGCCGACAGGATGCTGAACCGCATTTTGTCTGAGTTCCACGACGGGCTGGCCCGGCTGGATGACCTGACGGCCGATCCGGCGACCCTGTCGGATGCGGCGCATCTGGCCCATCGGATGGCCGGGTCCGTGGCGCTGCTGGGCCTGTCCGAATTGCGCGATGCGCTGAGCGACCTTGAGAGCGGGCTGACGGCCGGCACGCTTGCGCGGCCCGACATCCTGAACCGGCTGGCAGCCATCGGCGCCATGTCCCCGTGATGCTCCTGCCCGCCCCGGGGTTCGTTGGGGCCTACCTGGGATTGGATGATCACGCGCCATCAGGGCCGCGGTGCCGGTCCTTGGGCAGGCTGGTCAGGACCGCGGGGTCGCACACTCCACCTCCAGCACGCCGTACTTGGCCAGCCGCGAATACAGCGTCGTGGCCGCAACACCCAGCAGGGCCGCGGCGCCGTCGCGGCCCGACACCATGCCGCCCGCCTCGCGCATGGCGTTCAGCACGGTGTCGCGGGCCAGGATGCGCATCTGGGCATCCCTCATCACCGCCCCGCCAGGATCGACAGGGGCGAATTCGTGGAGATCCTAAGCCATTTGGGATGCGGAAAATCGACGATCATGAACATCCTGGCGGGCTTGACGCAGACCACCTCCGGCGTCGTGACCATGGACGGGGCCGAGATTTCCGGCCCCAGCCTGGACCGAGGCGTGGTCTTCCAGAACTACGCGCTGCTGCCGTGGCTGACCGCGCTTGGCAATGTCCGTTTCGGGGTGCGCGCCCGCCATCCCGATTGGAGCCGCGCACAGGTCACGAGGTCGCGACCCGGTACCTGTCGATGGTCGGGCTGAGCGCGGAGGCGATCCACCGCAAGCCCAGCCAGCTGTCGGGCGGCATGCGCCAGCGCGTGCCCATCGCCCGCGCCTTTGCCAACCACACCAAGCTGCTGCTCTTGGACGAGCCGTTCGGCGCGCTGGACGCGCTGACCCGCGGCACCATCCAGGACGAGCTGCTGAAGATCTGGGGCGGCGCCAACCAGACCGTCTTCATGATCACCCATGACATCGACGAGGCGATCCTGCTGGCCGACCGCATCCTGCTGATGACGAACGGACCCTTTGCGCGGGTGGCGGAATCGGTTCGGATCACCATCCCGCGGCCACGCGCGCGCACCGACATCGTCGATCACCCAAACTACTATCCGATCCGCAACCACCTGGTGCAGTTCTTGGGCAGGCGGTCCGCGGAACTGGCGGGACAGGCCTTGGGCGGGGCGGCGCAACGCCCCGATCCGGTCCGCATCGACCTGACCGGACCGGTCCCGGCGCATCTGCGGGCCATCGCCGAATGACCCGCCCGCCGGTGCCGCCCTTCTCGCGCGAAGACGCGATCCTCAAGGTCCGCATGGCCGAGGACGCGTGGAATGGCCGCGATCCGGCCCGCGTCGCGCTGGCCTACACGCCCGACACCGTCTGGCGGAACCGGTCTGACTTCCTGCATGGCCACGACCAGGTGCAGGCGTTCTTGGCCCGCAAGTGGCAGGCCGAACAGGACTATCGCCTGATCAAGGCTTTGTGGTGCCACGCCCCCGACCGCATCGCGGTGCGGTTCTGCTATGAATGGCACGATGCCGAAGGCCGGTGGTTCCGGTCCAACGGCAACGAGAACTGGCAGTTCGACGCGGACGGCCTGATGGCCGCACGCCACGCCTCGATCAACGATGTCGCCATCGGCGATGCCGACCGCCTGTTCCGCTGGCCGCAAGGGCCGCGCCCTGCCGATCATCCTGGCCAGACCGACCTGGGCCTGTAACCCCCTTTACCGCAAGGAGACGACCATGAAAGACCAGATTGCCCACACCCTGACCGGCGAGGACGTGACCGCCCTGATCCTGGCCGCCAGAAAGGCCAAGGGCCTGTCCTGCGGGGGATCGCCCAGCGCATCGGCATGTCGCAGGTCTTCACGCATTCGGACTGCATGGGCATGAACGCCTTTTCCTTCGACAAGGCGCAGGAACTGGTCACGGCGCTGGACCTGCCCGCCGATGCGGCCGACCTGCTGTCCGAACCGCCCACCAAGATCTGGAGCCAAGCGGTGCCAACGGACCTCTGCCTCTATACCTGTACGAGATCGTGGGCGTCTATGGACCCACCATCAAGGCGCTGATCGAGGAGAAGTTCGGCACTGGCATCATGTCCGCCATCGACTTCGAGATGTCCGTGATCCGAGAGATCAACCCCAAGGGCGACCGCGTCAAGCGGGAGATGCCGGGCAAGTATCTGGCCTATGACGCCTGTTGACGGCCGCGGCCCGGGAGCCGGGGACTTTGGGACGCCCCGGACGGGACCGCGGGGCCGCTGCGGGGCCGTCTCTCAGTCCTGGTCCCGGGGCGTGTTGCCGATGGGGAACATGTCCTCGCCGTAATGGTGCAGCTTGACGTGATGGGTGCGGCACAGCCAGCGCACCGCCAGCGGCTGGTCATAGTGGTCGTGATGGGCATCGACCGTCTCTGCGCCGCAGACCTCGCAGGGCCGCTTTTGCAGCTGCCCCGAGGCCAGCGCCCGCTGCACCGCCAGATGGGCGCTGTATTTCAGCAGGTTGGCGCGGCGCCAGTTGGTCTGCCGCGTGTCGCTTTTCAGTGCAGGGGGCATGGGGCCCGCGGGATCGGGGGTCACCGACCCCTGATCGTCCTCATCCTGCTGTTGCACTGTCTGTCCCTGATCCATCGGGCCAGCATATGCCCGACCCGCGCAAAAGACAAAAGGTCGCTTGATGCGCATCGCCGGGCGCGGCGTCAGGCATCCGGCCCCGGCCCGAAATCCAGCGTGACGCGGGCGCGCGCGTCGGTCATCGCATAGCGCACCGCAATCCCGTGGGCCGCGGCCATGCGCGTCACGATGGCCAGGCCCAGCCCGGCACCCTGCGACCCCGCGCCCTTGTCGAAGGTCGCATGGCGAAAGGCCGCGCCCGGCCCGACCGCATTGCTGACCGTCAACGCCGGCCCCGCCGAAATCAGCACCCGCAGGTCCCCCGTCCCGTGGTCGACCGCGTTGCGCAACAGGTTACGCAGGATCAGCGCCAGCGCGTCGGGATCGACGGCCACCGGGGCCTGCGTCGTCTCTCCGTCGTCGAACATCACCGGCTGGCCGATGTCGTCAATGACCATCCGCGCCACGCGGATCAGGTCGCACGGGCCCGCGCCCATTGCCCCTGCCTCCGCCCGCGACAGCTGCAGCAGGCGTTCGACCAGGTGGCCCATGCGGGAAAGCGCGCCCGCCAGCCGCCCGGCCGCCGCGTCGTCGGCCAGCCCCGCCGCGATCAGCTGCGCCTGGCCGGACGCGGCGGAGATGGGCGTGCGCAACTCGTGCGCGGCGTTGGTGGCGAACTGGCGTTCCGCATCGATCCGGGCGCGGATCGTGTCCAGATAGCCGTTCAGCGCCTGCGCGATCGGGTCCAGTTCGATCGGCAGGTCCGGGGTCGCGACGGGGGACAGATCCTGGGCCGATCGCCGCCGCAATTCGCCCGCGAAGCGCGTCGCGGGCCGCAGCGCAGACCCGACCGCCCCGCGGATCGCCAAGGCTGCGGCCAGCAGCACCGGCAGCATCAACCCCACCAGCCAGGTCAGGCTTTCGCGCAGCTCGTCGCGGCGCCAGGCGGTTGTGTGGCCGACCTCGACGACCAGATCGCCCGCCGGATCGGCCAGGCGGAACACCCGCCAGCCGGGCAGGTCCTGGCCGCCATCGGCGGTGACCGGCGCCCAGGGCGCGTCGGTCACCGCCACGCCTCCGTCAATGATGCGGATCGCGCTGTCGCCCGGGGCCAGTGTCCCGACCTGACCCGCGCCACGGTACAGCGACAGCGACAGGCGGGCCGATGCCTCCAGGCTGTCATCCATCAGCTCGGACATCTCGTGAGAGATCACCGTCGCGGCCAGCGCCACCCCCGCCAGCCACGCGGCGCAGGCCCCCAGCACGACCCGGCGCACCAGCCTGCCGCGCAGGGACCAGGGCCGCGTCACGGGATCAGGTATCCCAGGCCGCGCCGCGTCTGGATCGCATCGGCCCCCAGCTTGCCCCGCAGCCGCGAGACATAGACTTCGACCGCGTTCCCCTCGATGGCGTCGTCGAAGGCATAGAGGCGATCCTCCAGCGCCTGCTTGGACAGCACCCTGCCCCGCGCGGACAGCAGTGCGTCGAACAGCGCCCATTCGCGCGAGGTCAGGCGGATCTCGGTCTCGTCCTTGAACAGGCGGGCTCCGGCGCGGTCCACCCGCAGCCCGCCGAGCCGGCTTTCCGTCGCCGGATCGCCCGATGCACGGCGGGCATTGGCGCGCAGACGCGCCTCGATCTCGGCCAGGTCATAGGGTTTGACGACGTAATCGTCCGCGCCCGCATCTAGCCCGGCGATGCGTTCGGTGATCTGGTCGCGCGCGGTGGCGATGATCACCGGCACGCGGTTGCCGCGATGGCGCTGTTCGCGCAGAAGCACCAGCCCGGACCCGTCCGGCAGCGCCAAGTCCAGCAGGATCGCGTCAAAGCCCGCAACCTCCAAGGCCGCGCGCGCGATATCCAGGTCCGGTGCGTGATCGACCGCATGACCCTGCGCCCGCAGGTACCGGACCAGCGCATCTGCGATGTCGGCCTCGTCTTCGATCAGCAGCACACGCATCCGATTTCCCTTCGTTCCGCCAAGACATGGCGGGACGGGGGGCCCGGATCAATGGAAAAGAGCGCCTCACGGCGTCGTGATGATGGCTTCCCTGTCTGTAAGCCTGCTGCAAGCTTTGCCCGTCAGATCAGGGGCACGAACCACGCAAAGGCCCCACCATGCATGCACTGCGCCACCTGTCCGACCACGCCATGCACATGCAGATCCTGCAGCCCCTGGACCCCGGCTGGCAGGCCGCGGCCCTGATGATCGAAGGCCATTTCCATGACGCCTTCGACGCCCGCATGACCCTGCCCGCGGTTCCCCTGGCGGTGGCGCGGTCGGCCTCGGGCGCGGTGCTGGGGGCGGCGGGCCTGCGCGATGCGGCGGCGGGGTTTTTTTCACAGGTCTATCTGGACCGGCCGGTGGCGCTGCTGCTGTCTGAACGCAGCGGCCGTGCGGTTCACGACGACGACATCCTGGAGGTCGTGTCGATGGCCTGCCCCCGCCCCATCGCCACGCTGCCCCTGATCGAGGCCATCGCCGCCGAGGGCCGCCTGCAGGGCAAAAGCTGGGGCCTGTTCACGGCGACTACCGCCCTGGTCGCGATGCTGCAGCGGACCGGCGTGCCGCTGCTGGCGCTGGCACCGGCGCGGGCGGAATGCCTGCCCGATGCGGCCTGCTGGGGCCGCTACTACGACACGAACCCCTGGGTCTGCGCGCTGGTCGAACGATCCGAACCGCTGCGCTTCATGCCCCGCCCCTCCCGCAGCTTCAGCAAGGTCTCCCCCCGATGATCCCGATCTTCGACGCCCTCGCCCGCCATGCCCGCCAGCGGCCCGACGCCATCGCGTTCCGTGACGGTGACCGCACGATCAGCTGGGCGGGCCTTGCCCGTGCCGTCGGTCATGCGGCCGCCGGTTTCGCGGGCGGGCCCCGGACGGTCGGTCTGCGCCTTGTCGGGCTGGACTATGTCATCGCCGATCTGGCCGCGACTTTGGCCGGGTGCCGCGTGGTGCCGGTGCCGGGCTTCTTTTCCGCCGGGCAGGTCGATCACCTGCTGGCCGATTCCGGCGCCACGCTGATCGACCGCCTGCCGCGACCCGACGCCGCGCGGCCGCTGGCCTATGCCGGGGGGGCGGATCGGGTGATCTATACCTCCGGGACGACGGGGCGGCCCAAGGGCGTGGTGCTGGGCGACCGCCAGCTGACCGCCCAGACCCGAGCGTTGGCGGCGGCCATCGGGGCCACGCCCCGGGACCGCTATCTGTCCGTCCTGCCCCAGGCGCAGCTGCTGGAACAGATCTGCGGCATCTTCGTGCCGGTGCTGATCGGCGCCGAAACCGTCATCGCGGCCGAGGGCGCGGCCTGCCTGTTCACCGGCGACGGCACCGCCTTGGCGCGCGCGGCCGCAACCTGCCGCCCGACCGTGACCGTGCTGGCCCCGCGCCAGCTGACGCTGTGGGTCGCGGCCCTGCGGCAGGGCGCCCGCGCGCCGGACAGCCTGCGCTATATCGCGGTCGGGGGTGCGCCGGTCTCTCCGGTCCTTCTGGCCGAGGCCCGCGCCTTGGGCCTGCCCGTGGCTGAGGGCTATGGCCTGTCCGAGGCGTCATCGGTCGTGGCCATGACGCCGGCAGGCGGCACCGCGATGCTGCCCCTGGACGGCGTGGACCTGCGCATCGAGGATGGAGAGATCGTGGTCGACGGCCCCGCCATTATGTCGGGCTATCTGGGCCATGCACCCCATCGCGGGCCGTGGCGGACCGGCGATCTGGGCCGGCTGACGAATGGGCGGCTGACGGTGCTGGGTCGGCGCGACGCGATGATCCTGCGCGCCTCGGGGCGCAACATCGCGCCCGAATGGGTCGAGGCCGCGGCCCTGGCCGATCCGGCCATCCCGGCGGCCGCCCTGATCCTGACCGGGGACGACCGGCTGATGCTGGTCCTGGCCGCCACGGGCAGCCCGGACATGGCGGCGCTGGCGGCGCGGCTGGCCGCCCTGCCCGACTATGCCCGCCCCGACACGCTGGTCTTCGCCGACCCGCGCGAGGCCGGGCTGATCCGCGCCTCGGGCACCGCCGACCGGCAGGTGGCCGCGCGCATCGCCCGCTGTCCGGGGGCGCTGCTGGTGCCGCTGCCCGGTTCCGCGGCGGCCAATGCAGAGGTGGCGGCTTGAGGGTCCTGATCACCGGCGCCGGGTCGGGCATCGGCCGGGCGCTGGCCGTCCAGGCCGACCGCCAAGGCCATTGCGTGATCCTGGTCGGCCGCCGCGCAGGACCGCTGGAACAGACCGCGGCGGGGCTGCGCGACGCGCAGGTCCTGCCCGCCGATGTCACCACCTCCTACGGGCGCGCCAGCATCGCGCAGGCGGTGGCGGGGACCGGTCTGGACATCCTGATCAACAATGCGGGCATGGTGCCCTCGGGCACCGCCGACACCGCCGACGACGCGCAGATCGCGGCCACGCTGGCGCTGAACCTAGCCGCGCCCATGGCGCTGACCCGCGACCTCTTGGGCGCGCTGACGGCCAGCCGGGGGCAGGTCGTGAACGTGGGGTCGGTCTTCGGCGACATCGGGTTTCCGTATTTTGCCCTCTACTCCGCGTCCAAGTTCGCGCTGCGGGGCTGGTCGGACGCGCTGCGGCGCGAGCTGGCCCCGCGCGGCATCGCCGTCACCTATCTGGCGCCGCGCGCGACGCGGACCGATGCGGCGCAGGGCTTCGACGCGCTGATCGGGCCGATGGCGATGACCCTGGACAGCCCGGACGCCGTCGCGGCCCATGCCTGGCACGCCATCGCGGCGCGCCGGCGCGAACAGATGCCCGCCTCGCGCGAGCGGTTGTTCGTGGCCCTCCAACGCCTGCGCCCCGGCCTGATCGACCGGGCGCTGATGCGCCTGGCCCGCGACCCGGCGGTCATCGCCGCCGCGACCCTTCCCAAGTGATGAGGATCCCCATGAGCTACAACATCCTGCGCCACCGCGACCATCCGGGCGGCCTGGCCGATCCGGGCCTGCTGGCCACCATCCGCGAGGACCTGGCCCGTGACGGCTGGACGCTGCTGCGCGGCTTTCAGCCCGACATGGAGGCGTTCTCGGGCGTGGTGACGACGCTCTGCCGCCGCGTGACCTTCGATCCGGCGCGCAGCCATACCACGGACACGACGCAGATGGTCGATGCGGGGCTGGGCCCCATCGGCCTGCATATCGAGAACGGCAACACGCCCCGCTGCCCCGACATCGTGACCTTCTTCGCGCAGACCGCCGCCTTCGAGGGGTCGCAGACCACCCTCTGCGACGGGCGCGCGGTCTGGGACCGGTTCGACGATGCACTCAAGGCCCGCTGGTCGCAGCGCATGACCGTCGAACGCGTCCTGCCCGAGGCGCTGTGGAAGCGCTATCTTGCGAACGAGCACCCCGCCATCTCGGACCCGGCGAAGGTCACGATGGAACACGTCCTGCAGTTCAAGGCGGCGATCCCGGATCAGGACTTTGCCCTGCACCCGGACGGCTCGCTCACCTATCGCCTGACGCTGGACCCGGTGCGTCCCTCGGCCCTGGGCGGAGAGACGCGCGGCTTTGCCAATGCCGTCCTGGGTCCGTCGCACAACTATCAGCCGCCGCGCTATGCGATGGCTGACGGCACCGAGGTGACCCCGGATGAGATCGAGCAGATCCGCGCCCTGGCCGAGGAGGTCACGCACGAGATCAACTGGCAGGACGGCGACATCGCCATCCTGGACAACACCCGCGTCATGCATGGCCGCCGCGCCATCGCGGATGCGAACCGCAACCTGTTCATCGGCATGGGAACGATCTGACATGAAACCTCGCATGACCCGCCTTCTGTCGCTGCTGACCGCGCTGGCCCTGGCGCCTGCCGCCATGGCATCCCCCGGCGCCAGTGTCCCCGCATCGGGGCGCCTGGCCTTCGACGTGATCCGCAAGGACCGCGACATCGGCGACTATGTCGTCACCTTCCGCGGATCGGGCGACGACCTCACCGTGGACATCGCCACCGACGTCAAGGTCAAGGTCCCGGTGATCGGCGTCGCCGCCTATCGCTTTTCCCAGACCAGCACCGAGACCTGGCGTGGCGGCCAGCTGGCCGGCCTGGCCTCGCGCACGGATGACAACGGCACGCCGCATGACATCCGGGTCGGTGCGACCTCGCTGATCCCGGCCAGCCTGTGGAACGCCGACATGGTCCGGTCGCAGGCGGTGCTGAACACCATCGACGGCAGCACCGACCCGATCAGCGTCAGCAACCTGGGCACGGAAAACGTGGCCACCGGCTCGGGCACGGTCGCTGCCACGCATTACGCGCTGCGCGGCGGGCTGAACCGCGACCTGTGGTACGCAGGCGCGACGCTGGTCCATGTCCGCTTTGCGGCCGAGGACGGATCGCAGGTCGACTACGTCCTGCGCTAGCCCCTGCCCCCGGCCCGCCATGCACGCGGGCCGGGTACCTTTCGCGCCCCTTGCGCGTTGCATGGATGAACCCGCTGCATCCCTGGTGCGCCTGTCCGCTTTGGTCGTGCCCGAAACCCCGACGACAGGACCCGCATGACCCCCTGGACCGAAGACGATCGACCCCGGCTGCTGTCCATCGGCACCGCCGTCCCGCCCAACCTGCTGCGCCAGGACGATATCGTGACGGAGTCGCGCGCCTTGCTGCAATCGCGCTTCTCTCAGTTCGACCGGCTTGCCCCGGCGTTCCAGAACGCCGGCATCGACACGCGGCATTCCGTCGTGCCGCTGGACTGGTTCCGGCAGCCCCATGGCTGGGTCGACCGCACCCGCGCCTATGCCGAAGGGGCCGCGGCACTGTTTCGCGTCGCGGCCGGGCTGGCGCTGGACCAGGCGGGGCTGCGGGCGGACCAGGTGGACATCATCGTCACCGTGTCCTCGACCGGGATCGTGACGCCGACGCTGGAGGCACTGACCGCGCGCGACCTGGGCTTTCGGGCCGATGCGATGCGCGTGCCGGTCTTTGGCCTGGGCTGCGCGGGGGGCGTGTCGGGTCTGTCCATCGCCGCCGACCTGGCGACCGCCCGCCCCGGCGCCGTGGTCCTGATGGTCGCGGTCGAGACCTGCACCGTCCTCTTTCGCCTGGACCGGCTGGCCAAGGCCGACATCATCGCCACCGCCCTGTTCGGCGACGGGGCCGCGGCGGTCGTCCTGCGCGCGGGTGACGCGGCCGACGATGCGCGCCCCCGGATCGGACGGGGCCGCCAGCACATGTGGCCCGACACCTTGGGCATCATGGGCTGGACGGTCGAGGAAAACGGCCTGGGCGTCGTCTTCGACCGATCGATCCCCAGCTTTGCCGAAGCGGAATTGCGGACGGCGCTGGACGGCCTGATCCCGGATCACCCGGTCGACCGCCATGTCTGCCACCCGGGCGGCGCCAAGGTCATCACCGCGCTGGAGACCACGCTGTCCCTGCCGGAGGGGTCGCTGGACGTCGAACGCCGGGTCCTGGCGCAGAACGGCAACATGTCCGCCCCGACCGTCCTGTTCGTCCTGGAACAGGTGCTGCGCGCGGGCACGCGCGGATCGCTGCTGGCCATGGCGCTTGGGCCGGGCTTCACGCTGTCGGTCCTGCCGATCACGGTGCAGTAGGATGGAGCATCACGCCGCGTCCCTGGCCTTCATCGCCTTCCTGCTGCTGCAGCGCGGGGCCGAACTGCTTGTCGCCCGGCGCAACACCCGCCGCCTGCTGGCGCAGGGGGCGGTCGAACACGGAGCAAGTCACTATCCATTGATCGTCGCGATGCACGCAGCCTGGCTGGCGGCCATCTGCATCTGGGGATGGTCCAACCCAGTCCACCCCGGATGGCTTGCCGCCTTCGTGGTCCTGCAGGGTCTGCGGATCTGGGTGCTGGTCAGCCTGGGGCCGCGCTGGACCACCCGCATCATCGTGCTGGACGCGCCGCTGGTGGCACGCGGGCCCTATCGCTGGATGTCGCACCCGAACTATGCCGTCGTCATCGCCGAGATCATCGTGGCGCCGATGGCCCTGGGCCTTTGGGGGGTCGCGGCCCTCTTCACCATCCTGAACGCCTGCGTGCTGACGATCCGCATCCGTGCGGAATCCCGCGCGTTGGCCGGGCGCTGACCGCGTCAGGCCTCGCGCGTCGGATCGAAGGCCAGCAGGCGCAGGGCGTTCAGCGTGACCAGCACCGTCGCGCCGGTATCGGCCAGGATGGCAATCCACAGCCCGGTGACGCCCATGACCGTCGTGACCAGGAACACCGCCTTGAGCCCAAGCGCCAAGGCAACGTTCTGGCGGATGTTGCCCATCGTCGCCCGCGCCAGCCGTATGATCGCCGGCGCATCGGTGACATGGTCGCGCAGCATCGCGCCGTCTGCCGTCTCCAGCGCGACATCGGACCCCGATCCCATCGCGATGCCGACGCGGGCCTCCTTCAGCGCCGGGGCGTCGTTGATACCGTCGCCGACCATCATCACGCCGCCCTGGCGGTTCATCGCACGGATCGCGGTCAGCTTGTCCTCGGGCAGCATGCCCGCGCGATGATCCAGCCCGATTTCCCCCGCGATCGCGGCGGCGGTGCGGGCGTTGTCGCCCGTCAGCATCGTCGCGCCCAGGCCCATCGCCGACAGCTGGCGAATGGCGGCGGCCGCATCGGGACGCGGTTCGTCGCGCATCGCGATCAGCCCCAAGGGCTGTCCCGTCCGAAACACCGCGACGACGGTCCGGCCCTGTTCCTCCAGCGCGATGACGCGTGACAGGGCGGCGGGGTCGACGCCGCCCGCCTCCGCAGCGTAATAGGGCGATGTGACCCAGGCGGGCGCGCCGCCGACTGTCGCCACCGCCCCACGCCCGGGCAAGGCACGGGCATCCCGCGACGTGGGCACCAGAGCGCCCGCGGCCTGTGCCCGGGCAACGATCGCCTGCGCCAGGGGGTGGCCCGATCCGGCCTCGACACCCGCGGCGATGGACAACAGGTCGATCTCGGCGACGCCCGGTGCCGGGATCAGGTCGGTCACGACCGGGCGCCCGCGGGTCAGCGTGCCGGTCTTGTCGAAGACGACATGCGTCACCCGCGCCGCCGCCTCGATCACGGCGCCGCCCTTCATCAGCAGCCCCCGCCGCGCTCCCGCAGACAGCGCCGACGCGATCGACGCGGGGACAGAGATCACCAGCGCGCAGGGGCACCCGATCAGCAGCAGCGCCAGACCGCGATAGATCCAGGTGGTCCAATCCTGCCCGAAGGCCAGCGGCGGCAACAGGATCACCAGCGCCGACAGCGCGATGATCGCAGGCATGTAGATCCGAGAGAGGCGGTCGATGAACCGCTCGGTCGGGGCGCGCGCGTCTTCGGCGTCTTCGACGAGGCGGATGATGCGGGCGATGGTGTTGTCGCGGGGTTCGCGCGTCACGCGCATCCGCAACGCGGCCTGGGTGTTGATCGCGCCGGCAAAGACCGCATCGCCCACGCCACGGGTCTGCGGGACGCTTTCGCCGGTCACGGGGCTTTCGTCGATGCCGCTGGTCCCCTCGATGATGTCCCCATCCGCGGGGATGCGGTCGCCGGGGCGGATCAGGACCACCTGCCCGATCGTCAGGCTGTCGGCGGGGACGGTGCGTGTCCCGCCCGACTGCTCCAGCATCGCGGTCTTGGGCACCAGATCGGCCAGCGCGCGGATGCCCTGGCGGGCGCGGCCGGCGGCGACGCCTTCCAGAACCTCGCCCACGGCGAACAAGAACACGACCAGCGCCGCCTCCTCGGCCGCGCCGATCAGCAGGGCGCCGCCCGCAGCGATGGTCATCAGGCTTTCGATCGTGAAGGGCTGGCCCATGCGCAGCGCCGCAATGGCGCGCCAGGCCACGGGCGCCACCCCGATCAGGCAGGCGGCGACGAATGCCGCATAACCGCCGCCCGCGGGCGTCAGCAGCGCGACGACCCAGGCCAGCGCCAGCAGCAGTCCGGTCAGCACCACCAGCCGCCCCTTGGCCGTCCGGTACCACGACGGTTCCGCACCCGTCGCGGGGCGGACCGCCTGTTCGGGCACGTCATCGACCGCCACCGTCGGCGCGATGCCATAACCCAAGGCCCGGACGACCGCCTCGATCTGGTCCGATTGGGTGATGCCGGGGTCCAGATCGACGCTCAGCCGTTCGGCCATCAGCGCGACCCGGGCCGCGCGGACGCCGGGCATCCGCTCGACCGCGCGAACGACCTTGGCCGTGCATCCGGCGCAATCCATGCCCGTGACGGTCCATTCCCGCCGGTGTGTCGTGTCATCCGTCATGTCGCATCCTGCCATGGCTCTTTTCGTCCTGTGGCCGGGAAGATAGGATCTCTAGCAACTAGAGCTTCAAGGGGTGTTTCATGCTCAGCATCGGAAAATTGAGCGCGGCCACCGGGGTCAAGGTGCCCACGATCCGCTATTACGAAAGCATCGGCCTGCTGCCCGAACCCGAACGCAGCACCGGGAACCAGCGCCTCTATGGTCCCAGGCAGCAGGAGCGGCTGGCCTTCATCCGCCACGCCCGCGACCTTGGCTTTCCGCTGGACAGCATCCGCGAGCTGCTGAGCCTGTCGGATCGTCCCGACATGCCCTGCGCCGCCGCCGATGTCGTCGCGCGGCGCCAGCTGCAATCGGTCCGCGACCGGATCGTCCGGCTGGAGGCCCTGCAGCAGGAGCTGAGCCGCATGCTGGCCCAATGCGCGCATGGGACGATATCGGACTGCAAGGTCATCGAGGTCCTGGGCGATCACGCGCATTGCCTGCACGACCATCACGGCGATGGCGTGCCGTCATAGGCAGCGTTTCTCCGTGGCGGTGACTGCGGGCGCTGCTTTCCATGCTTCCACGAGCTGCCGGCCTGGCTCAAGGCGTTGGTGCTAATCGGCTATGTGCCAGGTGATCCTGCTTGCGACGCGAACCGCACAGAATTCCGCCGATCGCAACGACCCGGTGATATCCGGGCCGGATCGCAGTCGTCGCGACCCCGTCAAGGACGCCGCCTGCACCGCCGACGATCACGCCAAATGCCGCCCGACGACCGATCCTTGCCCGACCAGGGCGCGACACCGGCGCGCTTTCGGCGACCCCTGTTCTGTCGTAGAAGGCGGGATGGCCCGTCGGACCCCAGGCAGCGCCGCGGGAATAACCGGCATCCGCCCCGAACTGCCCGGAAGGACCGATGAAGACGCAATCCCCCACGAACATCGCGCAGAACGCCGCCCGGCGCAATCTGGCGCAGCTGAACCGCATGCGCTGGATCGCGGTCGCGGGACAGCTGCTGGCGATCTGGGGAACGGTCGTCCTGCTGGACGTGACGACGCTGCCATGGGGGCAGATGCTGCCGGTGGTCGGGTTCCTGATCTTCCTGAACCTGTTTTCCGCCTGGCGGCTGCGCCGGGGGCACCCGATCACCGACCTGACCGTGACGGCCGAACTGCTGATGGATGTGGCCAGCCTGACGATCCTGCTGTATCTGTCGGGCGGCGCCTCCAATCCCTTCGTGTCGCTGTTCATCCTGCAGGTCATCCTGGCGATCGTGCTGCTTCCCCAGGGGCATGCGGCGCTGATCCTGCTGGCGACGATCGCGGCGCATTTCTGGCTGACCGGCAACGGCGTGCCTCTGCCGCTGCCGCATCTGTGGCACGGGGCGGGGCCCAGCTTTCTGGACCTGCACCTGCAGGGGATGTTTCTGTCCTTTCTGCTGGCAGCCAGCCTGCTGACCTGGTTCGTCACCCGCATCACCGCGAACCTGCGCGACCGCGACGCCCAGATCCAGGCCCTGCGTCAGCAGATGCTGGAGGAGGATCACCTGGTCCGTCTGGGGCTGCTGTCCAGCGGGGCGGCGCATGAATTGGGCACGCCCCTGACCACGCTTGCGGTCACCCTGGACGACTGGCAGACGCTTGGCGCGCCGCAGGGGGACGAGCTGGACGACAAGATCGCCGTCATGCAGCGGGAACTGTCGCGATGCCGCCAGATCGTGTCCGAGATGCTGCTGTCATCGGGCCAGGAGCGCCTGGACGAGGCGCAGGCGACGCGCGCGCGCGCCTTTCTGGAGGCGGCGATCGAGGGACTGGCCCTGCCCGTGCGGATCAGCTTTGACATGCGGTGCGATCCGGTGATCATGGCCGATCCGATGCTGGAACAGGCGGTCCGCCAGCTGGTGGACAATGCCGCCGAGGCGGGCAGCCGCAACATCCGCATCTCTCTGTCGCCGGGGGGGGCCGAACAGCTGGTCTTGGTCATCGAGGATGACGGACCGGGTTTTCCCGACGCCATCCTGGCCGACCCCGGCCAGCCGTTCCAGAGCGACAAGGACGGCGCCGGGCGCGGGCTGGGCCTGTTCCTGACGGGCAACGTCATGCGCCGCCTGAACGGAGAGATGCGCCTTGCCAACCTGCGGCACGGCGCGCAGGTGACCCTGCTGCTGCCAACATTGGAGACCGCCGCATGACCCGCCGCCTGCTAATCGTCGAGGATGATGCCGCGCTGGCCGCGACGCTGACGGAAAGCTTTGCCCGCCGCGGCTATGACGTCCGCCATGCCTCATCGACCGACGAGGGGATCGTGCTGGCGCAGCAGAGCCCCCCGGACTTGGCGCTGGTCGATCTGAAGCTGCCCGGGCGCAGCGGACTGGAATGCGTGCAGGCGCTGGCCGGCATGGACCCCGCGCCCCGCATCGTCGTGCTGACCGGGTTCGCCAGCATCGCCACCGCGGTCGAGGCCATCAAGCTGGGCGCGGCCCATTACCTGGCCAAGCCCGCCACGACGTCCGAGATCAAGGCCGCCTTCGCCCGCGAGGCGGGCGATCCGTCGGTCGAGGTCACCGCACGCCGCACCAGCCTGCGCACCCAGGAATGGGAGACGATCCAGTCGACGCTGCGCGATTGCGACTTCAACATCTCGGAAGCCGCGCGGCGGATGGGCATGCATCGGCGCACCCTGGCGCGCAAGCTTGCCAAGCGGCAGATCGGCTGATGGGCTGATGGGCTGATGGGCTGATGGGCTGATGGGCTGATCGCAGTGGCCGCATGGGTGGCCGATGCCAAGGGCCGGGAACGCTGACGCACGCCCGATCGATGGCGCGGGTCTGTTCGATGCCACGGACCGTCTAACGACCGTGCGGCCGGTGAATGAAGACCAGCAGGAAGGCCAGCCCCGCCGCCATCGCGAACCAGGTCAGCGCATAGCTGAGATGGCTGTTCGGGAAGGACACGACCGTCAGCCCCCCGATGGGCGCCCCCTGCCCCGGACCGCGGTCCAGGTCCAGGAACCACGGCGCGACCGAATCCAAACCGACGGCGGCGCCGATGGCCTGCGTATCGCGCGAGAACCAGCGCCCCGCCTGCGGATCGTTGTCGCGCAGGAAGGCCCCGCCCTCCTGCGTGGCGCGCATCAGGCCGGTCAGGACCTGATCCGGCGCGGTCGATGCGGGGGCATAGTCGTCGGTCCCGTCAGCCGCGACGAAGCCGCGGTTGACCAGCAGGGTCCACCCCTGATCGGTTTGGAACGGCGTCATCACCCAATAGCCCGCGCCCAGGGCCGTGACGGCACGCACCAGCGTGTCCGGGGCCTGCAGGTAGCGGCCGGACAGCATGACGCGGCGGTATTCGAACGTGTCGTCCCCCGCCACGGCCTGGGGGGACGGCGCCGCCACCGGGGCGGCGGTGACGGCGGCCTGGGTGCGCGCGATCAGGTCGCGCTTCCATTCCAGCCGCTGCACCTGCCAGACGCCCAGGGCCAGGAAGATCAGGCACAGGACGGTGCCGGGGATCACGATGCCCCATCGGACCGCTCCGCGCCACGCCGCCATGTTACGTTCCGAAGCCGGACAGCTGCGGCATGCCGTCATGGTTCATCTGGGGCATCATGTTGGCGTTCATGTTGTGCATGACCCAAAGCGACCCGGCCAGGATGATCACCACCACGACGACGGTGAAGATCAGCGCCATCATCGTCCAGCCTTCGTCGGACCGGCCGTTCATGTGCAGGAAATAGACCATGTGCACCAGGATCTGGATCGCCGCCGCGCCGATCACGATCCCCGCCGTCAGCAGGCGGCTTTCCAGGCCCCCGGCCATGACCAGGCCGAAGGGGATCGCGGTCAGCACGACCGACAGGATGAACCCGATGACATAGGACCGATAGGTGCCGTGGTCATGGCCGTCGGGGTGATGGACATGGGCTGCGGTCTTGGCATGTGCGGTGTCGGCCATCAGATCATCCCCAGCAGATAGACGAAGGTGAAGACGCCGATCCAGATGACGTCCAGGAAGTGCCAGAACATCGACAGGCAGGTCATCCGCCGGATGTTGGCTCCGGTCAGCCCGTGCCGGGTGATCTGGACCATCAGGGTGACCAGCCACAGGCAGCCGAAGGCCACGTGCAGCCCGTGCGTGCCGACCAGCGCGAAGAAGGACGACAGGAAGGCGGACCGCTGCGGGCCTGCGCCCAGGTGGATCAGGTGGTGGAATTCATAGATCTCGACGGCAAGGAAGGCCAGTCCCAGGACCAGGGTCGCGCCCAGCCACATCATCGCCGGACCCTGCCGGCCCGCCAGCGTGGACAGCATCGCGAACCCGAAGGTCAGCGACGACAGCAGCAGGAAGGCGGTGTTGATGGCGACCAGGTGCAGTTCGAACAGCGCCTGCGGGCCTGGGCCCGCAGCATAGCTTTGCCCCAGGACGCCGAAGACGGCGAAGAGGACGGCGAACATCAGGCAGTCGCTCATCAGGTAGATCCAGAACCCGATGGTCGTCGAGGCCCCCTCCTCGTGGTGATGGGGTTCGGTGTCCCAGTACTGGACGTCGGTTGCGGTCGCGGGTGTCATCATGTCCTCCGATCAGGCGCCAAGCGCCGCCAGCTGGCGGTCGCGCGCGGCCTCGGTCCGTGCAACCTCTTCGGCCGGAATGTGGAAGTCGCGGTCATAGTTGAAGGTATGGGCGATCGCCACGGCGATCATGCCGATGAAGGACGCCGCCGCCAGCCACCAGATGTACCAGACCAGCGCAAAGCCGCAGACCGTCGCAGCACCCGCCAGGATCACGCCCGTGCCGGTGTTGCGGGGCATGTGGATGGGCAGATAGGTGCCCTGCGGGCGGGTCTGGCCGACCTGCTTCATGTCGTTCCAGGCGTCCAGGCCGTGAACCACCGGCGTGAAGGCGAAATTGTAGGCCGGCGGGGGCGACGAGGTCGCCCATTCCAGCGTGCGCCCGTCCCAGGGATCGCCGCTTTCGTCCACTAGCTCCTTGCGGCGCCAGATCGAGACGCCGAACTGCATCAGCATCGCGCCGATGCCGCCCGCGACCATCGCGACGCCCAGGCCGGATATCGCGAACCAGATCCACAGGTCCGGGTCGTCGAACACGCGCATCCGCCGCGTCACGCCCATCAGGCCCAGGATGTAGAGCGGCATGAACGCGAACCAGAAGCCCACGACCCACAGCCAGAAGCTGATCTTGCCCCAGAAGACGTCCAGCTGGAAGCCGAAGGCCTTGGGCCACCAGAAGTTGATGGCCGCAAACAGGCCGAACAGCACGCCGCCGATGATCACGTTGTGGAAATGCGCCACCAGGAACAGCGAGTTGTGCAGCACGAAGTCCGCGGGCGGCACGGCCAGCAGGACACCCGTCATGCCGCCCACGGTGAAGGTCAGCATGAATGCCACCGTCCACATCATCGGCAGGTCGAACCGGATGCGGCCGCGATACATGGTGAAGATCCAGTTGAACAGCTTGGCCCCCGTGGGAACCGAGATGATCATCGTGGTGATGCCGAAGAACGCGTTCACCGAGGCGCCCGACCCCATCGTGAAGAAGTGGTGCAGCCAGACCAGATAGCTGAGGACCGTGATGCAGACGGTCGCATAGACCATCGAGGTATAGCCGAACAGCCGCTTGCCCGAGAAGGTCGCCGTGACCTCGGAGAAGACACCAAACAGCGGCAGGATCAGGATGTAGACCTCGGGGTGGCCCCAGATCCAGATCAGGTTAACGTACATCATGGCGTTGCCGCCAAGATCGCTGGTGAAGAAGTTCGTGCCGACATAGCGGTCCAGCGTCAGCAGGACCAGCGTGACCGTCAGCACCGGGAAGGACGCCACGATCAGGATGTTCGTGCAAAGCGCCGTCCAGGTGAAGATCGGCATGCGCATGTAGTCCATGCCGGGCGCACGCATCTTGATGATGGTCACCAGCAGGTTGATGCCCGACAGCGTCGTTCCCACGCCCGCCACCTGCAGGCCCCAGATGTAGTAGTCGACCCCGACCCAGGGGCTGAAGCCGATGCCCGACAGCGGCGGAAAGGCCAGCCAGCCGGTCTGCGCGAACTCTCCCACGAACAGCGAGGCCATGATGATCACCGCGCCGCCCACCGTCATCCAGAACGACAGGTTGTTCAGGAACGGGAAGGACACGTCGCGCGCGCCGATCTGCAGCGGCACCAGATAGTTCATCAGGCCGGTGATGAAGGGCATCGCCACGAAGAAGATCATGATGACGCCATGCGCCGTGAAGATCTGGTCGTAGTGGTGCGAGTTCAGGTAGCCCTCGGACCCGTTGAAGGCCAGCATCGACTGCAGCCGCATCATCACTGCGTCGGCAAAGCCCCGCAGCAGCATGATCAGCGCCAGCACCATGTACATGATGCCGATCTTCTTGTGGTCCACGGTGGTGAACCATTCGTGCCACAGATAGCCCCACAGGCGATACTTGGTCAGCACCGCCATGAGGCCCGCCCCGCCGATCGCGACGACGACGAAGGTCGCCCAGACGATGGGATCCTGGGGAATTGCGCTGAGGTTCAGACGGCCAAGAATAAAGGTCGTGCTGTGGTCGATCGTGGCCATGGTTCTTATCCTGTCTCTCGGCTCAGAGCTCGTCGGCGTCGGGGTCGCGCGACAGGCCGGTCAGCACCCGGGCGGGGCGGCGCAGCATGTCGACCAGCCCGGTGCCCGGATGGTCCAGTCCGTGTCCCCGCAGGGGCGCGGCGTCGACGGGGGGCGGCGGCAGGTCCGCCCGCAGCGTCAGCATCAGATCCTCTTCGGCGGGCGAACAGAACCCGCTGACGTAGAAGGGTTCCCAACCCAGGGTGGGCGCGCGCTCTCCGCGCTGCGCGACGCGGTCCTGGACCAGCGACTGCATGTTCATGGTGCCGGCCAGGCCCGTGCCGCCCTGGCGGTCCAAATCCATCATCTCTGCCATGCAGATCTTGCCGTCCTCGACGCACATGTTGACCACGCGCGGGAACAGCTGCGCATCCACCGCGCCATAGCGGTGGGGCGCGACGTTCTCGGAGGGGCGCGCCAGGTCCAGGTACTCGGCACGGTCCAGCTCTCCGCCGGCCTCGCGTGTCTCGGCCGCCCACTGGTCGAAGTCGGCGTCGGTGACGGCATGGGCCTTGAATCGCATGCCCGAGAAACCCGCCCCGGAATAGTGCGACGCCATCCCCTGGAACGTGCCCTCGGCATTGAAGATGCCGTGCAGCGTCGTCTCCATCCCCGGCATCGAATAGATCATCCCCGCCATCGACGGGATGTAGAACGCGTTCATGACCGAGGACGATGTCAGGCGGAACTCGATTGGGCGGTCCACCGGCACGACCAGTTCGTTGACGCTGGCCACGCCCTGTTCGGGATAGATGAACAGCCATTTCCAATCCAGCGACACCGTCTCGACCACCAGCGGGGTCTGGTCCGTCAGCGGCGTGTCCGCCGAGACGCGCTGGATGGGGCGGTACGGGTCCAGGTGGTGCGTGCCCACCCATGTCATCGCGCCAAGCGCGATGATGATCAGCGCGGGGATCGCCCAGATCACCAGTTCCAGCTTGGTCGAATGGCTCCAGTCCGGGGCATAGCTGGCATCGCGGTTCCGGGCGCGATAGCGCCAGGCGAACAGCACGATCAGCACCAGCACGGGGATGATGATGATCAGCATGATCCCCGTCGCCCAGACCAACAGGTCGCGCTGCTGGGCCGCGATGTCGCCGGTGGGGGCCAGGACCTCGGCCTTGCAGGCCGAGAGCGCCATCAGGGGGATCAGCCAGGGGGCTCGCTTGATTATCCGCATCATAGCTTCATCAATCCGGGTCAATGGCACGGTCGTCTGCGCGCCGGGTGATTCGCCTTCGAAAGTCGAGACGGGGTTTTGAAGGCAGGCGGTATTGCGTCGGGGCGGCGGGCGACATTGGACAAGTTGACCTATGACAACTTGTCCAATTCCAATCCGGCCGTGCCACGGGCAAGGGAGCGGGTGCCCGGATCATTCCGGCCGTGCACCCCGCGTCAATGCAGCATCTATCAGGAGGCGTCTTGCCATGGCGACGTCAACCCACACCGGCTCCCGGCTCAATACCGGCCAGGACGCGGACGACCACCACGTCTCTCCCTCGGACATCGCGGTCGGCGTGATCATCGGCCGCACGTCCGAGTTCTTCGACTTCTTCGTGTTCTCCATCGCCTGCGTGCTGGTCTTTCCGGCGCGCCTGTTCGGCTTCCTTGACCCGGTCGAAGGGACGCTTGCATCCTTCGTGCTGCTGGCGCTGGCCTTTGTCGCGCGTCCCGTGGGGACGGTGATCTTCATGGCCGTCGACCGCGCCGTCGGGCGCAAGGGCAAGCTGACGGCCGCGCTGCTGCTGCTTGGGACGTCGACGGTCGCGATGGGCCTTGTGCCCAGCTATGACACGCTTGGCTGGTGGGCGATCGCGATCATGGCCGTGCTGCGGATCGGTCAGGGCCTGGCCCTGGGCGGAACCTGGGACGGTCTTCCGTCGCTGCTGGCCCTGTCGGTCAGCCGCGAAAAGCGCGGCTTCTATGCGATGATTCCGCAGCTTGGGGCGCCCATCGGCCTGGCCGTGGCGGCATTGCTCTATGCCTATCTGCTGATCAACGTCTCGGCGGACGAATTCGTGGACTGGGGCTGGCGCTATCCGTTCTTCGTGGCCTTCGCCATCAACGTCGTCGCGCTCTTCGCCCGCCTTCGGATCGTGGCATCGCCCGAATTCGACGACATGCTGAACTCCAGCGAACTGCGCCCCTCGCGCATCCGCCCGACGCTGAAGCAGGACGGCAAAAGCATGATCCTGGGCATCTTCATGCCCTTGGCCAGCTTTGCGATGTTCCACATGGTCACGATCTTCCCGCTGTCCTGGGTGTTCCTCTATTCGAACGATCCCCCCGAGGCGGTGCTCTATTCGCTGATCTGGGGTTCCGTCGCGGGCATCGTGTCGATCGTGGCCTCGGGCTACATCGCCGACAAGATTGGCCGGCGTCGCCTGCTGATGCTGGGTGCCCTTGCGATCGGCGCGTTCGCCGTCCTGGGCCCGCTGCTTCTGGCCGGCGGACGCGAGGGAGCCACGACCTACATCGTGCTGGGCTTCGTCCTCTTGGGCCTCAGCTTCGGGCAAAGCTCTGGCGTCATCGCCTCACTCTTCGGCAAGAAGAACCGCTACACCGCCTCGGCGCTGGTGGCGTCGCTGTCCTGGATGTTCGGGGCGGGCTTCGCCCCCCTGACGGCCCTGTCGATGTCCAGCGTGCTGGGCCTGTGGGCCGCGGGCGTCTATCTTGGATCGGGCGTGATCTGCACCGTGATCGCGATCCAGTCGTCCCGCAGGGGCCAGATGGAGATCACCGACGAATAAGATCCCGCCGCGTCTTTCGGCGCGGCGAGACCTTGCACACGTGCCGCCCGGACAGCTTCGGCCTTGTTCAGGCGGCGTCGATACCATCCGTGTCGACCGCTGGTCCAAGACATGAGGGGCGATTTTCTGGCGCGCAGACCGACGGTCCGGCCAAGGCGGTTTTAGTATCAGGAAAGTGCATTGCGCTTCGCAGGACCCATCGCGCCTCTTTCATAAGCGAAGGTTTCTGACGTTCAGCACGGATTTTCTTTTGCCGTCCGGTACCATCTGCTGAGCACAGAATGACCGCGACCCACCGGCACGCAGATTGGACGGTGTCATCACGCCACCCCTGTCCATGCTAGAAAAATTGAATGGGCGCAGTTGCCTCGCCTGTTCTCCCAGACTGATTTGACGTGCCTCGCGCCTGATCACCCATGACGTTGGCGGTGAACTTGTGCCCGCAAATTATGCGGCAGGGGCCAGACCGACCAGCGATGCGGCGTTTCCATTTCCGGTCTGCCGCCCTGCGATATCGCGGTCTGGCAGAACCGACCCCGAATGCTCAGACGGCGCCGAAACCGGCGATCAGTCTTTGAAACGCGCGCGCTCCCATAATCTGGATGGAATGCCCCGCATCCCGCATCTGCACGGCTTTCTGGTGCTTGGCGCTGCGCAAGGCGCCGTCGTGTTCGAGCAGGTCCTGATCCCCCACGACAAGATGGGTGGTCTGCCGTGTCACACCCGCCCTGACATCCATCCCGGATCGCGCCGCCATGTCGGCCGCCATTTCGCGCGGCATGCCAAGCGTGCCCGTGAAAACCACTGTTGACCCCGCCAGCGGCCCCGACGGATTTCCCGCCATCTTGATCGCAGACGGCTGGCGCTTTTTCACGACCGGCTTGATCAGGTCGTCGAAGGGCAGGCCCAGGCGGCGCTCGGCATGCTGCACGACCATGGCCGCCGCGCGGGCGTCCTCTCCCGCGTCGTGGTGGTGGAACCGAAGGTTCAGCACGCGTTTGAGGTTTGCCAGCCCATGCCCTCCGTTCCCCTTCAATTCGGGCCAAGCCCGCCTTGCGATCGTGACGCTGTCGCTCCAGCGCAGATCGGGAACGTCCAGGCCGCAGGTCCGGCAGGCGGCATTCATCGCCTGCTTGTCAAAGTTGCTGTGCTGCACAAGCTGATGGCGCGTCAGCAGGGGCAGCAGCATCTCCAGCGCCTCGGCAAAGCCGGGGGCCTGTACCACATGGTCCGGGCCGATGCCGTGCAGACGAATGTTGAATGGGTCGAATCGCGACCTGGGATTGACCAGCATCGAAAACGTCTGAATTTCGCCATCCGGCTGCACGCAGGCCAAGCCGATCTGACAGATGCTTGCCGCGTCGCTGCACGCCGTCTCGACGTCCAGCGCGACGAAGCGAAAGTTGCCCACAGGAACCTGATCGGCATGGCCGAAGGCTGGCCTGGCAGCCTGCAGATCGATCCCGGACGTTGGCAGACCGCGACCCGCCCCGCGTCGATCATGAAGGTGTACGTCGGGCATGGTCCCGAAAGGCCGATCGAACCGGGTCATGCAAATCCTCGCCATCAAGGCCGCCGCGTCACGTCAGACGGCGCCGCTATCGTCGGACATCTGCCGGCACGGTGCAACCGCTTCGCAGCGTCAGTTCGGCCACGATGCATTGATGATCGGATGCCCTCCGGTTCACCTGACCAGATACCACGATTGCAGTGCAGCCACGTCCCTGGTCAGACAACCCTGCCCCGCGGGCCGACGCCAAGCCCGGCGGCGATTATGCAAACCTACCCCTGAAGTTGGGCAAAAGGCGTGCCAGGAATCGGCACGCCCTTCCGATATTCAGGCGACCAGCGCCTTTCTGTTGCGGGCATGGCGTTCCGCTAGCTTTCGTCCCAGCCGCCCGGTCAGCATGGGGCGCACGGCCGCACGCGACGTTCCATCGGCCAGATCCGGGAACAGGGCCAAGATTTCGGCACGCGCCTCGACGGGAACCGCCTTCAGCGCCTCCTGTCCGGTGTGAAGCGACTCGGTCTCCGCCCCGTTGGACAGGACGATCTGGTGGTCGTCGAACAGGAAGTGGACATAGGTCACCTCGGCCAGATCGTCGGCCACGTCGATGCCGTCGGCGGCCATCAACTGCTTGGCGGCGACCAGGACCTCGGGCGCGCCGACCATGCGCGTGGCAATCTTCGATCGCACCAGGATGCGGTGCTGGGGCGAGACGATCAGGTCGCTGCTGGGCAATGCCTGGCCCAGGGCGCCGGCGCGGATGCGGATGGGCGCAAGTGCGGGCCGATCCGCCAAGGCGGCCGCATCGATGACGCGCTGACCGATCCAGCGGATGGGCTGCGCGCCGTTGTCGCGGGTCAGCACCATGTCGCCCACCTTCAGCGCACCGGCCGGCACGGGACCGTCCACCGTCTGGATCAGCGCGTCCGACCCGAAGCACAGCACAGAGGTCGAGCCTTCGGTCAGCTGCGCCGCCGTCACCGCCGTTCCGCCGTTCTGGATCCTCAGCGTGACGTTTTCGGCAAAGCCTGCATCGGTCCGGATGCTGTTCAGCACTCCGTCATCGGCCTGGTCCGCCCTGAGCCAGCCCAAGGCGGAGTTGTAGGGTGTCAGCCCCGCCGACACCCGCTGCGCATTGATGATCGCCAGGTTGTCATCGTTGTAGAAGGCCGTCAGATCCACGCTATCGTTGTTAGCCGGGTCGCCGGTCGTAAAGTCGGTGATGAGATCGCCGTTCGACACGACGAAGACGTCGTTGCCCGCACCACCCGTCAAGGTGTCGGCACCAGAGCCGCCGTCCAGATAGTCATTTCCGTCGCCACCCAGAAGAACGTCGTTGCCGGCACCCCCCAGCAGGCTGTCATCGCCGGTGCCGCCGCTCAGCTGGTCGTCGCCCGTGCCACCCAGCAGGGTGTCGTTGCCCGCACCGCCGGCGACGGTGTCGTTTCCGGCCCCCGCATCGACATAGTCGTTGCCCTCACCCGCGTCGACAAGGTCCTGCCCGTCCCCCGCGCTGACGACATCCGCACCGCCACCCGAGACGATCGTGTCGTCGCCCGCCCCGCCATCGATCGTCTCGGCACCAAGGCCGCCGGTAAAGCTGTCATTGCCCGCACCCAGGGCGAAGCTGGCGGCCGAGGTGTTGGTCGCCGCGTTGACCGTATCGGCCCCCGCGCCTGTGGTGATCGCCTCGATGGTGTTGAAGCTGGCCGTGCTGCCACCATTGGCAAAGGTGCCGGTGCCGTTGGTGAACGTGACCGTGGACGCGCCCGTCAGCGTGGCCCCTGACAGCGTGTCGCTGCCCGCGCCGCCGGTGATTGTGTCGCTGCCGAACGTTCCGGTCAGGTTGATCAGGTCGTCGCCGTCGCCCGCATTGATGGTATCCGCGCCGGAACCGCCCGCGGTGATCGTGTCCGCCCCGGCGCCCGTGGCAAAGCTTCCCGCGGCGGTCCCGCTGATGGTGACCGTATCGGCGCCGGCGCCGGTGGTGACGGCCTCGATGGTGTTGAAGCTGGCCGTGCTGCCTCCGCTGGCAAAGGTGCCGGAGCCGCCGTTGAATGTGACGGTGGACGCGCCTGTCAGCGTTGCCCCGGACAGCGTGTCGCTGCCCGCGCCGCCGGTGATGGTGTCGTTGCCAAACGTCCCGGTCAGGTTGACCAGGTCGTTGCCCTCGCCCGCGTCGATCAGATCGTTTCCAAGGCCGCCGTCGATGGTGTCGTTGCCCGCGCCCGCGCGGATACGGTCATCGTTGAAATTGGTGCCCGCGCTGGTCAGCCCGTCATTGCCGTCGACCCGGTCGGAGCCGCCGGCGGCAGGCTCTACATAACTGGGACCGATCAGGTCGGCCCCGGCCGTGCCATCGACAAATCCATCGTCGAATATCCCAAGCTGGCGGTCGATCAACAGGTTGACGTCATTGTTCGCCACCGAATCCAGCCGGATCGACTGGATCGGCTTGAGCGTCAACGCCGCGTTCGAACCCGTGGCCGGCGGCGGCGCAAGAAACAGTTCGCCCGTTTCCGCCTGCACCACCAGCAGCGTCACGTTCGACGCGGTCGAGCCATCCGCATAGGTCACGGTGCCGTTGTAATTGACCAAGGCGTCAAAGTTGAAGGTCTGGACTCCGGCGCCAATGTTGGTCGTAAAGCGATCCGCCGATGTGCCGACCGCCGTATCCGTGTCCAGCGCATTGTCGCTGCCGCTGCGATTGATCATTGTTGCAGAGGTGATGCTGTTGTAGAGCGGCGCGCCCTGCGAACCGAACACCCGGGGCCCCGAACCGGACGCGGCGGTCAGGAGGCTGGATGCGTTTTCTGCGCCGGCGATTATCTCTGACGGGTCGACCGTGACGATGCCGCCGGTGGCGTTGCGGGGCGTTCCAAGAGAGATCCAGTTGAAGGTCGTCGGCATGATGTATCCTGTGTCCAGCCCATGGTCCGGGCATGATGAAGAGACACCGCGGATCGCGGTGCCGGCTCAGACATGAATGTGCACTAGGTACGAAGGGGCAGACGGGTCCGCGAATGCGGCCTTTCCCGGAACTGCCCGGCAGTCTGCGTCATGGAGGGCTGTCGTCGTGGCGCATGTCTGCGGATTGCAGGGGGGTGCGAAGTTTGGACAGGCAAGCGTGCAACCTTTGCAATCGGGTTGTTGTCAGTCGGTGGTCGGCATTGCTCGACCACCACCATGAAGGTTCGGCGTAGCAAGACACCATTAACCAATCAACTCAAGATTGTATTTGTCGGCACATTTGCGCCGGTGATGGCGAAATCGTTACCATGCACCTGACGACAATGCGACGGGGTCCGTGGGCTTTATGGTCACCGCAGGACGCTTGGTACGGTGTGCTTGCCATCCCACTCAGCCAGCCGCACCCCAAGATGGATGACATAGCGGGCAACGGCGCTGTGCGCATCGTCAGGCGCCAGATGTCCATCCAGCGTCAGATAAATGGCAGCCGCATTCCGATATTCTTCCTCTGAGGTGATTTCGGCAGCCCCACCATAAAGGTCGAAATAGGAGAGGATGGGATCAACCTGGGTTTCGGGCACGCCCGCGGCCACGAACCGGTCGCGCAATTCACGATCGATCATCAATCACCCAGGTAGCGCGCGGCCCTATAACCCGCACCTCACTCAACCGTTCATTCATTTCGCGGTATTCTCCATCACCGCGTTGCTAGGTAGCGCTTCCCACCGTTGTAAGGTCAAGACACCCACGACACTGCGATCAATTGTGATCGCTTTGTCTATCCTAAAGCGACGTGCGGGACGTCATTGGAAGGACGTTGCTCCAAAAATCGAAACTGTCGTACGTTTTGCAAATTATTTGTCGCTCTATAGTAAGCAGTCTCAGGATGCCGCGCTCTGGTCTAAGATATTGCGAACTATTCGGGCAGCGACCGAATCAATTGCAAATTAAGTTCCGGAAAACTGAGCTCAGCTATCCAAACTTCGGTCGACAATCAGTCTGCGGCTGAACCCAATTAGCATTGGCACCATCCGGCCGCTTGCATCAAATTTTCATTGTTGATTCAGCCTGAAACTATTAAATCGTGACGACTGCGAGGAGCATACCGTTTTCGTGTACGGGTACCTTAGCAATGGGCAATCAGCTGTTGCGATGCGCCGAAGTGTTGAAACCGGTGTAACACCTCGATCGTGACGACCTCAACGCGTTCCGAAACATGCCGACAAGCGCCAACTTCAGATTGCAGGCCATAATCCATCTCGTGGAACACATCAGGTGTTCATCTTGTGGAGGTACGTACAGGCCAATGCACAGCATTCGATAACAGGAACGCTTTCACATGAAAAATATGCGATGGCGGATTACGCCACGCCTGGAAGTGCACTCGATCTGAGGTTCCAAATAAAACAGCCTACCTGCAGGCCGTGGTGGGTAGCAGGAAAGAAAGCAACGTCGCGACAAGATGCAAGTCAGGGCGACGGTGCGGAACGCAATAACCGTCAGCTCGACGTTCCTCCCGCTCCGGTTCAGATAAAAATCCTTTTCCTGGAACATCAGGCGGGGGTTCCGGTTCAGACGCTGCATAGACCAAGGCTTATCAATGGCGACGATCCGAAAGAATACCACGCGCGCGCGACCCAAATCAGACACAAAGTCGAAGGCCGCAAAGCACGTGCCTCCGATGAAAAGCAGGTCGGCCATGTCGGCGCCCGCCTTTCTGGACAAGCTGATAGAGTCCAAGGTCGATCAGGCGATACGGCTGCTGAAGGATTACAGGAAGAGCTAAACGCATTCAGGAAGCACGGCTTGCAACCTTGTGCGTAGCTTCGATCGGGATGCATTTCCATCGTCGACCGTATGAATCGATATTGCTAAGTTCATCTTCCACTGATCGTTAAATGCTGCCGCAACTTCCTTACCGCCGAGATAATACGTTCAACACGTTAAATATGGCGGGCCAGGGTTGCTGATCTGCTACGGAATTTTTCCTTCACTGATGTGCTCCCCATTCTTTTGACAGGATCTGGCGCTTTTCAAGCTCTGATCTGCTCCTGCTGATCGGGTTGCGTTGCTTCTCCTGTCAGTGAGCAGACCACTGCCGGCGGTCGGCCGCCAAGGGCCTTGTGCGGCCGGCGGTGGTTGTAGAATTCCATCCAGTTGCGGACACCGGTGCGTGCCTGTGATCCGGTCTCCCAAGCATGTAGGTAGACGCATTCGTATTTCAGGGTGCGCCACAAGCGCTCGATGAAGATGTTGTCGAGGGTGCGCTTGCGAACGCCTTTGCCATCCATCGAGATGCGGACGCCCGACCGTCGCAGGCGGTCTGTCCAGGCAAACGACGTGAAGTGGGACCCTTGGCGTCGCATGGCCGCTTGGACCGATGGCGCGACCATGCTCCATGGTCATGATGTCCGGCGGTCCGAACCGATAGATGGTCTCGTTCAGCGCCTCGACGCAGAAGTCGGCGTCCCCTCGCCATGGCCCTCGGACCAGTGGCGGACCATGGCTCGATGTTCGAGATCCGCCACGCCAGGACCATGCGGGTGTGCCAGTCCATGATCGCCACCAGGGAGAGCGAGGCATGAGCCGCCACTGGTCCGAGGCCATGCCGAGCGCCGCGACGCATCGGCAGATAGGTGATGTCCACACACCAGACCTGATTTGGCCGGGCCACACGCAGCCCGCGCGAGCCAGATAGGGGTAAGTCTTGTGTCCCTTCGTCGGCCGGCGGGTGTTGGGCTTCTGGTGGATCGGCATCAGACCCGTCAGGCGCATAAGCCGACGTATGCGCTTTTCGTTCACCTTGTGGCCGTTTTCGGGCTTGCGCGGCCCCACTGGGGCCACGGTCCCTGCAACTGCGCAGGTGCCAGGTCATCTGACGGACGCCAAGGAAAGGCGTGTCGAGGAACCGCACGTCGATCAACCGCAGTGAGCCATGTGGCCGCCACTGGTTCGAGGTCCATGGCGAACGCGAGGTTCTGGTCCGTCTCACCTTGCGGCGTATAGTAAAAGGACGAACGAGGGACCTGCAGCAGAGCGCGCTGCCGGCCGATCGACAGGTCCGGATGGTCGCGTTCGACCATGCCGTTCGGCATCGTCTCTCGGACCAATGGCGTTCCAATGCCTCATCACTTCCCGCCCCAGGACTACAGCTTTCTTTCCAAAAAAGAGTCGGCCACCGCCAGCTCCCCGATCTTGGCATGCAGATCCCGGACCTGATCCTCATCGATCACCGACGCCTTGCGGCCACCGCGTTCAAAGACACCGGACGCGCCATCGAGCAACGCGCGTTTTCATTGATTGATCATCGTCGGATGCACGCCGAACCGGCTCGCCAGCTCCGACACGGTCCCCTCGCCTTTCAGCACCTCAAGTGCCACCTTCGCCTTGAACCCAGGGACGTGCCGCTTTCGTTTCGACATCGTCGATCTCCCTCGTGATGGAGATCAGCAGACAGCAAAAACAGAGCTTACGTCAGTGCCCAGCTTTCGGGGGGCACCTCAATCCGTGCGCTCGCGGCGATCCCGGATACTTCGATATCCGGACGGCGCGTCGCACGAGAGCAATCGGCTTGGATCGAGCGTCAAGGGAAGCTTGGAACGATTGTCTCATACAACGGCACCGAACTAACATCGACCGCCATCCTGCGGTGGTGTTCCCAGCATCGGATCGAGTGGCACTGCATCGCGCCGGGAAAGCCGATGCAAAACGGCTTCGTCGAGAGTTTCAATGGTCGGATGCGCGATGAGCTGCTCAATGATGCCATGTTCCGAAACCTGGCTCATGCGCCTGTTGTGATCGCTGACCGGGCCGCCGACTACAACACCGAGCGCCCGCATTCGGCCCCGGATCACCAGACCCCGCCTGACTACGCGCTGACCCTCACCACCGCAATCGCCCGCCCCGCTGCGCGAGATGAAAGCTCCGCGCGTCGAGCGATTGCTCAACCCGGCAGGTCATTGCGACCCACCCTACTAATCATTTTCCAGCGGTCAGATCGGTCGACCTCAGCAATGCGACAAACCGAGAAAGTGTCGACCGGACGGCGCGTGCATGAAATTGGTCGGGCCGTGTGCTGGCAGCCAGCTTCGGTCCGATGATCCAGTAGACCCTCACAAACAAGCGACCAGCCCCCGTCTTGATCAGGTGGTTGTCGCGGAACGCGCGCAACGCAACGACGTCGGGATGCCAGGGATTTCCATAGGCGGACGTTGCGACGAAACAGGCGCCGCCAGAGGCGGATTCCTCATCCTGATCTGAATAGGGATCGTCCGGGTCGGGGGTGTGGGGATCGTCGGCAACCGGCGGAACGGAAGGCAGGTCGTCTTCGTCGACCGGTCGAACGGGCGGGTCGTCGTTCGGAAGACCTTCGTCATCCTCTCGCAGTTCCAGACGGGCCATCGTCGCTTCCAGCGCATCGAAGTAGATCGACGTACCCTGCTGGTCCGGCTGATCGAAGTGTCCCTCCCCCTGGCGAAAGACCTCGACAACCTGGTCATGCGTCAGCCCGTTCAGATAACTGTCCGTCACCTCGACGATCCGGTCATGGTCCATGAAATCGAGAACCTGTTCGTGCAGCATGTCGATCCGCTCGGCCTGACCGGCAAGAATGACCTGGCTTCCGTCGGGGAGCCCCACCACGATGTCGCTATCGATCACCTGCGATGCGTCGCGAAGTGCGCCCGCATCGGCGAAGGCTCCGCCAAAGCCGATATGGTCCCGGGCCGAAAAATCCAGGATGGACGCATCGCCGCCATTGCCGACCAGGAACAGGTTTCGTCCGCCGCCGCCTTCAAGGACGCTGTGATCCCGCGGGTCGTCGCCGCTGGCCACGATCATGTCGTCGCCGTCGCCGCCTGTCACGGTGTCGTCGCCGCCATCCGCGAAGATCACGTCGCCCTGATCCGATGCCACAAGAACGTCGTCCCCCCTTCCGCCGGACAGGACATTTCTGCCGCCGCCCCCTTCTATCGTGTCATCGCCGACATGGCCGCGCAGGATGTCGTGACCCAGCCCGCCGACGATCAGGTCGTCGACCATCCCGGTGGCCGGATCGGTGACGTTATGCGCCCCCTCGATGATCAGGTCGCGGCGAGGATCGGAGACCACGACGACCAGCATCTCTCCCGGTCTCAGATCGTGGCGATCCTGAACGCCGGGGCCGGAGACTACGTTCATGTCGGCCCGCGCGTCGGCAATGCCGTTCGCGCCCGTCACCGTGCGTGCGGATTCGTCGAACCAGGGTGAATGCGGCGAATCCGCGGGGGTCAGCGTCCGGACCGAGACGTGCATCCCGTCGGCGATGCCCCCAAGATCGACCCTGCCCGCCTCGTTGGTCGGATTGTGCAGAAAGACGATCTTCTGGCTGTCATCCGCAAAGCCGGTGACGCCGATCCCGTCGGTCACAGCGATGTCCTGCAGGGCATGAGCATCGGTCATGGTGGTCTTTCCGACCAGATGGCTTTGCGCGATGTCGTAGATCTGCCCCATCGGCGTTGCGATCGCGACGATCTGTCCGCCGTCGCTCTCCGCCGCGGGAAACCGGGTGTCATAGAACTTGTTCGACAACCAATCATAGGCGATGCCCCAATGGTCGATCGAATCAACGCCAAGATCCACCGCCTTTGAAAACGCGTCGATCCAGGCCGCACCTTGGTCGATGCCGACGGCCGTGTTCGCGCCGATGTTGAATTCCGAGAGCGAGAACTTCAGATCGCTGGAGAACCCCTCGAACCGCTCAAAGACCTCCATCGGGCGGATCGCCCAGTTCAGGTTCTGGGTGATCGTGCTGGCATCCGGGTAGCTGTGCTGGAAGACCGTGTCGATCATGCCGCGATGTTCCAGCGAGATCTTGGAGATGATGTCCGCGGACTCCTGCGGCCCGTCCGCGGTCCATCTGCCGTCCGCGCCCTGCGTCGCGCGCCACTGGACCCCCGCCTGAACGCCCAGGCCTGGGGCATGCCAGCCGGACATGTCGTCCGAGAGCCGTTCGATCATGTCGTTGAGCTTGGGGATCTGCGCATTGGCGATCGCGCCGTATTGATGGCCCGTCAGGCCGCCCCAGGCCTTGCTGCCCCAGTATTCGTTGCCGATTTCCAGGTCCCTGACCACGGCGTCGGGAAACGCATTCAACGCCGTCTCCAGCCTGTCGACATAGCGGTCGAACCCCGAGTGATCGAAGACGCCCCCCTGCTTGTCATAGAACTGGAAGGTCGGCACGACCACGGTCATCGCCTTGCCGGTCAAGGACGCATATTCCAACGCCTCGTTGATGGTCATGACATAGTTTTCGCTGCCGGGTTCGATCGGATCGCCGAACATCCGCGCCAGTCCGCCATTCGCCCAGGTCTGATCCTCGGTCACGCCGCCGCCGGGATAGCGAAACCCCGAGAAGTCGATTTCCTTGAGGGTTTCGGCAAAGGGCTGGCCATCCTTCAGACTGTCCCGCGTCAAGATGATGTTCGCGCCGAAATGAGCGTCCGTGATGAGTGACAAGGCGGTCTCCTTCAAGCCTGACCTGCGCCTGTTGCCGAAGGAGTGCCTGTCGACGCGCATGCGCCGATCCGCGTGGTCTGATGCGTCGGCCCGATCGACGCTATGCAAGAGCCCTTGATAAACCGTGAAGACGCGGCGGATTTCGACATGGCATCAGAATTGCGACCTAGGCCTGCATCGCAGGGGCCGCTGCTGACCACTGCCCAACCTGTACGCTAACTCGGTCCCCGCACCTTTCGCTGAAACCTGACGATGGAGCATTCCAGCATCGTAGCGTTCTGAAATAACAAGCATTCTTGGAATTGCAGCAGCTTTCGGCCGCTTTGTGATGAATGGGGCGCGCAAAATAGGTGCCGTTGCTGTGCGTCCGCGCCGGCGCTGTATCCAGAAGGCTGTTCCGGATGGATCAATGGTGCGGGGATTCAGCGTCGCGAATGCTGGTGACGACCATAATCCTTCAGAACAAACCAACACTCTGTGCGAGACATCGCTTCGCCCAAAGGCCGCGCCTAAAGATGCGCCCTATATGGCATCGCGAAGGCGCATCCGCGATGCCGCACCGTTACACGCTCTGGCCTGCATCCACGCCCGCGCCTGCTGTGCTATCAAGCAGGGAAATACCCAACTGCAACGCGGCACCGATGGCCTTGGTCAGAACGATGTCAGGCGCGCCCGCGAACTGACATTCCCTGACCACGGGTGCGTCCCCGCGAAGGCAGGCCGCAATGCAGACATATCCCGCCGGCTTGCCCTGATCGTCGTCCGGACCGCCCACGCCGGTGATCGCCAGCGCCAGCCCGGCGCCGGGGGCCGCATCCAGCGCACCCGTGGCCATCTGCCGGGCCACCTGCGGGTCATAGACCGTGCGCTCCTGGATCAGCTGTGCGGAGACCCCAAGCGCATTTACCTTCATCGACGGGGCATAGGTGACAAAGCTTCCCTCCAGCGCGGAGGAACTTCCGGACACGCCCGCGATGCTTGCAGCAAGCACGCCGCCTGTGCAGGATTCCGCCGTCACCACGCGGCAATCGTGCCGCTCCAGCAGCTTGCAAAGCGTGCCGGCGGACGCGTGCAGATCGTCGGGAAACCCGATGTCCACCCGCTGCCTGCGCAGGATGGCGGGGCGGAACAGCCTTTCGTCCAGCCGGTCGATCATCGCAAGCCGATCGGCTTTCGGATGCGCAAGATTGATGGGGTTGACGCGCTTGAACCAGGTCCGTCCCAGCCGCGTCACGACGGTCGACACGATCCTCTGCGCATGCGGGTCGTCGTCTGTCCCCAAGCGCCGCTGGACATCGGCCATATCCATGTCGGGACCGTCCTTGCGCGCCTGATCCAGGGCAAAGACCACGATGTCCCATTCCAGATAGGTCGCGCCGATCTGCGCCTCGTCTCCGGCACCTATTCCCAACCCGTCGGTCGGCTTGGCGCGCCACGTGTGCTCAGGGACGCCGATATTGCGGGCCAGCCACGGAATCTCCCACGACTTGAGCAGACCCTGTACCGGCGCCAGATCGCCCACATCGCCATGCAGCGTCCAGAAGCCCGCCCCCAGCTCCGAAAAGTTGTCCGTGCTGGCGACCAGGCCCCCGAGCCGGTGAGCCTGGTCGTAAAGCGTCATCATGCGCAATCGGGCGCGCAGGTTGCCCCGACGGGTGCGTGCCCCGTCATCATCGGCGGTCGCGATGCCGGGGTGCAGTCGGGCCATGGCGGACACCATGGCGTCGTATTCCGCTGACAGATCCAGGTGAAAGTGTTCAAGGCCCAGCGCCTTGCAGGCGTCGATGCCGCGGTCGGTCTCTTCCGGCACCTGATGGATGGGCAGGGTCAGCCCGATGACCTGCCAGCCCGCCGCCTTGAACAGTGCCGCGGTCAGCGCTGAATCAACGCCACCCGACATCCCAAGGACCGCCGTTCCGACCCCGGCCTGCCGGCGGTAGTCCTGCAATTGACCGATCAGGTGATCCTGCACCTGCTGCAACGCGGGCGCGGGAAGAAACAGGTCGTCCTTCACCTGTTCGGCGAATTTGCGCGCGAACCAAGGCGACAGCGCCCCTGCCTGGTCCTGTCGTGAAAGATTCAGAATTTCCGTTTCCAACATGGTGCACCTGATTTGGATTGGACCCGTATACCCATCCAAAGGGGCATTTTGTTCCCGCGCAACCGGACGGACTTCAAACCCCGGTGTCCGCTACGCCGTCGCATGATCCGAAGGCGGCACCGACTGCCAATCCGAACAATACTGCATCCCAATCATCAGCGTTTAAGACCCCGCCTTGGGGGCGAGCCGCAGGAGTTTTCAGATTTTGGCACTGCGACGTGAAGGAGCCGCTGTGGAATCCGCCTTACGATCACCCTGCTCGTGGCAGAATGCTGAAAAGCAAAGACACTTCGATCAGCCCCTAGCAGCATTCCGACTGCCGCGCGGAGTGATTCCCATCACGCCCGCTGGTCACAGCCAAGGACGCCGATGCGATCTAAGTACCGGGGCAAAGTCGGGAAAAGCGAGCTGAATGGGCAGCGCCCGCCTCGGCGGCGGGTTAGGTCACATTCGTCCGCCCGGACAGCAGATAGGCACGGACATGATACAGGCGGGCCTGAGCCAAGCAGTTGCGCGGCGCAAACCGTCCGCATTCGTCAAACGCCAGCTGCAACGATCTGGGGCTGCAGTTCAGCCTGCGACAAATCGCAATGATGCCCGCCGGCTCGGCATGGACCGCATGCATCAGTTCGATCGACTGCCCGACCCTGCGCCGCCCCGCCCGACACGGGGCACCTGTGGGCGCGGTAAGGTTGGCCCCAAGATCGCTTGGGACATCAGCAAGCAGGGCGGACAGATGCCCGAAGGTCCGGTCCGCGACAGCCCCAGCGGCCCCATGTTCAGCCAGCGACGGTGTCTCGCTGATCACGCACTGCAGATCCGCGACCTCCGGCATCCGGGGCACCTGCCCGCAGCGGGTCAACTCCGCCGGCAGATCGTTCAACCGACAGGCCTGCCGCAGGGCGGCGCGGGGAACTGTCAGAAGGTCCGCCAGATAGGGGGTCGATGGCCCGCCGCGCCGGACCGTGGTGCGCCGACGGCTTGGATCAAGGGCCAGCACGCGGTTCGCGCTGACCCCGAAGACTTCGCCCCTCACCTCGCAGTGGACGGTCCTGGACTATGGCAGGATGACCGGCAGGCGGTCCGGCTCTTCAAGCATGATCTCATGTCCGGTCGAACGCACGCGGACCAATGTAATGGGACGGTCCGGAACCTCGAGGCTGGTAATCCGCAGATGCACTGCCCTGATCAGGAACCGAAAGCTATCGGTACGGTCGAACAGCCCCGGCGAGGTCGCATCGTGGGCGGCACGCACCACGACCCCCTGCATCGCCCTACTCCCGCACCATGGCACCTTCCGCATTCGGAAAGGCTGTACTGTCGGCGGGGCCATGAGGACGATGATTCACGACATGCAATGTCCGACGCTCCCATGCGCGCTGGAACCCTTGGGTCCAACAGGAACGAACGACGTGATGAGACGACCTATCGCATGGCTGGCCGCGGTGACGATGGTGGCCGGCAGTCCCACAGTCGCCGACACCATCCCCCACGCGGTCCGCCTTGCCAGCGGACCTCGGGGACCACCATGGCGGGGCAGGTCAAGTGTTATGACAGAGTCCAACACGCGATGGGCGTGACGATGGGGCAAAAGCTGGACGTGCAGCTAGATAGCGGCAATTCCAGCCTGTATTTTACCATAACTGCCCTCGTGCCACCGCTGCGCTGTGCAAGCTGCTTTCAATCGCGCGCTCGTCTTTCTCCTACACGCCCAAGGGCGGGCCGAACAAGACGTCGGCCTGATGCGGCGGATCGACGAGCAATTCCTTGGAGACCCTGTTCTTCGGCGTCCGGCAAATGACCCGGCATCTGCGTAACGACGGACACCGGGTGAACGAGAAGCGGATTCGGCGGCTGATGCGCTTGTTGCCGATCTACCAGAAACCCAACACCAGCAGGCCGGCATGGGGCCACAAGACCTATCCATATCTGCTGACAGAGTTGCCGGTGGAACGTCCGAACCAGGTCTGGCGCCCGGACATCACCCCCCTGCCGGTGCGGCGTGGCGCTCGGCATGGCCTCGAACCGGTGACGGCTCATGCCTCACTCTACGTCATGGCGATCATGGACTGGCACACGCGCAAGGTTCCATCTTGGCGGATCTCGAACATCCTCGAATGAGACCGTGTTCGCCACGGGTTCAAGAACAGGGTCAAACGACTTCTGTGTCGAGGCGCTGAACAAGGCCATCCACAAGTTCGTGCCGCCCGAGATCACGACTATGGATCAGGCAGGCCAGTTGATATCCTTCGGCTGGACGGACCGTCTCCGCCAATCAGGGGTGCGAATATCGATGGACGGGAAAGGCGTTCGCAAGCTCACCCCCAACACCATCTTCATCGAGATGCTGTGGCGGACCCTGACACACGAACGCGTTCACCTGCATGCCCGGGACACCGGATCAGAGACGAAAGCGGCGATCCGGAAATGGATGACCTTCTGCAATCACCAGCGCCCTCACTCAGCCAACCCGATCAGCAGGTGCAACGAGCAGCTTAAATTACGTCAGATCCCGTCCAGGAGACGGGACGTAGCTCAGACATACCACGCTTGGCTAGTAACGTATGGCTGCCGAACTATTGGTAGGAGCTCTCGATCTGCCCCTGAAGCGTGCCACTCACAGCAGCGGTCGTATCACCCATATCGGCATCGGCATGACAGCGGACGCCCTGTGCTATCAAAGATATTGCGATTTTTAAGATGTCTGCTTGGCTCCCCGCGCGTCTTACCATCGGCAAGGCCGTGTGTCCAAAGTCGGTGCCAAGTATCGCCATATCGACGAGCTATAAACTTTGCGACGTCTGGTTAACAGATCGTATTAGAGAAAGTGCGTGCGGCAGTTGGCATGGGTTTCTGTATCCTCGCGGTGACCACCGGCCTTCTCGCTGTGACAGCTGTGTGGATGGTGCAGAGAGGGGTCTGGCGCTCTGGCTTCGCCAACTCTGATAATAATCCTAAAGGCTTTTCGCACCCTCGGCCCAAAGCGCGTTTGTGCGGCTAGCACTGACGGCCTCCTAGCCTCTGTCTACGGACCACTGGTCGTGGGCGCAAAAACTGTGGCTGCGCGGTACCGGAAGGGCGCGCGCGGTGGTTCCAGCGGAAACTGGCTTTGGTCCTTATCGTCAAGCAGTTAGCGGTGCGCTATCAGGCTCCAGAGAGTACAGAGATAAGGAACGGCCAGCTTGCTTGAACGGCCAGCTTTGCTGCTATCAATCTGTGCATCGTCGTAGGCCTGTCGATTAGTAGCACCTTTAGTTGGCCCATCTCGACTTTCCCACTGCGGGCCGCCGCCGTTCCTTAAACTCCCATGTTCTTTTGACTGACGGCGCGGGCCTTATCTGCCGCGCTGATCCCTTCGGCCTTCCTGCGCAGGCCGGCCCTTCGTCTCAGCCCCGGTACCACCCGACGTTTTCGTGGGTCTGATGCTGGTCCGGCGAGACATGCCTCACCTCAGCCCATTGTAAAAAAGACGGGTCACGTCGTGCTTGCCCACAGGGTGGTAGCAGGTTCCTATCGTGTCGGGCGCCTCGCGATGCAGCCGCTGACGCGATTGGCGTTCGGGATTACACTATTCTGCGCCAGCATCCTGCTGATCCGGTTCATTCAGCGCAAAATAACACCATTCCATCTCTGCCCCTGCAGGCAAGAGTGCTTGAGCCCGGTACGCCTTGACCGTAACCGCGGTGATGCGGCTTGGGATGACGGGTCTTCCGTCGTCGCTGACCGGGGCAAGTGCGAACTCCATCCAGCCGCAACAGCGGGTCAGCGTAGCCGCCTTGATCGCGCGGCGCCTCGCCGTCTGTGGATGCACATTCCAGACGATAACCGGGGCTCAGCGCAGCCTCGACAATGATCTGGCCTCAGATCGGCCCCCGTCGAGGCCACGACGCGTCTGGGGCTAGATCTGTTTGGCGATAGCACTCTATGGAAACGAACAGCAGGCATGATCACTGATCCGGGGCAGGACGCTACTTTGGATTGAGATCAGATCCATCAGACCAAGGGTACCATGTTGCACAGCCAGGCCATTGCAGCAGCGCAGCAGGTCTTGGCGGGGCTGACCCCGCGGCACTCCTTGGAACCTGACTAATCGCACGGTAATGATGTCTTTTGGTTTGCACGGCGCGGCTGACAGGCGCAGCTCCGCGGGATTTCCATAGCCGTACTCTGACGCGCCCTTGCTAGGGTCATAGAACCGTGGGCTGCAGCCTCAGGCGCAGTTCACTCGCTGCGACCTATACAGCGCACTTTCTTAAGGCATGTTCGACCTGATCACCGGGCTTTCTTCTTGATTGTCCATCGCCCGCCTTGGCCGATGCTGCAGTCCGCTCATAAGCAGTGCGGCGGCTGCGCCGAGATTGCCATCTTCTGGTCGTTTTGAATGCAGCCCGCTGCAGTGGAACGGTGACGTGATACCTTCAACCATCTCGTCCCTGGTGACAAAGGACCTAATCCGATCGACGCGTGGTGCTTGATCGCTGCGCGGCAAAAGTTGCTACCATAAGACCTGAATCAGGTATTCCCAGCATTGAACGCGCAATGGTGTCCCATCACGGAGGGGTCGACCTGTCGACTTTCCTGCACCTCCGTATCATCTGGTGCTGCCGCTGACGCTTTTCGGTCAGATCGCGGCCAAGAACCACGAAAACAGGATGCGCAACCCCTTTGCCCATATGCGCAAGGATCTGGGCGTGGCCTTCTGCAACACCGTGTCGGACGGCAACCCGCGCGTGGCAGGGCTGCTGAGGCGCAGCGACTGTTCGCTGATCTCGGACGGTGCGCCTGTGCTGGTGCTGGCCGATGCCGAAACCGCGATGACCATGCGCCGCGCCATCGCCTTTCGCGCCCGGACGCAGGCCAACGACCCGCTGGCCCTGTCGCGCTGCGACATGCCGGAGATGTGCGCCGCCCGGTCGGCATGGACGCAGGCGCTGGACCGCGCGGGCGTCACGCTGGACGACCTGTCGCTGGTCGAGACGCATGACTGCTTCACCATCGCCGATATGTTGGAATACGAGGCGATGGGGCTGGCCGAACACGGCGAGGGCCACCGCGTGATCCGCGACGGCGTCACCGCCCGCGACGGCCTCCTGCCGTTGAACCTGTCGGGCGGGCTGAAATCCAAGGGGCATCCTATCGGCGTGACCGGCGACGCGGGCGACATGCAGCTGCCGGGCGCGACCATGGCGAGGGTCTTCAACATGGGAGGGGCTGCGATGACGAACTATGTCTCGATCCTGAACGGGTACGATGCCCCCCGTTTCCGACCGGGTGATGAACCTGGGACATTTCCTGACCCAGAACGCCCGCCGTCTGCCCGACGCCCCTGCCCTGATCCACGGCGATTACGTTACCACCTGGGCCGAGATGCAGGCCCGCGTGGGCGCGCTGGCCCATGCGCTGACCCAGGATTATGGCATCACCAAGGGCGACCGGGTGTTGGTGCAATCAGCCAACTGCCTGCAGATGCTGGAGACGATGTTCGCCTGCCGGCGCATCGGCGCGGTCTGGGTGCCCGCCAACTTTCGCCTGTCTCCCGATGATCTGGCCTATCTGGCGCAGTCATCGGGTGCAAAGGCCATGTTCTGCGGCGCGCAATTCCCCGACCACGCGGCGGCCTGCGCGGTCCACATTCCGGCGATCATCCCCATCGGCGTATCGCCCCTGGGCCCCGACCACGACGCGCTGATTGCGCGCCACATGGGCCGGATGCCGCCCGAGGCCGCGATGGCCCGCGACGATCCGGCCTGGTTCTTCTACACGTCGGGAACGACGGGGCATCCCAAGGCTGTGTGCTTACCCACGGCCAGATGGCCTTCGTCGTTACTAACCACCTGTGCGACCTGCTGCCCGGCACCACGGAACAGGACGCGTCGCTGGTGGTGGCGCCGCTGTCCCACGGTGCGGGCATCCATGCCCTGACCCAGATCGCCCGCGGCGTGCCGACTGACGGTCGTGTGGCCTTTTACAGCGACACCCGCACCCTTGGTCCAGGCGCCCGCATCATCAGCGCGGGCCTGCATCTGGGCCAGGGGGGTGACATCCACGCACATGGGCTCTGGACCGATGCTGCGAGCGTCCTGCACATGGGGCATCTGCGCCCCAAGGCCACGCACATGTCCCGCGACGCCTGTATCACGGGATGGCAGTTGGACGGCGCCATCTTCCGCCGCCTGCCAGACGCCGAGACGGGCTTTGCCCCGTTCCGACGCGCCGACGGCTGCCCGGTGGCCTACTGGCGCGCCTTGTGCGCCTGCGTCCGAATCTGGACCTCGTTCCCGTGATCACCGCGCTGATGCAGACCCGTACACGTATCCAAGGCCTTGGTGCCTTGTCGGCGCTCAGTTCGCCATAGGCGCACCTCGGCTCGGCCCGGCGACAGAGATCCTCATCCTGGGTCAAGACCGCACATCACTGCACGTCGCGCCGGTCGGAGCGGCACTGTTCGCCAAGGCGTGCTGTCACAACAAATCATGATCTGCATTACCGCGGAACTGCTGCTGATCGACGCGCACCAGTCCCTGAATCACCACACCCTGTGGATCCGCAAGCGTGAAGAAAGAACTACCCAAGGAGGGAGTGCAATGTCCGTCGGGAATGGGATGTCGTCGTTGCAGATACTTCCGCCAGAGTTCTGCTGATTGGTCGGCACATCGTTGATTTTACTCAATCATAAGCTGCATCAATCACGCTTTTTACACGGTCTTTGTTGGTCCACTTTACTCGCGATGCATGTATTTCTGAAGATATTCTCGACCGAAGCCTACCTAAAAACATAGTCTGTAAAATTTTAAGGAACTTTCCGGAGATTTGCCCCTTGTGCCGCACTTGAGAGATGTTGGCACTATCAGGAAGTCGTCACGATGCGAGCTGTTCGCGTTCCGCAGGTTACCCCTCCCCTTCGTAAATCCATGTCTGTCCTGCAGGACCCGACATTCAGGTTTCGGTCTGATGCATCTTCCAACCAAGCCGCACCTGTGGGTGGCATGGCCAAGCGGGGGCTGGATGTCACGTTGGCGGTTCTGGGCCTGCTGCTGCTGGCGCCGCTGATCCTCGCGCTGGTCATCGTCCTCAAGCTGACGGATTCCGGGCCGTTGCTCTATGGGCACCGCCGCGTAGGCTTTGGTGGGCGCGAGTTCCGCTGCTGGAAGTTCCGCACCATGGTCGTCAACGGCGACGCCGTCCTGGAGCAGTACCTGCGCAAGCATCCCGCCAAGGCGGCCCTGTGGTACGAACAGCGCAAGCTGGTCGACGATCCGCGCGTCACCCCCCTCGGCGCCGTGCTGCGCAAGCTGAGCCTGGACGAGCTGCCCCAGCTCCTGAACGTGCTGACCGGAGAGATGAGCCTGGTCGGCCCGCGTCCGGTCGTGCGGGCAGAGCTGGACCATTACGCCAGCTCGACCCGCCACTATCTGGCGGCCCGCCCCGGCCTGTCCGGCCTCTGGCAGATCAGCGGCCGCAGCAACACGACCTACATGGAGCGCGTGCAGATGGACCGCTTCTACGTGATGAAGTGGAACCCGTGGATGGACCTGCGCATCATCTTCATGACCATCCCCGCCGTCGCGCTGTCCCGCGGAGCGCATTGAGCGGGCGGCTGTATCCAATGCACGAATAGCCCCATGTTTCTTAGACACCTTCGTATGTCATCTTCTGCCGCCGTTCGAACTCGACTGGTGACAGCATCCCGTTCCTCGCATGCTTGCGCTTCGGGTCGTAGAACATCTCGATGTAATCGAACACGTCCTGCCTGGCTTCTTCGCGGGTCCGATAGGTTCGCCGTCTGATCCGTTCCCGCTTGAGGAGGTTGAAGAAGCTTTCCGACACCGCGTTGTCGTGACAGCCTCCTAGGCGGGTCATGGAGTGCTCAAGATTGTGGGCGCACAGGAAGGCGCCCTAATCCATGCTGGTGAATTGGCTGCCCTGACCGGAGTGGATCAGCACCTTCGCCTTGAGTTTGCGTCGCCAGACCGCCATGAGCAGGGCTTGCAAGACGACGTCCGTGGTCTGGCGGCTTTGCATCGACCATCCGATGACACGCCGAGAATAGAGGTCAATGACCATCGCGAGATAGGCAAAGCCCTCCTGCGTCCGGATGTAGGTGATGTCCGTCACCCAGACACGATCCGGTGCTTCGACGTCGAACTGCCTGTCGAGGGTCATGTCGACCATGACCGAAGGCTTGCCTCCGTAGCTGCCCGGACGCCGCTTGTAGCCGATCTCCGCCTTGATCCCTGCAAGCTGTGTCAGTCTGGCCACGCGGTTCGCGCAGATACTTGCTCCCTGCTCCAGAAGATCGTCGTGCAGTTTGCGATAGCCGTAGACCTTGCCGCTGTCGGTCCAGGCATTGAGCAGCATCTTCGTCTGGCGCTTGTCTTCCATCACCCGACTGCTCAGCGGCACCTTAAGCCATGCATAGAACCCGCTCGGATGGATGCGCAGGCACCGGCACATGGCCCTGACGGAAAACTGCCCTCGATGCTCGGCCACGAACGCGTATCTCACCTTGCATCCCTGGCGAAATACGCGCTCGCCACTGTCCTCGGACCGATGGCGGACAGGACTCGCCCTTTTTTAGAATGTCCCGCTCCTCCGACGCGCGCGCCAGCTCGCGCATCAGCCGACGGACCTCGACATCCTTATCGGTCTCGCCTGTGGCCGCCTTCGCGAACTTGCGCTTCCACGCATAGAGCGAATGCAGTCTGACCCCGAGCCGCTCCGAAACCTCCTTGATCGGGTAGCCCCGCTCCGTGATCTGTGCGACCGCGTCACGCTTGAACTCGTCTGTGAAATTGCCTGTGCCCATCATGGCCTCCTTGCCTCAAAGTCAGCGAAGAAAACGTCCAGGAAACATGGGGCTATTCAGATCACCCTTGCAGCAACCGTCATCTGTTGGTCGGGAATCCAGACGATAAGCGCATGCGGACTAAGCGCAGGACCTCAGGATCCGTAACGAGGTAGGGAAAAACATGTTTTGCTATAGTGAGACATTCCATAGCCGAAGGCGGAAGCGCCATAACAGAGAGATTCCGTTACCTGCCAAATCCGAACGTTTGTAGGAGATTAGACGCACTGGCATCGACGAACCTCTTTGCTGCTCCATAATGCTGCAAACTTCGATCTCTCAATGCTATGCACGAGACGACTGGCAACATGCCCCATGGCAAGCGAACGACCAGACGGTACAAGCGACGTTTACAACCGTCGATCTACACTCGCACGCCATGCCGACATGAGTGAACCTGCCTGCCTCGGCAGCGCCACCATCATATGACGGCACAGTATCTTCCGGCATCCAGATACGATCGGTCGCAGCGCCACTCGCGCCATGCGGCCCGAAGCGCCGGTCGGCACGACACGTTTTGCCATAACGGGGCCTACGCGCCAGTAAAGGCGGATGAAGGCGCGGCCAGTTGGGTATTTGACAAGCACGCGATCCCGGTATCGCCGAAGCGTCACCACATCCGGATGCATGCGGTCTCCATAGGCTGCGGTCGCGACGAAGCACGCCCCTCCCGAGGCGCCCTGATCCTCCTGGTCGGTGTCAGCCTCGTCACCAGTGCCTTCGTCATCCGAAGGGTCATCACCAACGGCAGGCAATTCGTCCGCGTCTGCCGCTGGCTGCGACGTTCCAGGAACCGGCTCGCCGTCGATATACTGCGTCGTGACAGTCTGTCCGTCCACCGTCTCCTGGACCAGGACGGGCTGGGTCGTGTTCGCGAAGTTCTGGGTCATGAACAACGCGTCCTGAGTTCCGCCCTGTTCCTCGACCGACCCCAACGACAGGCCGATCCCGACATACGCGACATCGGGATCGAGGATGTTCGCCTGATGGGAGGGGCTTTCCATCAGCGCGGAATGCAGCCGGTCGACGTCGGCTTCGGTGGCCGGACCTCTCAGTCCCGTATAGGCCACATTCTCCGTCAGGTTCCATGACCCGCCGGCAAGCGGAAAGTCCGCATCCTCGACCCTGTCGGTCGGAGAGGATCCATTCTCGCCAGCGTGCGAAATCGCCTGCTCCTCGGCCATCCAGTCGGAATGGTCCTGAGCTGCGGCGTTCAGATGAACTTCGACGTGGACCGGGTTGAGGCCAGTCTGTTCCCGCTCTGCATTCACCAGATCGACGACGTGAAGTTCAAGACTGTTCGCGATCTCAGATGGCATCTTCCGCTCCAATTCCGTGAAGGAGGAGCGCGATGCAAATTTGCCGACGCAAAGGCCTGCTTGTCAGGCACGCTGCCTCATCTGACGCGAAGATTGTCACAGCTTCCCAAGCTTTTCCAGATGAGCAGGCACGGTCGGCGACCGTCCGCCGGGTGATTGCATCAGGCCCTGTCCCTTCACGCGTCCCGCGCCGGCTTTGCGCGAACGCACGGACCCTTCGTTCAACACTCAGTCCATGCAGCACGATCATGCGGAGCCATCATGCTCGCCTGCTCCACCAGCGAACGATGCAGGGCTTCGAGAGAGGATGCCGAAAGAACAATGATGCCGCCAGCATGCCTCAAGACCAAGCACAATCATGATTCCTCCAGAAGCACGCGGGTTGGAATCGAGCGCGAAATTCCCCTTCACTGATGTTCTCCCCATTCCTTTGACGGGATCTGGCGCTTTTCAAGCTCTGATCTGCTCCTGCTGATCGGGTTGCGTTGCTTCTCCTGTCAGTGAGGAGACCACTGCCGGCGGTCGGCCGCCAAGGGCCTTGTGCGGCCGGCGGTGGTTGTGGAATTCCATCCAGTTGCGGACACCGGTGCGTGCCTGTGATCCGGTCTCCCAAGCATGCAAATAGACGCATTCGTATTTCAGGGTGCGCCACAAGCGCTCGATGAAGATGTTGCCCAAGGTGCGCTTGCGAACGCCTTTGCCATCCATCGAGATGCGGACGCCCGACCGTCGCAGGCGGTCTGTCCAGGCAAACGACGTGAAGTGGGACCCTTGGCGTCGCATGGCCGCTTGGACCGATGGCGCGACCATGCTCCATGGTCATGATGTCCGGCGGTCCGAACCGATAGATGGTCTCGTTCAGCGCCTCGACGCAGAAGTCGGCGTCCCCTCGCCATGGCCCTCGGACCAGTGGCGGACCATGGCTCGATGTTCGAGATCCGCCACGCCAGGACCATGCGGGTGTGCCAGTCCATGATCGCCACCAGGGAGAGCGAGGCATGAGCCGCCACTGGTCCGAGGCCATGCCGAGCGCCGCGACGCATCGGCAGATAGGTGATGTCCACACACCAGACCTGATTTGGCCGGGCCACACGCAGCCCGCGCGAGCCAGATAGGGGTAAGTCTTGTGTCCCTTCGTCGGCCGGCGGGTGTTGGGCTTCTGGTGGATCGGCATCAGACCCGTCAGGCGCATAAGCCGACGTATGCGCTTTTCGTTCACCTTGTGGCCGTTTTCGGGCTTGCGCGGCCCCACTGGGGCCACGGTCCCTGCAACTGCGCAGGTGCCAGGTCATCTGACGGACGCCAAGGAAAGGCGTGTCGAGGAACCGCACGTCGATCAACCGCAGTGAGCCATGTGGCCGCCACTGGTTCGAGGTCCATGGCGAACGCGAGGTTCTGGTCCGTCTCACCTTGCGGCGTATAGTAAAAGGACGAACGAGGGACCTGCAGCAGAGCGCGCTGCCGGCCGATCGACAGGTCCGGATGGTCGCGTTCGACCATGCCGTTCGGCATCGTCTCTCGGACCAATGGCGTTCCAATGCCTCATCACTTCCCGCCCCAGGACTTCAGCTTTCTTTCCAAAAAAGAGTCGGCCACCGCCAGCTCCCCGATCTTGGCATGCAGATCCCGGACCTGATCCTCATCGATCACCGACGCCTTGCGGCCACCGCGTTCAAAGACACCGGACGCGCCATCGAGCAACGCGCGTTTTCATTGATTGATCATCGTCGGATGCACGCCGAACCGGCTCGCCAGCTCCGACACGGTCCCCTCGCCTTTCAGCACCTCAAGTGCCACCTTCGCCTTGAACCCAGGGGCGTGCCGCTTTCGTTTCGACATCGTCGATCTCCCTCGTGATGAAGATCAGCAGACAGCAAAAACAGAACTTACGTCAGTGCCCAGCTTTCAGGGGGCAACTCATATTATGTTCTGTGTCTTCACGTTACTCCAAGGCTTTGCGGTCCAAAAAGCTCTGTACGAAGTGTGCTTCTCAAAGATTTTTTAGTCGGGCTGCAAGCGAATGGGCGAACCGGCAGTAACGCTGACTTCCTGCCAATATCAAAGCCGTAAGCTGACTATCAGGGGAGCGGATCGTCGGCCGCAATGCTTACGAGCGTCAATCTATATGCGGTCCAAGACGGATGTGTCGCGGCAAATCGAACCATGGCCAGCAACGCTGACTGAATTTGAACCGACAAGCCGTTGGCAAAGGATGGCGTATCAACATAGCGCGTGCCACGACCAATCAGTTGCATTTAGCTCGCGAAGTCATCGTGACGCTCGGCCATTGATAATCCCGCAGAATGCAATCATTGCGCCAACAGGGATGTATGCTCTGCGGTGACCTCACAAAACCCTGACATCTCCCGGTTAGGTCAGCGGAAAATCATAGCGCAACTGCGGTGGAAGTACTGGCATGTCGCAGGGACAGGCCAACCAGAGACGACCCCCGCCGAGGCCAGCTGGACGAGCGTCGGAGCGGGACGGACAGATGTTCGAAATGCATCGCCTGAACGCGGATAGAACGCACCGGCCGGCGGCTGCAGCGTCATGGGCGTTGTCGGTTTGCGACCATAGGTCGAGGATACCCGTGTCGTTTGATGCTGATCTGAAGCGCAAGGGAAGTACGCGACCTAGCATCACGATGCGCAGGGGACGCCAGCATTCCCGCGCCAACGGCGCTTGTTCTACATGGATGCCGGACGCATCCAAGCTTTCACTTTTTCATCATCTGTTCGGTAAGCGGTGTCATCAAAAGCGCAAATTGGCCGGGTAGAGTGGCGGTCGGGGTCTGTCGGTGATAGCGGGCGCGCTCCACAGTCCGTCATTTCCACAACGGGAATGACGGGCCTCAGAAGTGGCGCGTTGCCCGCGTAAGGAATCTGAATGACCCTCTTCCACCTTGTCCTTGTCGCCATCATCCAAGGGATCACCGAGTTCCTTCCGGTCTCCTCCTCTGGTCACCTGATCCTGCTTCCGGAACTGACCGGAATGCAGGACCAAGGCCTTGTCATCGACGTCGCCGTCCATGTCGGCACGCTTTTCGCGGTGATCCTGTTCTTCCGGCGCGACGTCGCCGCGGCCCTGGCCGGATGTGGCAGGCTGGCCCGGGGCAGGATCGACACGCCCGGCGCAAGGCTGGCCGCGTCACTGATGGTCGCCACGATACCGGTGGTCTTGGTGGGGCTGGTGCTGAAGATGTCCGGCGCGATGGAGATGATGCGGTCGGTGGCCGTGATCGGCTGGACGATGATCATTTTCGGTCTGCTGCTCTACTGGTCCGACCAGCGTGGAGAGGGCCGCAAGCGGACCGCGGACTGGACGATGCGGGACGCCGTCATCGTCGGCCTGTGGCAGGCGGTGGCGTTGATCCCCGGAACCTCGCGATCGGGGGCGACGATCACGGGCGCGCGGGCCCTGGGCTATATCCGCGAGGACGCGGCGCGGATCTCGATGCTGATGTCGATCCCCACCATCATCGCCTCGGCCGCGCTTCTGGCGGGCGACGTCATGTCGGACTTCGACGGTGCAGCGGTCGCACAGGCCGGGATCGCTGCAGGTTTCGCCTTTGTCGCGGCCCTTGTCGCTCTGTCCCTGATGATGCGGCTGCTGAGGGCCGTCAGCTTCACGCCATACGTGGTCTATCGCCTGATCCTGGGCGTCGCGCTGTTGGTCTATGCCTACAGTTGACGCCTGCCATGCGGATCACGTGTTTCTGAAGGAGGTCGGGATTATCATCCCCAAGGGCGCGCGCTAGGCTGTTCGGACAATTCAGAACAAGATCGAGGGGCAGGAAATGAAGACGACATTCGGAGCGATGGGGACGGCCGTTGTCTTGGCGCTGGCAGGATGTGCCGGCGGTGGTGGCTACCACGACAGCCCGCTCAATAGCGCCGCGGTCCGGACGGTGGGCGGCGCGGGTGCGGGGGCCTTGGCGGCCGACGCCTTGGGGGGGTCCAAGACCAAGGGCGCATTGATCGGCGCGCTTGCCGGTGGTGCGTCCTGTGTCAACGGAAGCTGCTACTGACGGTAATAAACGACATCATCGGTGAAGGTTTACCCACCCCTAGACGGACGGTCCGTCAATACAGATCACCGTCCGTTCGCTTTCGATGATCGATGTTCCTGCCTGTCTCCGTGTACCAAATGCTGCGGCGACGCATCCCGGTGTGCTGGATCCTTATCGGACCCTGCCGTGCTGCGCCGGCGCCTTACAGATCGCGGCAACTGCCGCCTTCATACCGCCCGGATCCTCACTGCCGGGCGACGCGCAGACCCGTTCGGCATGATGATTGCAGATCGGGTTGAGGCGCACTATGGCCTTGTGTCATCCCTGAATGGTCCCCATGAGAACCTCTGTTCCGCGAACCCGGTTACAAATCCGCCCTCTGCCATACTTGCGGACAGATCTTTCCGCTGCCGGCGCTGCATGCCTGAATGTCAGTTCGCCCTGGACTGTCCGCCTTGATTGAGACGGAGCCACCGGACTGATCCGGTGGCCGCATCATTTGCCAGACCGATCTGGCGCGATTTCGCAGGCAATACGTCGAACGCATGCTGGAGGACGCGCGTGGCGAGCTGTCGACCTTGGACAAAACCGTGCTCGACAGTCTGGAGGCTGGCACGATTCTGTCGTGCCAGCTGGAGCCGGCGCTGGACGATCGCCTGACCTTCGGAGACCAGATAACCGACAAGGTCGCACGTTTTGGCGGCATCTGGCCGCTCATCCTGGTGTTCGTCGGCGTCCTTGGCGGCATGGATCGGCACGAACGTCCCGGGCCTGCTGCGACCGCCCTCCGATCCCTACCCCTTACCTGGTGCTGTCCTGTGTCGCCACCCTGCAGGCGCCAATCATCATGATGAGCCAGCGCCGGCAGGAAACCAAGAACCGCCTGCGGGGCAAAGCCGATATCGCATCAATCTGAAGGCCGAACTGGAAATTCGCCAGCTACATGAACGATCGACTATCAGTTTGCCCGTCAATGGCAGCGCCTGGTCGAGATGCAGCAGATCGGAGAGCCCGCAAACGGAATGCGCCACGCGGACGTCATATCCTTTGGGGATCAGGTAGGTGTGGGTTTCCTGATCAACGCATAGGTTGAGTTTGCTGAAGAAATGCCCCGTCTGCGGCAAATGACCAAGCTGCTCCTGTGATCTTGGGAAACCGGCTGGCATTGGAACCTCCTTGCCAGCCGGTCATGATGCTTATCAATCTGGATCAGCCGTCACAGGATGAAGTCCGATGCCGCCAGTTCGTGGATGCCTAGGATGCGGATCTGCGCTTCGGCTGCGACGTCGGTGTCCGTGTCGATCTGAACGAACGTGTCCGTCCCGTTGTTGAAGACGCGCACCTGATTGGTCCCGCCGGATGCGAAGCCTCCCGATCCCACGAACTGGAAGGCCAGTCCTGCCATGTCGCCGATGTCGATGACATCGCCGCCCGCCGATCCCGCCTGACCGAAGTCCATGATCACGTCCGACGCCGCCAGCGTGCTGTGGGCGGGTGTCGCGAAGACGAAGACGTCATCGCCCAGCCCGCCGACAAGGACGTCCAAACCCGCGCCGCCGATCAGCATGTCGTTGCCCGCATCACCCTCCAGGGTGTCGTTGCCGTTCACGCCGCTAAGCGTGTCGTCACCGCCGCCGCCCCATAGGTGGTTGGCCCCTGCGCTGCCGAAGGCGATGTCCGCGCCGCCGCCCAGGATCAGGGCCTCGACCGACTGGACGCGGTCGGACAGCGCTGCTGTCGTGCCCGTTCCCAGGATCGTCGCCGTGGCAAAGGAAATATCGACCGACAGCTCGCCGGAATAGGCGGACAGGTCCAGCGTGTCGAAGCCCGCCGCACCGGTGTAGAGGTCGCTGGCATCATCGGCCCTTGCCACGAAGAAGTCGTTTCCACCCCCGCCGTTCAGCGTGTTGGCCTGGTCGTTCCCGGTCAGGACATCGGCACCGTTCCCGCCCTGGACGGAGGCGATGTTGGCAACCGAGGCAAAGCCCGACGCCGTCCCCGCGCCCAGGTCGACGACGACGCCGGCCGATCCGGCGGCATAGACCAGCCGGTCCGCACTGCCCGCAAGATCGACGTGGATCTGCTCGACAGAGGTGATCGCGGTGAACCCGGTCAGCGCAGTCAGCGCGGCACCGTTCCAGGTTGCGGTCAGGGTCTCGTTCGCAGCGGTGCCAGAGATGCGCATCCGGTCGGTGCCATCGCCGCCGTCGACCGCATCATTCCCGTCACCCCATGCAAAGAGGATCAGGTCGTCCCCCGCGCCGCCCTGCACCTGATCGTTGTTGCGACCGCCGATCAGGATGTCGCGCCCAGCGCCGCCGGTCAGCTGATCGTTTCCGGCCTGGCCGAACAGGACGTCGTCCCCCGTGCCGCCCGTCAAGACATCCGTTCCGGCCAAGCCGTACATCAGATCGTCCCCGGCCCATCCTGCCATGGTATTGGCCGCGTTGCTGCCGGTCTGGACCTGCAGGCGTTCCGTCCTGCTGACCCCCGACGTCGCAAAGGTCAGATCCAGCTGGTGCGTCTGATTGAGGCCAAGCGTTCCGGTCACGGCAAGCGTCCCGTCGGCTGCAACGCCGAACAGGGGACTGCTGCCGGCAGCCAGGGCAAAGGTGCCGGGAACGCCTTCGGCGGTGATGCGGCCGATGGTGGCACCGATGGCCGGCAAGGCCGCAGGGGCGCCATCGACGTCCAGCGCCAGGTTCACGTTGATGCCGATGGGCGTGTCGATGGCGATGACCTGATCGGTGAATTCCAGATCCTCGACGTTGCGGATCAGATCGATATCATCGAAGGCCGCGCGCCCGTCCCCGCCCAGGTCGCGGACAGAGATGAAGCCGTCGCCGTTCATGTCACGCGCCGCCTGGATCAACGTGCTTCCTGGCAGCTGCGTGCCGCGCCCCTCGATCTCGTATTCGTCCAGCGCGCCTGCAAAGACCGCCCTGTCACGGGCCGTGCCAGGTGCCGCCGTCACGATCTCGCGGACGATGGACATGTCGCCGGGGTTGATCGTGCGGTCCAGCAGCAGCGAGGTCAGCGACCGCCCCCCAAAGGCCGGCGCAGAGAAGTCCGGCCGCCCGTCGGCACCCATCGCATAGACCCTGCCCGCATACGGTCCGGCGGCCGCCTGAGAGCTGTTCAGCGATTCCGCCGAATACACGGTTCCGTCGACCACGATGCGGATGCGGACATTAAGCCAGGCGTCGCCGTCGATGACGTCGAAGCCGCCGCGCCCCATCATGCGATCGGACCCCGCGCCACCCATGATCAGGTTACCGTCGCGGAAGCGTGTGGCTCCCGGTCCGCCTAGGGTCTCCAGCGCGCCGTCGAACCAGTTGCGCAGCCCGTTGATGCGGTCGATGCCCGCCGCGGTCAGAACGTGGTCGTCAAAGCTGCCCGCCGCATCCGTGTCGCCCACGGTCCCGCCACGGTTGTCGCCAAGCAGTGTGTCGTTGTGGATCCAGCCCGACATCCCCTCCATCAGGTCAAAGCGGTCACGCAGGATGTCCGCAGGCGCCGATGTGAAGATCGGGATGTTGAAGTCCCAGTTCACACCGGCCACATCGTATTTCGCGCTGGCCCAGTCAAAGCCGAACATGCCCTCGAAGCGCTGGACGCCGATCCCGGACAGGGCGATGTCGTCGCCCGATTCAAGATCGTAGTCCTGGTCGTTGCCCTGGCCCCAGGCCACATCATGGCCGATGATGGTCGAGTTGAAGAACAGTTCCGAATTGTCGCCCGAGATGACGTCGAATCCCTCTCCGCCTTCTATCCAGTCGTTGCCTTCGTTACCCAGCAGGTTGTCCCCGCCGGAACCGCCCAGGATGAAATCGTTGCCCTCGCCACCGAAGGCCTCGCCCGCGTCCTGACCGACCAGCAGCGCGTCCCGCCCCTCGCCGCCGAACAGCAGGTTGATGCCCCGGGACGACGAGACGACGTCGTTGCCCCGTTCGCCGCGCAGGAAGTTGTCGCCGAACGTGTCCTCGATGATGTCGTCACCGTCGCCGCCGAAGACCTGGTCGGCCCCTGCCCCGCCGTTCAGGTAATCGTTGCCGCCATCGCCCCACAGCGCGTCGTCACCCAGATCCGACTTGATGTAGTCGTCACCCTCGGTCCCGCCCAGGACGACATGTTCGCCGCCGCGGAAATGCAGCTCTCCGCCGACCTGGTGGCCATTCGCGTCGGTGACACCGGAATCCACCCGGATCACCTTGGGGTCGAGGCTCTGAATGATCGGGTCGTCCCAGACCGGGTCACGGCCAGCACCCGCGCCGTTGTAGTCGCGCTGTGCGATGGCGCGGTCCAGTTCCAGTATCATGTCCGGGGTCAGGAACAGGTTTGCGTTGATATGCGTGGCGTAATCGCCGCTCAGCGCCGAGTTGCGCATGACGATGTCGGCGAAGGTGTTCGCCTCAAGCGCGTCAAGCAGGTTCAGACCCTGCGTGCGCGACAGGTAATAGAACCGGTCACCATTCTGCAGCTGCTCCATCTGGTATTCGAAGATGAAGCCGAAGGTGGTGCCCAGCATGCCGCCGAACTCGGTCACCTTCTCGGCCAGGCCACCGATCCACAGGTCGACATTGTCCAGCCCGCCCCGGTCGTTGCCGGCGCCGTAGCCGCCCCGCCCGTTGAGGAAGTTCAGCCGATCCTCGTTCGTGTAGGTCACGCCGCGTATCGTCACGCCATCGCTGTTGGTGCCGTCGCCGAACAGCAGCAGGGTGGCAGCCTCGCGCTTGTCGGCGAGGGTCGTGGCCGAGGTGATCGACGCATGATTTCCATAGGCCGCGATGAAGTTCGCGATCGAGAACGGGTTCTTCAGATACTGCGTGAAATCGGTCCAGCTGGCATAGGGCTTCAGGTCCGGCAGGCCGAAGTCGTTGTAGAGCTGGGCCCGCGTCTCGTTCAGCGACGGGACGCCGGTATCGCGTGCCCGCGCGATGTTCAGCGCGGCAAGGTCCAGCGGAAGACCCAGCAGGTTGCTGCGCAGGGCGGGGACGATGAACTCGTCGATCTCGCTTCCCACGTCCGAGGTCAGGCCCCGGATGAACGCCGCCTGCGCCTCGTCCAGCGAACTGCCTGACCCCGTGAAGGCTTCTGGGTTCAGGAACGCTTCGATCAGCGACATCTGTTCCGCATCACCGTTCACCGGCATCAGCTGGGCGTCCAGCCGGTCCACGGTGTCTGTCAGCATCGAATGGCCAAAGCGATAGACCGCGTGCGCGAACTCGGCCATGATCGAGGGATCGATATCGGCGGAATTGGTGAAGACGAACGGATCGATCCCGGGCTGTATGCGACGGGCGAATTCCTCGAAGACCATGTGCTGGTACTGCATCTCGGTCGTGAACCGCGCAGCCTGGAACAGGCGTTCACCATTCCACACCAGATCGGCCGGGTCGACCGTGGCCAGGTCCGTGCCTTGGGCCAGCGGCACCAGCAGCCATTCGTTGATGAATGACACGTCATCCGAATCCAGGATGGTGTGCTTGTTCTCCTCGACCATGCGGTTGTGTTCCGAATGGAAGATCGAGTGGATCGACTGAAGGGCGATGTTCTCGTTGCCGCGCCCGTCGCCCGACACGATGTGCAGATCCAGCATTTCGTCGTCATAGGTCTGGGCGTTGTTGTCATCACCCGTGACGCTGTCCCCGTCAGCCGTCGTCGTGCTGCTGGGCGCCGCATGGTGGGCGATGTCCACCAGGAAGGCCGGACCGGCCGCGATGCTGCCCTGCGTCGTGATCCCTTCGGCGGTGCCCTCGCGCAGCCAGGGGCCGGAATGGGTCGCGTCGGGTGCCATGACCATCTGGGCATAGCCGTTCGGCCCGGTGATCAGGTTGCCATAGGCATCGGTCGCCAACAGCGGCACCCGGTGGACGTCCATGTCCTCCAGGCGGATGCCCAGGACCGACAGCGCCTGCGCTTTGACGTCGGCCCACGTCCCCACCGCACCGTCCAGAGAGCCGGTCTCGCTCGACGCGTCCAGCAGGTGGCCCGTGGAATAGGCCTTGGTCACCCCATCGATCTCGACGCGGATCTGCTCTCTCAGGAACACCTGATGCGAGGCGTGCGAAGTATAGGTCTGGTTCTGGTCGACGAACGACGTCGTGGCATTGACGTGCTGCTCCACTCCGTTCTCGTCCAGGACCGGGGTGGCCCGGGTCAGCGCCATGAACCGCAGGCTTGCGGGAAGATCGTCGCCCGTGCCGAAAATCTGGTCGGCGCCCGCAATCAGTGGGTCATCGGCCTGCAGCGGAATGAAGACAGTGCCGTTGCCACCCTTGTTCACGAGGTCCAGACCATGGTCGAAGAACTGGCCGAAGATGGTCATGAAGCTGTTGAAGGGCGCAGTCAGGCCGACATCGGGCGACACATGGTCGATGATCAGGCCCCCCTCCGGACCGGTGGCCAGCCCGTAATGCTCCAAGGTGTCCGCCAGGAAGTCCGCGGTCTGGGCGGGTGTGCCGGCAGTCTGCGCCTGCTGCACCGCGGTATTGTAATCCGCCTGCGCCTCGGCAAGGGCGGCCTGCGCGGCGTCTCGCACCGTCGCGGCGGCGTCGGCCTGATCCTCTGCCGAGGCCAGTCCGGCCTGGATCGCATCCATGCTGTCGGCGGCATGTCCGTCCGATCCCAGCACCGCCCCGAAGGCCTCTACAGCTTCGACTAGCGCCGCCTCATCGATCGGAAGGCTCTGGGCGGCGGTATCCAGGAACTCCAGCAGTTGTTGGGCAGCGTCGGCCACCGCCTGAGCGGCGGGAACGGCATCACCGCCCAAGGCGGTCGTCACCGCATCCGCGGCCTCTTTGGCGGTGACGGCGGCAGCCAAGGCCGTGGCAAGGGATCCAGTGACGTCGTTTCCGCCCTCCACGTCGGCGACAAGCACCGTCAGCGCGTCGCTGGCCGCGTCGGCGGCCTCCGCCGCAACATCCGCCAGCGGACCGGCCGAGGCGAAATGCCCCACGCGCACCTCTGCGGCATTGAAGGCTGAGACGGCCGCGCCATGGTCCGCGGTCTCGGCGCTCAACGCTGTTTCGGCGGCCTCCACGGCGGCGTCGGCCCCCTTGGCATTCAGCGTCGCCTGGTAGGCCACCGTGATCGCGGCGACGGCGGTATTCGCATCGACGCCCGTCGTTCCCACGGCCTTCAACGCCGCATAGATGGCCGCGACATTGGCGGGCGTCTGGTCCACGATCAAGTTTGAGATCGTGCGCGGATCGCTGTCCACGACATTGCCGCTGTTCCCGTAGTTCGTGTTCGAGATTCCAAAGAACGGGTTTTCGTCACCCTCGTTCGAATAGACCGGGTCCAACAGGCGCGGAAAGGGCGTGTCCCCTGCCCCGTTGCTCTCGGTTCCGGGCAACAGGCTGTTGTCGCTGCCGTCCACGGTCCGCAGGCCCACCGGCATCAGGGCCGCATCCGCGGCGCTGACGCCGTAGACCGCCTGGATCGCCTCCACGGTCGTCATGCCCGGCGTCGATGCCTGGAGTTCGGAAACCTGGATCTGCTTCAGAATGAAGCTCAGGTCATGCACGTTCACATGAAAGCTCGTTGCCATGATAATCTCCCTGACGTGACCAGAGGCCGGCGCATGACAGGGTGATCTCCCTCACCATGGGTGGAGAGGCGTTCACGTCGGCGCAAGCCATTTACAAGATACGTGGTCCACCCCCGGTATCGGGACGGCGGCCCATGTCGACAGGTTACGCCAAGACGGGCCGTCCCCAATACGGCGTTAGGTCCCCAGCAATGGCGACTTTCGTCGCCATGGCGTCTGCGACCGGCGAATCGCCGGATGGACCACACGGGCCTTGGCACAACGCCCGGTGTGGGCGCGCAGATTGCCATGCAACTTCAGGAAGATGGAGATTCTTCGGACCGCTGTTTCAGGCACCGAAATCATCCGGAACATCGCAATAGGACCGGATCGGAACTGATAACGCCTATGTGAACGAGGGGGCATATGCTACCTTGTGGACTACATCCGACGGCATATCCCGAAACTCGTGGTGGGTGGTTTGACCGGCATGTCTGACGCTCCTCTCCTCTCGCCGGAAACGCGCTCTCGGCCTGTCTGGCAGGGCCTGGGTCTGTTGCGGCGCCATCTCTCCAGCTGCGCGCTGATCGTCGTCGTGGGGCTGGCCATTCTGGGCGTCTGGACGGCATCGCGCCTGCAGCAGACCGTCGAAACGGAGGTCGGGCATCGCGCTGCGACCGTGCTTGAATCTATGCTGAACCGGCATGCCGAGGATCTGGCGGCGGATACGCTGTCGCCGGAACTTATCGGTGTCATCGATACGTATTTTCATGACATCTCTGATGCGCTCGGCATTTCCGAAATGAAGATATGGAATGCCCAAGGTACCATTCTTTACGCATCGCGCCCCGGCCTGACGGGCTCCGCGCAGCCCGTCAGCGACGAGCTGGCAACCGCGCTTGCAGGAGAGATATCAGTATCGGTCGGCGACACCTTCCACGTGGAATCCGGCTGGCCCAGCACCACCACGGGCCCCCAGCAGTTCGAGATCTATGTTCCGATCCGCATCCGTTCGCTCAACCGGATCGTCGCGGTGGCGGAGTACTATCAGAACGCGGCCGTCGTTTCGGACGCGCTGACCCGCGCCCGCTGGCAGACCTGGGGCCTGTTGACCGTCATCGGGGCCATGTTCGTCGCCATCCTGGTCATGATCCTTCGTTATGGCGATGCGGTGATCCTGCGACAGCGCACCGATCTGAGCGCACGGATGGCCGACCTGGTCCTGCTGCTTGACCGAACACGGGAGACACAGGCCAGGATCCATCAGCGCACCATCCGCCTGCAGGAGGAGCAGAAGGCGCAGCTTCGTCAGATCAATTCGGACATCCATGACGGAATTGGCCAATTGCTCACCGTCGCCCTGCTGCGCATGAAGTCCGCACCGCCTTCGAGCGGACCGCAGGAAGACGGGGTGCAAAGCGTTCGGCTTATCCTCGAAGAGGCTATGAGCGAGGTTCAGGCCCTGCTGAGCGGCACCAGCCAGAGACCGGTCGCCGAACTGCCCCTGGCGGACGCGGTTTCCGCCCTTGTCGAGGACCATCGGCGCCGAACCTCGACGGAAGTCCGCACCGTTCTGGCGGACCGCCTTCCGGAGCCAAGCCTGCCCGTCAAGGTCGCCATCTGCCGTGTCGTGCAGGAGGGGCTGCACAACGCCTTCAAGCATGCGGGGGGACGGGATCAACAGGTGCATCTGTACGTCGATCACGGTATCCTGGTCATCGCAGTCAGCAACGACGCCCGTCACGGTCAGGACGCATGCCGTGATGTCACCCGCCAGCCGATGGGCCTGCGCAATCTGCGGCATCGCATCGAGAATCTGGGGGGCATCTTTCAGGTTCTGGATCTGGAACACCACCGCATGGAAATTCGGGCCAGTTTTCACGAGTACAGCATGGAGCATAGCCATGAGTGAGATCAGCGTTGCCGTCGTCGACGACCATCCCATCGTTCGAGAGGGATTGATCCAGGTGATCGGGGGCTTTGGCGGATTTCGCGTGACCGGTGCGGGCCATTCCGCCGCGGACGCGATCGACCTGGTGCGGCGTAACGCCCCCGACATCCTGATCCTCGATCTCGAGATCCCCGGTTCGGGCATCGAAGCCATTCGGGCCATCACCCATGCCGGGTCCCAAACCCGCATCCTGATCCTGACGATATCAGAGCGGCCACAGGACGTGATGGAAGCGATGCGCTTGGGCGCCGCCGGCTACGTCCTTAAAGGGATCAGCGGCGACGAGCTGTTTCATGTTCTGAACCGACTCGTCAACGGCATCGGCCATATCACCCCCCATCTGGCGGCGCGCGTCTTGGGGTCGTGGGGAGCCGCGCCGGCGCTGGAGATCGAGGCAGATGCCAGCATCCTGAGCAAGCGCGAAGGAGAGATATACGTCCTGATCCGCCGGGGTTGCTGCAACAAGGAGATCGGCCGGTCACTTAACCTCAGCGAAAAGACGGTGAAGCACTATCTGACAAACATCTTCCGCAAGCTTGATGTCCGAAACCGCACGGAACTGGCGATGCACGCGTACAACATACCCACTCAAGTCACCCAGAACCGGATGCTGAGCATCAACTGCTCTCGAAATGCCGCACGGTGAAGTCATCCACGTCAAGAGAGAGAAACAGCCCCCGGTTTTTGCAATCGAACGCCCCTCCCGCAAGGCCTTGGCGCGGACCGAGGCAGAGAACGCGGCTCTCGTGACCGCTACCAAGAACAGGCCATATCACCCATGCCGGCATTCCTTGGCTGCGGCACCTTCGGCACGCGCGGCCCCACCTGCACTTCTGACCCTTTGACGGGTGGGATCCAGCACCCGGTGCAACCGTGATCACAGAAGTTTATCCGAAGTGACCTGCCCCCCGATCGTCCCTCGTTCATAATGAGAGTCTGCCTGTTTGAGATTGGTAGTCGGGGGGCGGTTTCATGGCAAGCGCGCCGGGCGCGGAGCCATCAGGGAGCGCAAGCGTCCGGCGCGCTTCGAGCGGCGTCAGGTTGCCGAGCGAGGAGTGCGGCCTGACAGCGTTGTAGTCGTAGCGCCAGAGGGCGATCTTTCGGCGCGCGTCATCCAAGGTGTCGAAGACCTCCCCGTTCAGCAGCTCGTCGCGCAGGCTGCCGTTGAAGCTTTCGATGAAGGCATTCTGCTGCGGCTTGCCGGGATCGATGCAGTGCCAGGCAACGTCGTTCTGATCGGCCCACTTCAGGATGGCCCGACTGGTGAACTCCGTCCCATTGTCACTGACGATGCAAGCCGGCTTGCCATAGATCCGCACCAGTGCGTCCAACTCGCGGGCCACCCTCGCGCCCGAGATGCTGGAGTCGGCAACCAGACACAGGTTCTCGCGGCAGCAGTCGTCGATCACCGCCAGGATGCGGAACCTGCGCGACGCCCCGAACGTGTCCGCCATCGAGCCATGGGAACGCCACTGGTCCGAGTGACCATGGCGAGGGTCCAATGACCAGCGCTGGTCGGGCATGAGGGCCAGGGGCATCGGCATGCGTGTGCCACGGGCGCGCTTGCGGCCGCGCCTGCGCCGGACCGACAGCCCCTCTTCGCGGTAGAGTCGATACAGCTTCTTCGGGTTCATCAGCATGCCCCTGCGCTCCAGCAGTAGTCCGATCCGCCGATAGCCGAACCGGCGACGCACAGCCGCGACCTCCTGCATGGCCTTGCGGATCTCCGGATTGTCGGGCGGCCGCTCGCGACGCACCGTCTTCGGATCGACACCGACCAGGATGCAGGCCCGGCGTTGCGAGATGACGTGATCCCGCATCGCTTTGAGCACTGCGTCCCGCCGCGCTTTCGGTGTCGTCAGGCCTCAGCCATGGTCCTTGGACCAGTGGCGTCCCATGGCTTCGATCCCAGAAGATCCTTCAGCACGATGTTGTCGAGCATGGCATCTGCCAGCAGACGCTTCAGCTTGCCGTTTTCGTCCTCGAGCGCCTTCAGCCTTTGGGCATCGGACACGTCCATGCCGCCATACTTGGCCTTGAGCTTGTAGAACGTCGCCGGGCTGAGACCATGCCGGCGACAGACATCCGCCGTCGCCATTCCGGCTTCCTGCTCCTTGATCATCCCAATGATCTGCGCCTCGGTGAAGCGGCTTTTTCTCATGTCGTCTGCTCCTTCGTGATGAAGCAAACTCTACATTAAACCGAGGGACGTTCCGGGGGGCAGGTCACCCAGTTGGTAGCCTCAGGGCCAGGCTCCATTTGAGGGATGTCCTTACCGGCCACAGATTTTCCTGCAAGGCGCACCACGTTTGGCGCCTGTTCAGACAGCCAGTCATACGTTTGATCCGTGATCAACGCCGATCGGGACGTGCCTTGGATCTGCATGGCTATCGCGGGCAGGCGTGCATAGGTCCATAACCGCAATGCCTCGGTGATGGAGGCCTCGGCTGCGCTCAGCTGTCTGCGGCCACGCTGAGCATCCTGAAGATCGACGAGCGGCCGAACAATGCCATGGTGACCTAACTTCAAAAGCGACGCTTTTTCGGCCGCGGTCATCACCGTATCCACGACGATTTCCTCCTTGGTCAGTCCAAGAATGCCGTGGAACGGTCGACTGAACACTCTGTCTTGCACACTGTTGTAAGCCTCCGTGTCAGGTGTTGAAGAGCACCTGAGGTTAACGACCATCACGGCGGGCGCTAACGTCGTTACCGAAGGCACGGCGCCCTCAGGCTTTTACCGGTATTCTTTCATTGCATCGGCCGACAAGGCAGAGATGTAATAGGGGAGCGCGTGCAAACTGTTCCCTCCCGCAAATGTCTGATTGAATCTCAAGATATTGCGGCACTCGCGCTCAGGTTGACCGGACCTAAAAGACGAGGTCAAGTCATATGCGCAGACAAGATGAGGCAACCCGCGTTCCAACCTTTGGGCAGCCTGAGTCCGACGCCTTCGACGCGACTCTTGAAGAGGCATCAAGCGCTTCCCATTCTCGGGTTCACCCTTCGCTTGTGGCGCTGGCCCGGGCGCTTGGCCGCGGTGCTGCCGAGGCGGACATTGCGAGGCAAAGGCAGATGCTTCCCGGAGACCGCTCATGAGCCGACCCCTTCGTGCCCTGATCTACGCTCGCTACTCCACCGACCTACAATCGGCCAGCTCGGCGGAGGACCAGATCCGCGTCTGCAGACAGCTCTGCGAGCCCCATGTATGGCACGTGGTCGAGGAGATGCGGGATGAGGCGATCAGCGGCGCCTCGCATCTGCGTCAGGGCCTTCAGCGGCTGCACAAGGCGGTGCGGGACGGCATCTGCGATGTCATCGTGGCCGAGGCGCTGGACCGGCTGTCCCGGGATCAGGAGCATATGGCGGGCCTCCACAAGCGGATGGCCTATCACAGGGTCAAGATCGTCACCCGGTCGGAGGGCGAGATTGACGAGATGCGGATCAGCTTCGGCGGGTTGATGTCGTCGCAGTTCCTCAAGCAGCTGGCTGAGAAGACACGCCGCGGCCTCGAGGGCCGGGTGATGGCCGGCAAGTCAGGCGGTGGCAACAGCTACGGCTACCGGGTGCGGCGCGGTTTCGACACGGGCGGCACGGTGATCACCGGAGAGCGCGACATCGACGATGCCGAGGCGGCGGTGGTCCGCCGGATCTTCACGGATTACAACAGCGGCCTCTCAGCAAGGACGATCGCGGCGGCTCTGAACGGTGAAGGCGTGGCGCCGCCCCGCAGCGGCGGCAGTGGCTCTGGCAGCTGGGGATCATCGACCATCCAGGGCAACTGGCGACGCGGCACGGGGATCCTGAACAACGAACTCTATGTCGGGGTGCGGGTCTTGAACCGGGGCAGAGCTTCGTGAAAGACCCCGACACGGGCAAGCGCCAGGCGCGTCTGAACCCGCCGGAGATGTGGGTGACGACCGAGGTGCCCGAACTACGGATCATCGACGCGGCGCTATGGGATCGGGTGAAGGCGCGGCAGGCCGGCATCCGCGAAGCGATGAACCCCGCCGGAGTCAACGATGCCCGCATAGGGCCGGAATGCGCGAGGCGACCGGCTTACCTGCTGTCTGGTCTGGTGCGTTGCGATTGCTGCGGGTCTGGATACTCGATGATCAACCGGACCCGCCTCGGCTGCAGCGGGGCGCGCAACCGCGGCGCGGCGGTCTGCATCAACCGGGCGACGATCCGGCGCGAGGAACTGGAAGAGCGGGTGCTGGGCGGGCTGCGCGACCGGTTGATGCATCCGGAGCTGGTCGCGGCCTTCGTCGAGGCCTATCGCCTGGCCTTCAACGAGGCAGCCGGGCGGCGCAGCAGCGATCATGACGCCACCTGCAAGGAGCTGGCGCAGATCGAGGCAAAGATTGCGGGCGTCCTGACGGCGATCGAGGACGGGATGTATCACCCGTCGATGAAGGCGAAGATGGAGGCTCTTGAGGGACGCAAGGCGGAGCTGACCCGGATGCTTGCGGCGACGCCCGAGCCCCCTGCCCTGCGGCTGCACCCGGCCTTGGGCGAGCGCTACCGCCAGGAGATCGGCTGCCTGGCGGAGGCAATGCAGAGGCCGTCCAGGCGATCTGTGGCGACGGGGATTTTGCGGGGTCTGATCTGTAAGATCCGGATGGTGCCGGAGGCTGCTGCGCCGGGCGCCCACGGTTTTCCACGTTTGGGCGAGCTTGCGGCGGTTCTTTGCCTTGCGGAAGGCCAGGCCGGCATCAGTCGCCCGGACATGCGAAAGCCCCGGCGTTTGGCCGGGGCTGGTGGTGAGTCTTTGACGGTGGTTGCGGGGACAGGATTTGAACCTGTGACCTTCAGGTTATGAGCCTGACGAGCTACCGGGCTGCTCTACCCCGCGCCAAGGTTGTCCTGATCGGGTTTGTTTCATCGTATCAGAGAGATATTGCGTTTCTTACCAGGTCTGGCGGTGACCTACTCTCCCACGTCTTAAGACGCAGTACCATCGGCGCAGCGGCACTTAACGGCCGAGTTCGGGATGGGATCGGGTGTTTTGCTCGCGCTAGGGCCACCAGACCAGGAAAGAAACGCTCAGCGTCGGACCCTTTGAAGGGTCTGATATTGTCCAAGGATGCTTTGGAGGAAGGAGGATAATCCTGCTTCTTCCGGATCAAATCAAGCCTATCGAGCCATTAGTACCGGTCAACTGAATGCATTGCTGCACTTACATCTCCGGCCTATCGACGTGGTGGTCTTCCACGGCTCTCAAGGGAGACCTTGTTTTGAGGGGGGCTTCACGCTTAGATGCCTTCAGCGTTTATCCTGTCCGTTCATAGCTACCCAGCACTGCCGTTGGCACGACAACTGGTCCACCAGTGGAACGTCCACCCCGGTCCTCTCGTACTAGGGGCAGCTCCTCTCAAGTCTCCAACACCCACGGCAGATAGGGACCGAACTGTCTCACGACGTTCTAAACCCAGCTCACGTACCTCTTTAAACGGCGAACAGCCGTACCCTTGGGACCTGCTCCAGCCCCAGGATGAGATGAGCCGACATCGAGGTGCCAAACGATGCCGTCGATATGGACTCTTGGGCATCATCAGCCTGTTATCCCCAGCGTACCTTTTATCCGTTGAGCGATGGCCCTTCCACTCGGGACCACCGGATCACTATGGCCGACTTTCGTCTCTGCTCGACTTGTCAGTCTTGCAGTCAGGCTGGCTTCTGCCATTGCACTCAACGACCGATTTCCGACCGGTCTGAGCCAACCTTCGCGCGCCTCCGTTACTGTTTGGGAGGCGACCGCCCCAGTCAAACTACCCACCACGCAGGGTCCCGGACCCGGATAACGGGCCGCGGTTAGACATCAAGAGTGCGAAGGGCGGTATCTCAAGGATGGCTCCACGAGGACTAGCGTCCCCGCTTCAAAGCCTACCGCCTATCCTGCACATCGCAATCCTGATGCCAGTGCGAAGTTGTAGTAAAGGTGCATGGGGTCTTTCCGTCTAACCGCGGGAAGTCTGCATCTTCACAGACAATTCAATTTCGCTG